>CAZJRI010000055.1:25526-30515 GCA_964548025.1 uncultured Pseudomonadales bacterium
ATTCGAATGGCTGGAGATTCGAAACGCCTCGGATTATTTCGATGTGCTCTATGAGTTCGCAGAGCAACTGATAAAAGACGGTAAAGCGTATGTTGACTCATCCTCTGCGGAGGAAATCAGGGAACGTCGAGGCACGCTAACTTCTGCTGGCGAAGAGAGCCCGGACCGTGAACGATCAATTGATGAAAATCTCGATCTGTTCCGGCGAATGAAGGCAGGTGAATTTGCAGACGGTGAGCATGTTCTTCGCCTGAAGATAGATATGTCGTCACCGAATATTAATATGCGAGATCCGGCAATTTATCGAATTCGTCATGTCGAGCATCACCAGACTGGCGACAAGTGGTGTATTTATCCGCTCTATGACTATACCCACTGTATATCGGATTCACTTGAGGGGATAACGCATTCACTTTGTGATCTTGGCTTTGAAGATCACAGACCGCTTTATGACTGGGTACTCGATGAACTGAAAGTTAATTGTCATCCCCAACAGATAGAATTCTCAAGGTTAAATCTCCAGTACACGATGATGAGCAAGAGAAAATTAAAACAGCTCGTTGACGAGAAAATTGTTGATGGTTGGGATGACCCCAGGCTACCCACAATCGCGGGTCTGAGGCGAAAAGGCTATACAGCGGCATCAATCAGAGATTTTTGTCGCAGGATAGGTGTGACAAAGAGCGACAACAATGTTGAGCTGGCGTTGCTTGAAAGCTGTATTCGGGATGACCTGGCCTCGTCCCCACGAGTGATGGGTGTTATTAATCCGATTAAGGTGCTGATAGAAAATTATCCGCAAGACCAGGTCGAAGAACTTGTCGTTGCTAATCATCCGCAGGATGAATCCATGGGCACCCGAAGCCTCCAGTTCAGCGGTGAGGTATATATCGACCGTGATGATTTCAGGGAAGAAGCCAATCGCAAGTACAAGCGTCTGGTTGCAGGCGGTGAAGTCAGACTGCGTTATGGTTATGTCATCAAAGCGAATCAGGTGATCAAAGATGATGAAGGCAATATTATCGAATTGCGTTGCAGTTATGATCCATCAACATTGGGCAAAAATCCTGAAGACAGGAAGGTCAAGGGCGTTATTCACTGGGTTTCGGCCAAGCACGCCCTGCCAGCGCAATTCAATCTCTATGAACCGCTGTTCACCGTTGATTTCCCCGACACGGCTGATACCGACTACCGGGAGTTGATAAATCCCGGTTCATTGACCGTAAAAAATGGCTTCGTTGAAGAGGGCATGGCTGAAGTAACCGAAGAGAACCGGTTCCAATTCGAAAGAGAAGGTTATTTTTGTATTGACTCTAAACAGTCTCGATCCGATCACCTGGTCTTTAATCGAGTCGTCGGCCTTAGAGACTCCTGGGCAAAAATTGAGAAGAAAGCAAACTAGTACCGACGGGAAACTGGCCGGTTCTATTCCAGAGAGGATCTGATAGCGTGAATCCGAAATCTCTGTCCCCAAAAATCGATACGGATCTGATTCTCTCGGCGCACGAAAGGATCAAGCCGTTCACCAACAGAACGCCGGTACTCACCAGTGCACTTATTGATGAGATAACAGGTGCCAGTCTCTTCTTCAAGGCTGAGCACCTGCAAAAGGCTGGCGCATTTAAGACCAGGGGAGCGGTTAATGTCGTCTTCTCACTCAGCGAAGTTGAGGCTGAAAAAGGGGTTGCAACGCATTCATCAGGTAATCATGGTGCAGCGCTGGCTCGTGCGGCTGGTCTGAGGAAAATTCCGGCATTCATCGTTGTACCGGAAAATGCGAAACAGGCAAAACTCGATGCAATAGCATCCTACGGCGGTAACATTATCAAGTGCGAGGCAACGCTTGATGCCAGAGAAAGATCACTAAGAGAAGTCGTTGGTAAGACGGGTGCTCATTTTGTTCCGCCCTATGATGATATCGGGATAATTGCGGGTCAGGGAACCACCGCGATTGAATTCATTGAAGATGTCCCGGAATTAGAAATCATGGTCATTCCGGTTGGGGGTGGTGGATTACTTTCAGGCTGCTCGATTGTGGCAAAAAGCGCGGGTAATATCGAGGTATATGGCGCTGAACCATCACAGGCAGACGATGCCTATCGATCATTAAAAAGTGGCATTCGTGTTGAGCGGCATAATCCGAATACCATTGCGGACGGTCTTTTAACGACTCTCGGCGAAATCAATTTCGAGATCATCAGAGACAACGTTGATGATATTATTCTCGTTAGTGAGGAAGAAATAGTTCATGCAATGAGACTGATCTGGAGCCGGATGAAACAAATCGTAGAGCCATCATCTGCAGTAACACTGGCGGCGATACTCAGTCAGCCACACAGGTTTCAACGGAAAAAAGTTGGCTTGATTCTAACCGGCGGGAATGTGGATCTTACAGATCTGCCGTTTTAGATTGAAACAATCAGTGGTGGTTGCCTGTCTGGAAACAGGGCCTGCCAGGAGGAGCGATTAAATGAATGAACAAGAAAAATCGAGAAATAAATCTATCATGGCGGTATTTGCGCACCCGGATGATGAACTGTTCATCGCGCCAGTGCTCTCTCGTTATGCGAGAGAAGGTGCAGAGTGTCATCTGGTCATCGCTACAGACGGGCGATTTGGCATGGCAGCTCATATGGACGGTCTGGCGGGAGATGATCTGGCAAATCTCAGACGTGAAGAACTTGAGAGTGCCGTCAGAGAATTGGGCATTAATCCTCCGATCTGCCTCAATATCGCCGATGGTTTCTCACATAAAACGCCTGTACTTAAAGCGACTCTGAATGACCTCTCGACACTCTATGATCAGATCCTGACGCTAATCGAAGAAATCAGGCCATCAGTCATTATTACCTTTGGCCCAGACGGGATTTATGGTCACCCGGATCATACGACTGTTGGTAATGTTGTGACTACAGTGTTCCAGTCATTACCGGCTGAGGTTAATTCACAGCTCTATTATCCGGGTATCTGCACAGAGGATTTCCCGGAGTTATTCGATGTGAATTCAGATATAGCTGATCGAGTCATATATGGGCTGGATAGCAGACATCTGCCGATTACGGTTTCATTCTCTGATGAGGATGCGAAGAGAGCTCATCGCTCGCTAAGCTATCATCAATCGCAGTTCACCCAGGCCAGAATTGATGAGATGTGCGCACTCTTTCACAAACATCGCCACGTGCGATTTCGACCCTGGGACGGGAATTGCAGCCGAGTAGATGCCTTAATCTGAGCCTGTGTATCCATGCCGGAATCATGGCGATCCGGTTTACTGAAAGTGAATAAAATAGAGCCTTTGCTTAGCCCCTGGCATCTTTAATCAGGCCTGAAACTTCATCGGGCTCAGGAAATCGGTGGGTTTCGTACTTGGAAAAAACCAGCTTACCGTCAATGATGACATCAAAAATGCCCTTGCCTTCAGGATACAGGGTCGTTTCAACACCGAAACTCGATTTGAGCTCTGCAGCCAGACTGACCGCATCGGGTTCGTAGTTTCACTGGGCACAATAGTGTATTTCGGCATCCACCATCTATTCTCCTTGAATCTGTTACGGGATGAATTATCGCAGAGCGACAGGGTGAAAGTAAAAACCGGTCATCCTGGGATAGGTATCGAACCACAAATTGACAGATCCACATGAATTGAAGTTTCAATTCGGCGAATCGACAGTTAGAATTCGCCACTTCACATGACTGGCGATTTACCGAAACGTGGTTCGGTATCAGGTGGATAAACCACCGGGAAGTGTGAAGCTAAACCTTCAATGCCGTTCGCCTGGGCGCTCACATCTGAACTTGGGAGATGCCCTATGACATCCAACTTAGACTATCTGAAACAAAATGATCCTGACGTATATGGTGCGCTTTTAGGCGAGGAAAACAGGCAACGATCAGGCATTGAACTCATCCCTTCAGAAAACTATACATTTCCTGAAGTATTGGCTGCACTCGGTAGCGTGTTCACAAATAAATATTCGGAGGGCTATCCGGGACGCAGATACTATGGCGGCCAGGAGTACACCGATATTATTGAAAATCTTGCCCGGGAGAGGGCCAAATCAGTCTTCAGGTGTGAACATGCCAATGTTCAGCCCCTGTCAGGGTCAGCGATGAATCAGGCTGTCTATCTGGGACTGCTGGAACCGGGAGATACCATTATGGCCATGGATCTTTCTCATGGTGGGCATCTGACTCATGGTGCACCGGTTTCCCACATGGGAAAGCTCTTTAATTTTGTGCGCTATGTGACGAACCCGGCGGATGGGTCAATTGATTTTGATAAGGTGAGGGAAGATGCAATAAAGCATCAGCCAAAGTTAATCCTTGCCGGATATACCTCTTATCCGCGGGATATAGATTATGCCAGCTTTAAATCAATAGCTGATGAAGTCGGGGCGCTGACCATGACAGATGCGTCTCACTTTGGTGGACTCGTTGCAGGTGGTGCAATGAATAACCCCTTTGATTTTGGCTTTGATATTGTCACGACAACGACCCATAAAAGTCTGCGTGGCCCCCGGGGTGGTATGGTCCTGTGCAAGAAAGCCCTCGCTTCGAAGATCGACAAGTCCGTGTTTCCGGGATTGCAGGGTGGACCTCATATGAACGCCATCGCTGCTATCGCTGTGACTCTGTTGAAGGCGCAGAGTGATGAATTCAAGCAGTACGCCTCGCAGGTTTTGAAAAATGCAACGGCACTGGCAGAAGGTTTGTTGAACCGACAGGCATCACTTGTTACGGGTGGAACGGACAATCACATGATGGTATTGGATACCAGCCTCAGTTATGGGATCGATGGAAGAGTTGCTGAAGAAACCCTCGACAAAGCCTTAATTACAACCAATAAACAGATTATTCCTGATGATCCCAACCCTCCCTTACGGCCCAGCGGTATCCGAATTGGAACGCCAGCCGCCACCAGCCGGGGAATGGTTGAACGTGATATGGAACAACTGGCCGATTGGATGGTTATCTGTTTGAAGAATCCAG
>CAZJRI010000056.1:0-21731 GCA_964548025.1 uncultured Pseudomonadales bacterium
GCTTGATTTGCAGTGATTCAACGATGGTGATCAACGGTATAATGAATATTTCTTTACCTACCCGAACCAGTTGTCCGTCCAGAATTGCCATCGTCAGCGGCAGATGAATTCGAAACGTACTGCCGACACCTAATTCAGATTCGATTTGAATTCGACCACCCAGCGCTCTGATATTCCGCTTCACGACATCCATGCCTACGCCCCGACCTGAAATGTCGCTGACAACCGCTGCGGTTGAAAAGCCCGGAGCGAATAAAAAGTCGTAAACCTGGCTGTCGCTGAGGTCAGTTCCGCTAGCGGCATCGACGACGCCTTTCTCTATTGCCTTTTGAAGGATGACATCACGATCAATGCCTTTGCCGTCGTCGCTGACTTCGATGACGATATTACCGCCTTGATGATATGCGTTGAGGACGATTTTTCCCTCTTCGGGCTTTCCAGCCTCGGCTCTCGTTGCCGCCGTTTCTATACCGTGATCTATGGCATTGCGAACGAGATGAATTAAGGGATCGCCGATCTGCTCGATAACGGTTTTATCAAGTTCCGTATGTTCACCATTTACCTGCATCTCAACTTTTTTATCCATTTGTACCGCCAGGTCCCTGATCATTCTGGGGAAGCGGTTAAAAGCAAAGCTGATAGGTAACATACGAATGCTCATGGCACTTTCTTGCAGTTCCTTGGTGTTCTGCAACAGTTGTTCCAGGCCTTCGGCCAGCAAATCAACCTTGCTTATGTCAAATTCTCTTCCAAGCTCTGACAGCATAGACTGGGTGATGACCAGCTCTCCCACTAGATTTATCAGGCTGTCTACCTTGTCTATGCCGACCCTTATTGATGAACTGGAATTCTTCTTTGCCTGAACAGAGGATCCCTGTTTGGTTGACTCGACTGGTACAGGTGCTTCATCACGCTCTGGGTTATTCGGCTCTGTTGTGACTTCATCAGTGCTTGCTGAATCTATGTCTTCAGGGTTCTCTTCCGCTCCCTGGATATAGGTAATGTTGAGTTCGCATTCGTCAACGACCCAGTCAAAAGCTTCCTCTATCTGTGCCTGCTCTATCTCTCCTTCGAGATTTAACTTCCACTTCAAATGACATTCATTTGCAGTTAGCTGATCAAACGGTGGGATTCCACTCGTGTCAGCGAGGGCTGTCAGCTTTCCTAAACCGGCCAGTTCCCGGAATATTCGCAATGGTTCATTTCCGGTCTGCAGGATCTGGGGTTCCGGAATAAATTCGATCTGCCAGTAGCCACCAGTCGTAGCTGAACCGGATTGCTGAGATTGAAGCGCGACATCAGCATTGCGCTCAGAGTCCGATTCTCCTTGGGGTTCTGAGGCAGAATCCTCACGTAACATCTCTTCAAAGGCGCTGAGCAAATGTTGTGCTGAATTCGGGTCCACCGACTCGCCCGACTGCAAAATCTCAATCATATCCCTGAGGCAATCACAGGATTTTAATAGCAGCTCTATAGATTCGTTGGTTAATGACCGGTTGCCTTCCCTGACTTCATCAAGCAGCGTTTCCATTACGTGAGTAAATCTCGTGACCTCAATAAAACCAAAGGTCCCACTTCCACCTTTAATGGAGTGAGCTGCCCGGAAGATGCTATTGACAGCCTCGGGATCCCCCGTGCTTTCATCCATATTCAATAGGGCTTGTTCCATGATCTCGATGCCTTCGAGACTTTCTTCAAAAAAAACTTCATGGAACTGATCAAGTTCGATAGTCATGTACTACTCCTGAAGTTAACCACCCGAGACTTAGTCGAGGACTCGACTAACTGTTGATAAAAGTTTCTCTGGATTGAATGGTTTAACTATCCAGCCCGTGGCACCGGCTTGTTTTCCTGCGGTTTTTTTATCCGTACCAGATTCTGTTGTTAGCAACAGAATCGGTGTGTATTTGTAATTTGGTAAGGCGCGCAATTCTTTTACCAGCGTGATGCCATCCATCACCGGCATGTTCAAATCTGTGACAACGGCATCGAAACTACTCTGCTTTGCGAAATCCAAGGCCTCCTTCCCATCAGCGGCACTTACAATTTGGTGCCCTGCTGACTGTAAGGTTGCTTCAACCATACCGCGCATTGAAGTTGAGTCATCTGCAATTAGAATACTGGTCATTTATTTTCTCCGGAGCCAGGTGCTTGTATAAAACCGAGGGAGTCGCTGAGCCCAGAGATACTTATTGCGTCGATAAGTATTTCAGAAGGTTTTTGGCAGACTAGTTTTCCACCCGATCTTTCTATTTCTTGCGCGAGTGCAACCAATAGCTGCAAGCCCGCTGAATCAACCTTTTCAACCAGATTTGCTTTTAACTCGATGAACCTGGATTTCTGTAAGGATTTCTGCAATCGGCGATGCAGATTCAATACATGATTAACATGCAATTCTTTACCACAAGAGAAGGTTGTTTTTGTCATCATTCTGAATCCCGTCTGAGGTTTTCTAGTAAGGATCTCACTGTTGAGTTCAGCGTTAGATCCAACGCGACAACCCATAAAAATTACTCTAGTTGATAAATTCCCAATTTCCACTTTTTAATTTCACATTGATGTAGCGCATTGCAAATACAATTAAAATGTGATAGGAATATTTTGAATACAGGCTCTCGATTGATCAGAACCAGGTGAGATTTCGTTAAATTACAGATACTTGCAGCTAGTCGGTGTGTGACAGACGGAACCGCTTTCGGGAGTTGATCTCAGGGCGCGGTTATCTCTGTTTTTTCATTATAGTATCAATACGCTAGCAGATAATTATGAGTGAAAAAAGGAAGTGTAGATCGCTCCTGATCATTCAATCCTGAACTGGCGGGATTAGGTTTCTGAATTGAAATATTTGCTTAAGGGTCAAAAAAAGTTGGCAAATTCACTGCCAATTCACATGAACTGCCTGGGTGTTCCAACTCGCAATTACAGGTTTGGATAAAGCGACTGGAAATTGCTATAAAAAAAAGCATCGTGAACATGCTCATTCTGATCACTTAGAGATTTCGAAAAACGACCGATCGGATCCCTCCCACCCTCTGCATGTGGGTAGTCTGATGAGAATAGATACAGCTCAGGATTTGACTGTTCAATCAGCAGACCAACGTCCTCAAAAGGGTAGGGTGTGAACCTTAACTGCTCCCTGATTTGCTCTGAAGGTTTGCGTTTCATCTGTCCGAGGTGTGGTTCGGATTTGGCCCAGATTTCGGCTGCATGATCCAGTCTTCTTATCATGTCGGGTACCCAGCCAGCCCCTACCTCTATGGCGCCGCCGCGGAGTTCGGGGAATTTTTCGAGTACGCCGTCCAGTACCAGCACGGAAAGAAAGCGTAATGTGTCCTGGAAGATTACCGTCAGATCTTTGGAACCTATCACTTCTGCTCTGCCACGGGCGCTTTGCCTTTCTGAAAAACCATCATTCATCCAGGCGTCAGGGATGCTTAGTGTGCTGCTGCCGACATGCAGCATGAATGGCAGGCCTGCGTCTGTTAGCAGTCTCCAGATTGGATCATGCATGGCATGGCCCGGTGACCGACCACCGGGCGCACGGGCGGGAATCCAGACGGAAGCCAGTCCTTCTTTGATGCATTGCTTGATTTCAGTCACTGCCGCGTCAGGGTCGTCGAGCGGAACCATTGCAACACCCAACAATCGTGGATCTGCCGAACAGAATTCACTCATGGCTCTATTGTGTGCACGTGCAACGTGATAACGAAGCGAATCTTCAGTTTCAAATACTTTGCCTGCACAGAAAGATGAGAATACAACCTGATACTCAAAACCAAGCTGATCAAGTGCATGGATACGCTCCTCACCGCTAAACGAACCAAGGGCATCATGCCATTTGGGGCCCCAGGTAATCCGGTCCCCAAATCCTTTCAATTCGTCGATCATTTCGCTTGAGTGCATGGGCAGGCCAGCATCACCACCAAACCGAACGCCTTCTATGGCGAGGCTTTCACTTGAAAAGGAAGGCATCTGGTCACGGACCCCTGGGTCGGCATGGCGGGATAAGAAGTCCGGTAATTCCATCAGATGACTATCAGCGTCTAAAATTCGCCTTTCACCGGCATAACTCATGATGGCCTCCTCCAATGCGCATGCTTATTTGCCTAGCACAAATGAACATATTTCAATGGAAGAGTCAAAATAATCTCAACCCGAGATCGATCTCTATGTGGTGGGCAATCCAGTAGCACTAATGGTGCCAGACAAAGAGGATATAGTTGATTTGAGTGATCAAGCAGGTTGGCACCATTCCGGTTCTTCCAATCTTGTGTCGATGGTTCTGTATGTGAATGCTATTAATTCAGTTTAAATTTGCATGAGTTGTAATCTCGGATTTACACTAGCCGAGTCCCTGAGATGATTTAACCCAATTATGTAAATGGTAAGAGAAGAGGATTCATGTCTCATATTGAGAATTTGGTTTCAGAAGATGAAAAAATCGTGGGTGAATTTAAGCGGCATCGGTCCGTGTGGATGGGTGTATGGCTGTCACTCATACTTGTACCAGTTACCTTCGGCCTCTCGTTTCTGGCAACAATTTATTATTGGTTTACCTTGCAGGGTGAAGAGATGGGGTTGACAGATAAACGCCTGATTCTGAGAAAAGGTGTCCTTAAACCCAGCATCGACGAGGTGGATTTGTCTTCAGTCAAATCAGTCAGGATTGAACAAACACCGACTGGCAGACTATTAGGTTACGCTGATGTTTGGGTGACGGGTGAGGATGATAGAGAAGTCATGTTTGATAGGCTTAGAGATCCACTGGCGGTAAAAAAGCAGATTGAAGCTACCATGTCCGATTTGACGGGCGCCATTTAGCATAGGCTCATCATTCGTGCAGTATGCCTGCTGTGGATGATTCTCCTGAAAAGATGAAACAACGATCTAGGATCACGGAAAATCCATTCTCAGCATCGGATTGAGTGGGAAGCGCGCCAGTGAATAATGAAGACGGAAAGATTGTGACGCCAACGGCTGTCAATCCGGGGAGCCGACGTGAGATATTGGCGTGGGCATTCTACGATTTTGCCAATTCAGGATATACCACGGTCGTACTGACGACGATTTACAGCGCCTATTTTGTGGGAGTCATTGCAGCGGATATTGATCAGCGGTCTCCAGGTGCAGGCA
Source organism: uncultured Pseudomonadales bacterium (assembly GCA_964548025.1). Taxonomy (GTDB): domain Bacteria; phylum Pseudomonadota; class Gammaproteobacteria; order Pseudomonadales; family Azotimanducaceae; genus JAHRVQ01. Next base: position 5,134 of record CAZJRI010000056.1, read on the forward strand.
CGCTGTTGTGGACTTTATCAATTGGTGCTGCGAATTTCTGTGTATTGATTAGTGGCCCGGTAATTGGTGCGATCGCAGATTATCGTGCTATGAAAAAGGTATTCCTCCTGCTTACAACCATCACCTGTGTTCTGGCAACGGGACTGTTGGGCCAGGCCGGTTCTGATGCGCTCCCGATTGCCATGCTGTTAACCGTTGTCTCGGCGATTGCTTTTGCCAGTGGTGAAAATCTGATTGCAGCCTTTCTTCCTGAGATTGCCCACAAGGACAATATGGGACGAGTGTCTGGCTATGGCTGGAGCCTTGGCTATTTTGGGGGGTTGCTGACGCTGGGAATCTGTCTTGCATATATAAGCTGGTCAGAAGGGCAGGGTCTGGATGCCAATCACTTTGTACCCATGTCTTTGTTGTTTACAGCCATCATCTTTGCGGTGACAGCAGCACCTACTTTTATCTGGTTGAAAGAGAGAGCCATACCGAAAGCTGTACCGATGGGATTCTCATATCTGCGTGCGGGTTTCAGGGAAGTGCAAAATACTCTACAGCACGCAGCCCAATTGAAGGATCTGTTTCGGTTCCTCGTATGCCTGACATTGTTCCAGTCTGGCGTGGCTACGGTCATTGTGATTGCCGCCATTTATGCTCAGGAAGTCGTGGGGTTCAGCAGTCAGCAACTGATAGTGCTCATCATGGTTGTCAATTTCACAGCCGCGGCAGGTGCCTTTGTGTTCGGGTTCGCTCAGGACCGTTTTGGCTCGGTGCCGAGTCTGGCCGGGGCATTAATTGTATGGATTGTGGCGATTCTGATAACTCTGTTCTCAAATGAGGAACAGGATATCTGGATCGCGGGTAACCTGGTTGGACTGGCGATGGGTGCGACTCAGGCAGGTGGTCGGGCATTGATTGGCAGACTAACCCCTGAAGCACGCAATGCAGAGTTCTTCGGCTTATGGGGTCTGGCTGCAAGGGCTGCGGCTATCCTGGGTCCCATCAGCTACGGCATTACCAATCGACTTACCGATGGAAACTACCAGGTAGCCATGCTTACAACGCTTTCGTTCTTTGTCGCAGGACTTGTTCTATTATTCAGCGTCAATGAGGAACGAGGGATGATAGCCAGCCAGTCTTATAGAAAGCACGAGTAAATATTGAAGCATTGTCACTGTAACTTTCTAATCATCGAGGTGGCTCATAAGCCTGATCAGAAATTTACAAGGATCTAGTGCACGACAGATGAGAGATGAAAATCTCGTTGATCACGCTTTGGTGGCAGCCACGCCAGACAACACTATAGCGGGATAATGCAGTTCGCATTTGGTAATGAGATACCTTCATCTTCCAGGATGACCCGGAGATCCTCGGTCAGAATATCAAATTCCTGGGAATCGTAATGGTATTCGTGTCTACCGACATTCTTTTCGCTAACGCTGATGATACGACCGAACATGATATTTCGGGTCGGATCCCAGACAGTTGAGGCGACAATGTGGCAAATCTCTACTTTTGGATTCTTCGCAGCAGCAAATGGAGAAACTATAGTAGCAGCCACAAAGCAGGCCGCCAGTAGTAAAGGTAGTAAGTGTTTCATCGGACTCGACTAAATCAATAAATATATTGTGTGTATTATGATCATAAACTGAGCAATTTCCGGGTTTTTCAGATAATCGGTAGCAATTTATGCTGCCATTCATCGGATAGCAGGCGCATCAATGATCCTTAAAGACGACAGATTATTTCATCGAGATAAATCAGTAGCCGGGATCTCTGCGGGCAGTCATGGATTTCCTGAAACCCAGCGTTTATTGTTGATCCTGTCATCAACTACCGACAATGGAACTGACATTATGGCGATTGACCTCAGCAGTATTCGAGCCCTTACGTTCGATGTGGGTGGGACAGTATTCGATTGGCACAGCACAATTCGTGATGAACTCATAGCCATGGCCCGGGACAGGTCAGTCGAATTGGATGCGCCACTGTTCGCTAATCAGTGGCGGCGGCGCATGTTCCAGTTATTGAGTGATGTCAGGAAGAAGAAACTGCCCTGGATGAATGCGGATCAACTGCACAGGATGGCGATTGATGAGGTGGCGACAAATCACAAGGCACTTGAATTATCGGATGAGGACAAAGATGAGTTGACCCTGGCCTGGCACAGGATGAATGTCTGGGCTGACTTTCCACCCGCCCTTGAGATGTTACGCACCCGGTACACAACAGTCATCCTAACAGTTCTCAGTTGGAGTATCGCAGTCGATAGCTCTAAAAAGGGTGGCCTGAACTGGGATGGTATCATCAGTTGCGAATTCCTTGATCATTACAAACCAGAACCCGAGGCTTATCAGAGTGCAGCGAGATTGCTCGGACTTGAACCTTCTCAATGTATGATGGTTGCAGCACATCCGGCTGATCTCAGGGCAGCAATGGCTGCCGGTATGCACTCGGCGTATGTTCCCAGGGTTGAGAGCAATGATGCCGGATCAGATGAACCCTTCCCTGTTGCAGACATCGATATCAACGCAGAAAACTTCGAGGACCTTGTCACACAGATTGTATAAAAAAGTTCTGGGGTCGGAGTAACTGAGCTCGATCGAATGAGACCAACACTTTAGTTGATCACATTAAAAACCAATTGATGTAACCATAGAAGGTGATGCGATGAAATTCTCGGAATATGCAAGCTATGATGGGCTAGGGCTCGCTAAACTGATCGTTGATGGAGAGATCACAGCCCTGGAAGCGGCGGATACTGCCCGAGCTGCAATCGAGACGAGGAATCCTGAATTGAATGCAGTCTTGAGTACGCTTGACGATCAACCGTTTGCAGAAGGGCAACCTTTTAGCGGTGTACCGTTTCTTGTCAAAGAACTTGTGCTGCAAGCCAAAGGTGCACTCAGCAGAGCCGGATCCAGGGCGGTTCCGGCATTGCCGTCTGCCGAAGATTCGAATCTGATGAAGCGATTCAGAACATCAGGATTACAGCTTGTTGGTACGACCCAGACACCGGAGATGGGATATAACGCGACCACTGAAACAGTCGCATTTGGGCCGGTACATAATCCCTGGAAGTCTGGTCACAGTGCTGGTGGCTCAAGTGGTGGTTCTGGGGCAGCAGTTGCCGCGGGTATTGTGCCAATTGCTCATGCGAATGATGGCGGTGGATCTATCAGGGTTCCGGCTTCCTGTGATGGCCTGGTTGGTCTGAAGCCCACACGGGACAGAACACCCGTGGGCCCAGGTGCTTCTGATCCCTTGTTCGCACATGCGATAGAATTTGTTTTGACTCGTTCCGTAAGAGACTGTGCAGCAATGTTAGATTGCGTCGCCGGACCGGATCTGGGTGCAGCACATATCATTGCGTCGCCAAAAACCACTTTCGTTGCGGCTTCAAAAGCCGCACCTAAACCTGTTCGAGTGGCCTTTGTGGAGTCGTCACTGTTAAATCAACCCATACATCCGGAGTGCGCAGCGGCAGCCGGTAACACGGCGGATCTTCTTAAAGATCTGGGTCATACCATTGTGGAATGTCCACTTTCGTTCGATTTCGATGAGTTTGCCGAGAATATCAATATCATCTGGTGCGCATTTGCTGCACAGTTTGTGACCCAGCTCCAGGAGGCAACAGGATGCGCGGCTGATAACGATAATTTTGAGGCGATTACTTTGACTTGTGCAGAATTTGGTTCCAGGATAACCGCGCTCCAGATTCTGGGAGCGCTTGACTACGTCAATCGTATATCTCGACAAACCGCTGATGCATTTGAACATTTTGATGTTTTGTTGAGCAGTACCTTATCTGCTCCGCCACCCGCACACGGGGTGTTGAATCAGGACGATGACCGGATGAGTGCCATTGAGTGGACTCATCAAACATTCCAATATGCGACCAATACGCCGTTGTTCAATAGTACAGGGCAGCCAGCAATTTCTCTGCCGCTTCACTGGACAGCGGATGGCTTGCCAGTCGGGGTACAACTTGCAGGTGGTATGGGAGAAGAGGGTTTGTTGCTGAATCTCGCAGCGCAATTGGAAGAGAGTTACAACTGGCACAGTCGCCAGCAGGAGCTTTGGTCATAAGAACGGTTGTAAGCTTCTGTGATAAATCGAACAATCTGGCTATTCCGGAATTACGGCAAATCCTCACTAACATGGCATTCAATACATACGCGTGTGGGTCCGCCTTCTTCGCCAGCTAACTGTTTATCTTCGTGACAACCGCGACAAAGATCATGAAACTGCGCCTCCAGAAGTGGCCAGACATCCTCGTCTGTAACATGACAGTTCATGCAAAAACCGTTACCAGTGTCATCCTGATAGTTGTGATGGCAATCGAGGCAGTTCTCATTAACGTGACTTAAGTGTGCAAAAGTCATCGGTAGAATCGGGGTTGGACTCGACCATCGAAGCTCGCTTGTCGGATGTTCGGTTGACAGCGGTGTGCCAAATACAATCAGATAGATCGTTGATGTAATTATTAGTGCCAGGAATATCCTCACAGTGAAATATTCCTGATGCCCGCGTAGAACACCACACAAAGCGTGGCTACCAGGACGAATATCTGCGAAGTCCGTCGAGTTATTTCTTCACCCCGATCCAGCACCTGATCATTTGTCAGGGCCATCAGGATGACCGATGCAAACAGCACAAGTTGATAGGGAGCACTCAGATACATGCCGCTCCCAAGGATGTGATAACCGGTACCAAGTACAGTCACAAGTGCCAGGCTGCGATGCCAATACTTAAAACTGGCATAGTGTCGGTGCAGGCGCATGTGGTATTCAGGTAAACCGATGCAGATAAGTCCAACGAGGAAGATGAAGCCCAGAATACCCGCCCACATATAGATAGGCGCGTCCCATTTGACGTATTCGATCACCGCAGCATCAAGCAGCAGGAACCAGAATACATGTAAAGTTGCCACGCCCAGTACGGTAAAACCCAGAAGTTGGTGTGCCCGAACGCTTTTACCGGAGTTGCCTGGTTTACTGAGATATAAAAGTCCTGCGAACGCGGCGAACCCTGCCCCGTTTCCAATATCCCAGACCCAGCCTCCCCCCAGGGTCGGTCTCGCCAGGAACGTCACCAGCATGACGCTGAATAATGTCAACAACAGTCTTTTCATGGAGCGATTGGTATGCCCTCAAAAATATTCAGAGTCAATGAAAAAACACCTGGCCAGTGCTACGGATGCTCTGGCTTTTTGTAAGTGCCTATCTACACCGACCCCTCTGTTTTTGTGTTCTCTGAAATAGCGAGGTTTGTAGTCAGAAATACGAGGAGAGAAGCGATCCAGATTCCTGCCACGGCAACGAACAAACTATTCAATGGCCCGAGCCCACTGGCACAGTACCCAAGCAGAACCGCACCAATCGGCATGCCACCCAGATTAGCCAGCGAAAAGACAGACATGACCCTTGCTCTGTGACTCTCCGGGGCTTCTTCCTGCATGATGGTTCGACCCATACTAAGCCCAACACCTCCACTGATACCCCACAAAAACAAGATCAGGAGATAACCCCAAAATGGCAGCCCAATTGCAGCGATACTCAATATCAAACCACCAAAACAGAGTGCAAGCAGCAACCCACGTCCCTGGTTTTTTAATCCACCAATTGATACCAGGATGACTGTCATCGCAATGGTACCGCACATGAATACTGCGAATGAGAGTGAAATCTCGAATGCACTGCCTTGATAGACATCGCGAACGATAATTGGATTTAGTACCATAAATGTACCACCAAAAAACATACTCATAAAAGTGAGTAAAATCATTACTGATCTCATACGTTCTGACCGGAAGACCACACTCAGACCATCCTTGATATCAGCAACCGGGTGACTATCTTGTGGAGAATTCGGAGAATTTGCTGGCCATAGCTTGAATGCAGCAAAGGCACCAGTCAAAAAAATGGTGCTCTGACCGATAAGCAAAGGAATTGGCCCAATATCACCGGCCATGCCCGCCGCCATAATCCCAAATATCTGTGCCCCGAATGTAAGACCCATGATGATAATGACAGCCCTCTGTAACGCACCATCAGCAATTCGATTGAGCATTCCATCTCTTGCTGGCTGTGCAAATGCGGTGACAGTACCCATTAAAATGGCATAACAGATCATCACCGCGTAACTCAATTGACCGGCAGACAACAATAATACAAGTGCCAATGCTGGCAATGCGGCAATGCAGTGAACAGCAATCAGGATCTTCCTTGGATCAATCCGGTCAGCGAGCACGCCCCCGAACAGAATCAGACAGAGCCCGGGTAATTGTGTGCTCATTTGAGCGAAACCCAAACGCTCTGCGCTTTCGGCCAGTTCAACTGCAATCAGCCAGGGAAACAACACCGTTTGAATCCCCATTGGGATAACAAAGGTTATTACACCTACCATGTACCAGGTGTATTGATTGTTACTGCTGGTATTAATGGACTGTCACCATTTTTGAAGACGGGTACATGCTAGCTTTACTTTGTTTGGCTGACAATTGTATGAACTATTCATGATCCTGATGGCGTATGGGGTCGGCTTCCAGTCACTCGTCAATTGGCGAACAGTTGATCTATCTCTGATTGTATCCGGTCATTGCCAGGTAATTGGGAGATCCAGGCCTCTGGGATACCGTTAGCGCCTGTGCCAAATTGAGCACCGCAAACAGCGCCAAGCAGTATCGCGCGGCCGCAGTTATCGCCTCCTGAATAAATATTTTGCCGAATTGCCGGAACGAAGCCGGATGCAGTTTTCAAATTGGAGATCAAACTCGACATACCACTCCCGAGATCACAGTGTAATCCGAATTCCCGGGTAACTTCCCGAACAGGAACTTCCATAGAAAGTGCTCGATTTAACAATTGCTGTGTCTCTGGTGTTCCAGCAGCTACGCCATTCGCAATTGCCGTTGACATTGATTCACCCTGAATTGTTGATTTTAGAAGCTGAGTGCTGACCATACCGAAGTCGACTGCCCGGGGTGTGTTGTTCGTCACCCTGACGGCTGAGGAAGCCAGCGATTCAAGGTCCGGGTCGTTTGCATGACAGGCAATCAGAGGAGGGAGCTTGCTGATTGCCGGGAGTTGATCGTCGATTGCCCCTGGAAACTCTTCAGAGCCCGATAGTGCATCAATTAATGCAAAACCGTATTTAAGTGATTGCTCCGGCGTTGTTGTGCCATTTGCATAGGTTTCCACCTGGTCCTGAAGCCGCTTGCCACTAAAACGCTTTGCGGCTGCGAGAACCTTGGTCAGCATGCCCTGCTGTATTGCTGTGTCTCCAGAAAAAGGGATCTGATTAACTGCTTCGAGTGCATCACTCTCGTCACGATAGATGCGATCAAGCGTCTGGCGGGTTGGTCGATCTATGTAGCCATGGAATGCCCCGCCATAGCCAAAATGCAAACGAAACTGCTCCTGATAGTGTTGCTTACTGTAGCGGCCTTCACATTCCGCCAGGGACCTCAACATCACCCACATCTGTTCACCGTAATGTGATAGCTCCCCGGCATGCTTGTGTCCATGCGCAAAGTAGCCAGCGTTTCCTGAGTAATCCTCTTCGTTGGGTTGTCGAAATTCAGGTTTTTCAGGTGCGAGTTCGCTGATCCGGCGCTGACTGTACAACCAATGAAATCCCATGGTCGCAGCATCGGCGACCAGCGCGCCAAGAATGCTGTTTTTCGCTCGCACCTGTTGTTCTGAATTCATATCTCTTTCCTTCACGATTCTCTGATGTGTTGCCATTTAAAAACTGTTATCAGCCCAGCCCCAATTACTCATGGAGGAGCTAACCCTATCCGTCTTCTGCCTTCCGCCTTTAATGTCCTGCAAGTTCGAGCATGACTTTGACGTACAAGAATCATATCCTTGCGATCATTTCGCCAAATCTATACCTCGCTTGACTGACCATGACCGATAGCAGCAAATATCAAACCCCATCTCCAGTGCAGGCAGTGGTATGCTTTTTGGGCATCTTCCTGATGATTGCCTCGGGCATGTTCCTCTTCGGGATCAGTCTACACGTAGTCATGTGTCTGTGTATCCTCTGGGTGGGACTTCATGCCAGAAGCCTGGGATTCTCTTATGCTGATATCCGTCTGATGATGAGCAATGGTATCGGTAAGGCACTTACAGCAATCTATATCTTCCTGCTGATCGGTATGGTCATTGCCGCCTATATGCAGAGCGGAACCATTGCGACCCTGGTGTTTTATGGTCTCAATCTGTTAAACAGCGAATTTTTCCTGCCTGCTGGATTTCTACTTGCCAGCCTCATGTCAGTTACAACGGGAACCTCCTGGGGAACGGTTGGTACCATTGGTGTTGTGCTGATTGCCATTGGTGAAACGCTGGGAATACCGCTGCCATTGGTAGCGGGTATGGTTATATCAGGAGCTACCTTCGGTGATAAGCTTTCACCGATTTCCGATACAACAAATCTTGCGGCTATGAGTGCCGAGACGTCACTCTATCGCCATATCACGTCGATGCTGTATACCACCCTGCCAACATTTTGCCTGGTGCTGATTCTGTTCATTCTCTTTGGATACGGTTATTCAGGTGGCGTGCTGCACGGTATTGAAATTGCGAATATCCAGCAGTCACTAGCAGGTGCCTATAGGATGAATGCGTGGGTGACACTCTTGCCACTGGTGGTGATGATAGGTTGTAGCCTGCGACGTTATTCACCGGAAGTGAGTATGACTGCCAGTATCACCACTGCTATTTTGATTGCTGTGTTGTATCAGGAGCAATCAGCAATAGATGCTCTCAATGCGCTTTGGAGTAATTCTCGTGGTAACACCGGAGTCGATAATATTGATGACCTGCTTGGACGAGGTGGTATCTACAGTATGAGTTGGACATTAATTCTTTCTGTCATGGCACTGGCAATGGGTGGCATTCTCCAGGAGGTGGGATTTCTGAAGGTGCTTCTGAATGCAGCCATCAACAGAATAAAAAGTACGACCAGTCTCATCGCAACAACAATTTCCGCAGGACTGCTCGGTAACATGACCATGGGGGAGGCCTACATTACTATCATTCTGAACAGCCAACTGTTCCGCGCCTCCTACAAGCAGAAGCAGCTTGATACTGCCGTACTTTCTCGCTCAGTTGAGGAAGGTGCAACCATGACAACGGGCCTGGTTCCCTGGACGACCGCGGGAGCATTCTATACGGCGACACTCGGGATCCCGGTGCTGGAATATGCGCCCTATGCGTTTTTTAACTACCTTAATCCGTTTGTATCAGTTCTTTTGGCGTCAATTGGATTCGGCTTGCTCAATAAGAATTGGGGTCGGGGTAAAATACCAGAGTAGGGACGGTCTGATATCCCAACTCTTTTTTTGAAAAGCTAAACAATCCTTTTCTCGTGGAAATCTGAAATCTCATTTTTTGAGAATCCCAGCTCAGCGAGAATGGTGTCGGTGTGTTCTCCCAACAAAGGGGGACGCTTGGATTTTGGTCTTCCGATTTTGTTAAATTCAATAGGGGTTCTTGGCATGGGATAGGTGCCTTCTACACCGGGGTATTCGATGTCTTCTAAATAGTGCATTGCTTCAACCTGCGGATGATTCAAAGCTTCCTGAGGCGACAGTACTTCGCCACAGGGTATCCGGGCAGTGTCGAGGGCATCCAGAATTTCGGCAGTTGATTGTGTGGATGTCCATGCCTGCATTCTTTCAGTTATTATGTCGCTGTTTAGCCCGCGACTTGCGTCGTCGACAAAACGAGGATCAGTCAACCACTCATCCTCACCCATCAGGTTTGCCCAGCGTTCAAATAGCGGTTGGCCAACAACGCTGACAAGCACCCAGCCATCCCGGGTTTTGTAAGTGTCTGATGGCGCAGCGGTTTGTCCACGATTGCCTGATGCCACACGGTTTACGCCGGTCACCGCCTGTTCGATGAGAGTTCCGCCTGCAACCGTCAGTGCAGAAGCGAGAAGGGCACCCTGAACCTCCTGGCCTTCTCCGGTTTCTTTGCGATGCATGATTGCGGATAGGATGGCGATGGTATTGAGTGCACCGGTCGTATAGTCAACATAAGGGTGATAGTTGCGAGACGGTTGATCTGACTCGCCGGTTAGATACATGTTGCCGGACATTGCCTGGGCGACACCGTCGAATCCGACCCGATCAGCAAAGGGACCGCTGGTACCAAATGCGCTGCTACTCGCAAGAATGATGTCAGGTTTAATTTTTATGAGGGACTCATAGTCAATACCAATATCCCTGAGTCCGCTCTGAGGCATATTTGCAAGTACCACATCAGCAGATTCAATCAATCGTTGTTTAACAACATCAGCGCCTGGTTTCTTGGGATTTAATGTCATACCACGCTTGTTTCGATTGAGCTGGAGGAACATTGACCCCACCTCTCCATCAGGATGACCCGGGTTTACCGGTGATGTAAATCGATCTTCACTACCAGACACTTTTTCGATCCGAATCACATCGGCACCGAGGTCTCCCAACAGAGCGCCACAAAAAGGGCCTGCAATATATCGTCCGAAATCAAGGATGCGAATGCCTTTTAATATTTCCATATAACTCATCACCTGTTCATGCCAAACCCAATGCTACCAATATCCCCGTCCTAAGTAAGTGTTAAAGTAAGTGTTATTCGGTAGTAATTGGGGTCAGTGTAAAATTAATGTTCAAAAATGCGGAGTTTCCAGTACACGTCAAATCGGCTACCGACTTTTTTGAATACGAGCTAAATGAGACGCTTATTTATAATATCAAACAGTGTCTGGAAGCCGGGTTTGTTTTAGGTGCTGAGAAGATTAACAAGCAATTCGAAGAACTGCTAAGAGCTGACTGGTCAACCGCAGTTTCACCGGAATCGAGGTCCAAAGGCCAAGTGTCAAATGATAATTTTACACTGACCCCAATTATTCTATTCTCTATTTGACCATTGCTGGTCTGACCCCATAAGTAAGATACCGCCACACCCATTCCACCGGCCCAAATTTGTATCGCTCAAGCCACCATGGACTAAACCACAATTGAAATATCCAGATCACCAGGACCACAACATAGAGCATCCATCGCTGCAGTTCCCCCACCAGTGATAACCCAGCGCCTGTGAATATAAACAAACAAATCAGGGAATGAGACAAATAATTCGTAAGGGCCATACGGCCAACGGCTGCAAGACGCTTTGTGAACTGTAAAACTAACCCGCGCCGACAGACAAGCATCACAAGGCCAAGATAAAATGCCGCCATACCTAAACGACCAAGATGATAACTGGGCCGGATATAACGAAATCCAACGAGAATATCAAATCCACTTCGCCAAACGGTAACCACTTCATACAGGTTAATCGTCAATCCAGTAATCATCCCACAGATCATCAATTTTATATAAAACCCGTCTGATCTACGGGCATTGAGCACACCCATCTTGAACAGTGCCATGCCAAGCAGCATCATGGTCAATGCATCAGGCACCGTATATACGGGTAGCTGAAACGTGAATATTTCTGAACTCTTCTTCACTGTGTACTTAATATTGTCGAAATAGCTCGATTGCCTGATAGCCAGTTCGTCTTCAGTAGATTCCGGTGAGAAGTCTTTCTTGAAATCCAGCCATATTTCTTGTATCTCCTGCTGGGCTTCATCAACGTTAACCTTTTCCCCGATTTTTCCCGGGTTGTCTCTTGCATATCCCAATCCAAGGCCAGTCACTGCATAGTGCGAAGACAGAAGAATAATCATTCCAGCGAAGGCACAAAGCAGCCATCGCGGTGATTTGTTTCTGACCAGAAACAATATTGCCCCGGCTATGGCATAGGTCACGAGAATGTCTCCTGTCCATAGCAATGCAAATATGTCGATGAGTCCAAGCAATAACAACCAGAAGTTGCGACGATAATGTAATATGCCGCTTTTCGCTCTGTCACCGGTTGTAAAGAGCACTACCCCTGCCCCAAAGAGGATTGAAAAAAGACAACGCATCGAACCTTCAAACAAGACATCCACAGTACCCCACACAGCCAGGTTCAGGCCGTGGGTTGCCCCGTCAATTGCAGGATTGAAATAGGCAGCAGAATGTAATCCAAAGCCAAGAATATTCAGCAACAGGATACCCAAAAGCGCGAAGCCACGAAGAACATCAAGAGATTGAATTCGAGCGCCTTCTGTAACTGGTCCAACGCCTGACCCGGTATCTGACCTGATGAAATCTCCTTATGTTCGCGCAGTCTAACACTTAATATCAAGTGCCACTAGCAATCATCGGAGCTTTCAATATTGGCTACTATGAGTCAGTTGGGTACAAGCAAATTTAAAGTCAACCAGCGGCCAAACTGTGATGGGTGGGCAGTGTGAATTGTGTGTGGATACACGGAATCCCGGGCAGATAGTTTAGCAATAGGCCACAGGCGTGGTCACAAGCCGACCGTCAGTGAATTGTAAATTTTACTCTGACCCCCATTATTTTGATAACATGGCGCTGGGCTAGTTTGATTTCAGACAGAATCCCCAACAGTTCGCGATAAATTTAATAGAATCAATACCTTATATGCCATCTAGAATGAAGAAGTCGGTTGTTCCCTCGCTAACCAATCCGTTTGAACCAAATGAATCGGTTGAGTTTACGATTCCGGGGGAAATCAACTACAACCCCGGTCCCTATGAAGAAACGCTGAACGAAGCCCACGAGATTTCTCAAAAGCCGTTTATCGCTGGTGGCTTGAGAAATATTCAGAGGCAACACCTTAAGAATCGAATGACGGTTTGGGAGCGCATAAAGGTGCTGACGGATCGGGATCCTAAAATACTGTTCCAGAACTGGGGGCCTAACCTCGATGGTGCGTCACTTGTTACGGGCATCATAACCATCGACGGTCGCGACATTGCACTCTACGGGCATGATTTTACAGTTCGAGCCGGGTCGATGGATGCAACCAACGGTAAAAAGCTGGCTCGATTATATGAGCTGGCTGGCAAGCGGAAAATACCCCTTATTGGCATGAATGACTCATCCGGTGCTTTCGTTCCGGCGGGTGTTGGTGGCCTGGATGGTTATGCCGAGGCTTTTACCGCACTACGAAAAATCAGCGGCATCGTCCCGTCGATCATGTGTATGTTTGGCTTCAACGCGGGCGGGGGTTCATATCTGCCGAGACAGGGCAGTTTTATGATTCAGCCGCAGGATACCTTTATCGGTCTGACTGGCGCGGGAGTTGTGAAGTCAGCGCTTGGGGAAGATGTTACGCCAGATGAACTGGGTGGTGTTGGCGTTCATAATCAAACGGGTGTAACAGACATCACGGTGGATGACGAGGTTTCAGCGCTGCTTACAACCAAGGAGCTGTTGCGTTATCTGCCAAATAACAACAGCGAATTTGCACCCTTTCAAAAAACCAGTGATCCGCTTGATCGAAAAACATGGGATCTCGACTTACTGTTTAAAAGAACCTTCAACTCGCCAACGGGTTTTAACACGCCTTTTGATGTCAGCATCATCATTCAGCAGATCTGTGACCACGGTGACTACTTTGAGATACAGGCGGAGCGTGCAAGAAATACCATCACCTGTTTTGGTCGTGTCGGTGGTCATGTAGTGGGTTTTGTTGCAAACAACTCAGCGGTGGGGTCTGGTCAGATCGACATACATGCTGCCTATAAGAATGCGAGATTTATTCGCTTCTGCAATCTCTACAATATTCCCGTGATATTCATGGAGGATACAACCGGATTCCTGCCGGGCAAGGAGCAGGAAAGCCGCGGTATCGTCCAGGCCGGTCGGGCGATGTTGGATGCCATTATAGATTTACGAACGCCACGTTTTCTTGTACTTGTTAGAAATGCAATCGGTGGTGCCTATGCTTCGTACAACAATTACCCGACAGGTGCAGATCTTGTCATTGCGTTGCCAACCACGCGGGTTGCCGTGATGGGACCGCCAGGTGTTGAATTCGTTTATAAAGACGAATTGAGAGCGCTACGTGGTTCCATAAAGAAAAAGGAAGCTGACGCGAGAGACAGGTTGGTCTCGGAAGGACTCTCTGAATCTGAAGCAAAGACAGAAGCCGAGTCCGAAATCCAGTCCTGGCTTCGACAAGAAGAAGCCATGCTTGGCAAACGATACGAGAAGGAACTCATGAATCCCAGAGAAGGTTTGAGTCTTGGGTCAATTTCGCAGATTGTCATGCCTTCAGACCTCCGAAAGGTCCTGGCAGAACATCTTGTCTTCCACCTCGATAATTATCAGCCTGAACCCTATACAGGTGTTCAGCGAGAATTTCACTAAAATAGCTTTAATCAATGTCTAATAACTGGTATCTCAGAAATCCTCTGACCCATCGCAATCGTCGCAGATCGGAATCAGAATCGAACTGGACGCGCTCATTCAGTTGCGCCCATATGAATCCGTTAATCATCTGCCGGGGCCCCATTCGTATGGAAGCCATGGATGTATTCGACGAAATGGGGATCGTGAACTACGGCATACTGCTGTCAGAGAAAGATTCAATTACCTACACCAATGCGCTTTCTCCTGAGCTTCGTAAAAAGATCTCTCCTGCAAGGGTGCACCGGGTGCAGGATTATACCGGGGCAAGTAAAGAAGAGAGAAATCAGCGTATCGGCCAGATCGTTAGCATAGCCAGAGACAATGGTTATGATTCCATCTTTGCAGGCTATGGATTCATGGCTGAAGACGAAGATATGGTCGCTGCGATGGAGAACGCCGGGCTTATCTTTATAGGGCCCTGTTCAGCGACAATTCGTGCCGCTGGCAGCAAGGATCTGGCCAAGCGAACCGCTCTGGACGTTGGCATATCTGTTACACCAGGTGTTCACAACGCGACGACTGAAACCCTGATTAAAAAATACGCTGACAGCGATCTGGATGGTTTGATCAGCAAGCACAAACTTAAAATCAAGAAAGCAGCGCTAACTGCGTGTAAATCAATAGTGGATAAGGCAGAGCTCATCCTCCTTGCGTCATACCAGAGGGGAATTGATCTCTTCTCAATTGAGGATCTGGCTGAAACTTTAAGTAACCAGATAAAAGAAATCTTCGCCAATGATCCGGATACGAGGGTAAGACTTAAAGCGATTGGTGGCGGCGGTGGAAAAGGCCAGAGAATCCTGGATTGCCCGGCTCAGTTTGAAGGTGAGATTGCGGTTAGACTGAACGCTGCTGTGGCCCAAACGGAGCCGATGCTGCGCGAGGTTTTGTCGGAGGTTAAGGCAACGGGGGAGGGTGACAACAAGAATGTAATTGCGGAAGTCAACTGTGAAGTTGTCCGTCATGAAGAGATTCAGGTTGTTGGTAATGGTGACTGGTGCATTACGATGGGCGGGCGCGACTGCTCTGCACAGATGAACGAGCAGAAGCTGCTTGAGGTATCGGTTACTGTCGAAGAACTGGAAAATCTCATTGATAAAGCTAAAGCAGGCAATGACCAGGCGACAGTATCAGCCCTCGAAACGGATCTTCGGATTCTGAAAGAACTTGAAGATGAAGGGGCAAAATTTGGTGCTGCAGTCGGTCTCGACTCTGTATCAACCTTCGAGAGCATCATTGATCGCGGTAACCACTATTTTATGGAAATGAATACCCGTGTTCAGGTGGAGCACAGGGTAACCGAACTTTGCTATGAACTATCGTTTGAGAATCCTGCTGACTCAAAAGATGTTTTTACTGTCGACTCGATAATAGAACTTATGGTCCTGCTTGCTTGTCACGGCTCACGATTACCAAAACCGGAAAGGGTAAAAAGGCACAATACTTCAGTTGAAGTCAGGTTAAATGCAACTGATGATGCGTTAAAGCCCAGTCCCGGCGGCATAATCACAAACTGGTCAGCCACCCAAAATGACGAAATAAGAGATGATCAGGGGATATGTCTGCACAATCCTGATACTGATGTTTTCATGAAATATCATCTGACGGGTGCATATGATTCAAATATTGCCTTGTTGCTGACAACCGGTGAGGACAGGGCTGAATCTTTCACCAATATGGCAGAGATTTTGCGACAAACCAGAATTGTTGGTGACGGCGTTCATACGAATCTGAATTTTCACTACGGCATGATCAACTGGTTTATCGGTAATAATTCAAATGCCAGGCCAACTACCAGTTTTGTTTCTATCTACTTAACAGCCGTTGGGCAGCTCAAAAAACTCGCGAACGAGATGGATATTGTCTATGCCTACGACGATCTTCAGCGCATGCATGTCGATATGGCAGAAGACCCGGCCGTAAAAGGTGCCGTCGCAGCCATCATGCAACAAAAAAGCAGCCTTTTGGCCAGGGTACTTAATATCATGCTGGCACAACCGCATTTCATTTCAGGTTGGCTGGCTGTCAATCAGAAGCATTTTGAAATCGATGATAAAGGAATTCACTGGTTATCCAATCCCGTGAATGTACTTGCTGATCTCTATCATTTTCTCAACATGGAGGGCCGCAAGGATACACCAGCGCTCTATGCTATCTGGGATCATGATCGGGAGCTATTGCAGAAATCGGTAGATTTCTATGGGGAACTAGAGACGAAACTGAGCTGCGATAATTGGCATGATATGCAGGTCAAAATTGACTCGCTTCATAATAAGAAGGTCAAAGGCATCGACAGTGC
>CAZJRI010000056.1:21741-30452 GCA_964548025.1 uncultured Pseudomonadales bacterium
GGCCGTGAATCCGGGTTCTTTGAACTTAAGGTTCTCCCTGATCTGACTATCCAGCTTCCTGAGAGGTTTCAGGCTGATGATCTTCGCTCGGAGAGTCGACGGGTACTGTCACCGCCTCCCGTTTCAGCAGCAGATGAGATTTCAGCGCCAAGCGGAGGAATGTTCTACTCTCGGGAAACCCCTGACAGGGAGCCATTCGTTGTCGAGGGACAGCATTTCGAAGAAGGTGATCCTCTGTTTATCATTGAAGTGATGAAGATGTTTAATAAGTTCAATGCACCTTTCGCTGGGACTGTTGATAAGGTGCTGGTGGACACTGATGCCACAATTTTAAAGAAGGGGCAGATTGTCTATAAGGTCACGCCCGACGAAAAAATTATAGAAGAATCTCCTCAGGAACAACGTGCAAAAGTGATCGCAAATACTGATCTCTTTCTGCGTTTCATTAATGTCACAGAGGGTCAATCATGATCGTTGCTCTTGATCACATTGCTATTGCGGTTTCAGATCTTGAGGTCGCTATTTCCCAATTTCTTGAAGATTTCGGGTTGAACTATGAAGGTACGGAAGATGTTGAACAGGCAGCGACAACAACTGCTTTTTTTCCGATCAAAGGGACGAGTATAGAACTCGTGCATCCAACAAATGATTCAGGTGCCATCAAGAACTATCTCGAAAAATATGGACCAGGACTTCATCATATCTGCTTCAGGTCTGATGATCTTGAAGACGACATCGAAAGATTGAAGACCAAAGGATATCGCTTTATATCCGATGAACCATCGACAGGCGCGCACAATACACGGGTAATCTTTCTGCACCCCAAATCATGCGGTGGTGTATTGATTGAACTCAATGAATATCCAAAGGATCACGAAGATGAGTAACGATGATAGTCACGAAAAGTGGGAAGCCGCTGCCAAAGCACAGTTAAAAGGCAAACCACTTGAGTCACTGGTAACCGAAACTGCGGAAGGCATCCAGATGCAGCCGCTTTACACCAGAGACTCCCTTGAGGGGTTGGAACATACTGATGGCAGACCTGGGATTGAACCCTATATTCGTGGACCGCAAGCTACCATGTATGCCGGTCGACCCTGGACGATTCGCCAGTACGCGGGATTTTCCACTGCAGAGGATTCGAATAGATTTTATCGACAGATTCTGGATCAGGGTGGTCAGGGTGTTTCAGTAGCCTTTGATCTGGCAACCCACAGAGGCTACGACTCTGACCATGAACGGGTTTTCCATGATGTTGGCAAGGCTGGTGTTGCGATAGATTCGGTTGAGGATATGAAGATTCTCTTCAACGAGATACCCCTGGACAAGGTGTCTGTGTCAATGACCATGAACGGTGCGGTATTGCCCATACTTGCCGGGTATGTTGTTGCGGCCGAGGAGCAGGGAGTTGAACAGAGTCAACTCGCCGGAACAATTCAGAACGACATACTGAAAGAATTTCTGGTGAGAAATACCTACATCTACCCACCTGCTGAATCGATGCGAATAATTGGCGATATAATCTCCTATTGCACGGAGCACATGCCCAAGTTCAATACAATTTCAATCTCTGGATATCACATTCAGGAGGCGGGCGGTGACGCGGCGCTTGAGCTGGCTTATACCCTTGCAAATGGCAAGGAATATATCAGAACAGCGTTAAATACAGGTTTGAAAATAGATGACTTTGCACCCAGGTTGTCTTTCTTCTGGGGGATAGGTCTCAATTTCTATATGGAGATTGCAAAAATGCGTGCTGCCAGATTGCTCTGGTCGCGTATCGTCGATGAATTTGAACCTAAGAATCCGCGATCAAAAATGTTGCGTACGCATTCTCAGACTTCAGGATGGTCGCTAACAGAACAGGACCCTTACAACAATGTCGTTCGCACCACGATTGAGGCCATGGCTGCCGTATTTGGCGGTACCCAGTCACTGCATACCAATGCTCTGGACGAAGCTATTGCTTTGCCATCAGAGTTTGCAGCGCGTATCGCAAGAAATACTCAACTGGTTATTCAGGAAGAGACAGATATTACCGACGTCATTGATCCTTGGGGGGGCTCTTATATGATGGAATCCCTTACCAAGGAAATTGCAGACAAGGCCTGGTCTCTTATCGAAGAAATCGAGGAACACGGTGGTATGACCAATGCAATTGAGACGGGACTGCCGAAGATGAGGATCGAAGAGTCGGCTGCGAAGAAGCAGGTACTAATCGATAAAGGTGAAAAAGTAATTGTCGGTGTCAACAAGTACCAGGTACCGGCAGAAGACAATGTGGATATTCTGGAAATTGACAATACTGCCGTGCGCAACAGCCAGGTCGCGCGATTGAAGCAGATAAAAGAGAGCCGGGATCAGGCTGAAACCACGAAACAACTGGATGCACTCAAGTCTGCGGCAGAAGGTGGCGATGGCAATCTTATGGAATTGTCTATCGCTGCATTCAGGGCAAGAGCAACCGTTGGGGAGGTGACAGAAGCAATGGAAAGTGTTTTTGGTCGATACGCAGCACAAACCCAGACGATCTCAGGAATTTATGGCGCAGCCTACCAGGAAGATGAAGCATGGCAGAAGATCAATGCGCGCATTGCTGATTTTGAAAAAAGCAATGGCAGACGGCCCAGGATGTTAATATGCAAGATGGGTCAGGACGGTCATGACCGGGGTGCAAAGGTCATTGCGACTGCATTCGCGGATGCTGGATTTGATGTTGACCTGTCTCCGATGTTCTCGCTCCCGGAAGAAGTTGCCCGTCAGGCCGTTGAAAATGATGTTCATGTGATTGGGGTCTCATCTCAGGCCGCCGGGCACAAAACCCTTGTACCGGAATTGGCTGAGGCGCTGAAGAAACAGAATGCTGAAGATGTCATCATTATCGTTGGCGGGGTGATACCCAAAGGTGATTATGATTTTCTGATGGAGGCTGGTGCAAAAGGTGTATTTGGTCCCGGCACTCAAATACCGATTGCAGCGACGGAAGTACTGGATATCATTGAAGCAACGGGATAGTGCATGCTCGATCAATTACGTGAGGGAGACCGCCGAACCCTGGCGAAATGTATCACGCTGATCGAGAGCAGACGTCCCGAAGATCGCGCCGCTGCAAATGAATTGCTGGAGAAAATACTGCCAGATACCGGCAATAGTCTGCGTATCGGTATATCCGGCATCCCCGGTGTAGGCAAATCAACCTTTATAGAGACCTTCGGTCTGCACCTGATCGAGCAGGGCAATCGGGTCGCAGTATTAGCGGTCGATCCAACTTCTCCTGTAGCCGGTGGCAGTATTCTTGGTGATAAAACCCGCATGACCCGACTCGCGAGGTCAGATCAGGCTTATATTCGACCCTCACCCTCTTCCGGCGTGCTGGGTGGTACATCAGCGAGAACACGAGAGACAATGCTCTTATGTGAAGCTGCGGGCTATAATATCATTCTGATAGAAACGGTTGGCGTGGGACAGATCGAAGTCGATGTTCATGACATGGTTGACTTCTTTATGGTGCTTATGGTGCCCAATGCTGGCGATGAACTGCAGGGAATTAAGCGCGGCATAACTGAACTGGTGGACTGTATCGTTATCAACAAAGCTGATGGCGCATCGGCGCAACTGGCCAGGCAAGCCCAGGGTCATTATCAGAACGCCCTCGCTATACTTCGCGACGATGACAGCGGTTGGAAGCCACGAGTGCTTACCTGTTCGTCAACCGAAGAAACAGGCATCTCCGAAATCGGTGAAATGATCTCGATATTTCATGAACAGTTTAAGGAAGACAGTCGATTTGCCAACAAAAGGCAACAGCAATATATCCACTGGTTCGATACCCTGGTCAAACGCGGGATCGAGCAGCGACTGCTGGGAAGAGAAGACACACTAGAACTTTTCTCAGCGCTTGAAGATCGTATTGCCAATCAGGAGATCACGCCGATGAGAGCGGCGGAGGAATTTCTAGAGGAGATTTTTGGGGACTTTCAAAGCAAGAATCCCTCGGCATAGATAGAATTGCAGGGAAACAAGGCAGGCACCACTACCCCCGACATCTACTCGTACCGCAGTGCCCGTATCGGATTGGCTCTGGCAACTTTCATGGCATGAACAGAAACAATAGCCCACGACAGCCCCACTGCGAGCACGCCAGCAATAGCAATAACGGCCTCAGGCAATGGAAGCCTGTCAGAAAAGAAGTTCAGATAAGTATCTGCGGCAAAATACGAAGCAGGAAGTGCAACAAAAGCAGCCCATACGACGGGTTTAGAAAATTGCCAGATCAGAAGTCTCACTATTTGACCCAGATTTGCCCCCATTACCTTGCGAATCCCGATCTCTCTTGTTCGTCTTTCTACCATGAAAGCAGCCAGCCCGAATAATCCAACCATGGAAAGCAACATAGCGAGAAAGGCAAAGGCGGCCATTGTTTTGGTGATACCGCCAAATATATTGAAAACATCGTTAAATGTTTCATCCAGAAACTCCACCTGGATGGGGTAGTCCGGAATGATGTCTTTCCATTTGTCTTCGATATCTTTGATCGTTGCCTGCATTCCTCTTCCCTGTATGCGAATAGAAGCCACGTCGAAAGCCTCCGGCATCATAGGAAATACAAATGGCTTGATCTGATTGTGGAATCCCAGGATGTTTTGATCTGGTACCACGCCAACGATCGAATAAGTGCGCGGTTGGCGGTCTTCGGTTAGTTCATGGAATACGGGGTTGACAGAATCAAGTGTGTACCCGAGTTTTTTAAGTAGCATTTCATTGACGATTACATTGGCTGTGTAGACGCCTTCCTTTATGGTATCGCCTGAGATTGATTCATCAAGTATTCTGCCTTTTAGCAGAGGTGTGTCGTAGATTTCGAAAAAGTTTGGGCTGGTCCATATAATGTTTGGCGCAATCCTGTTGAGTTCATCTCCTTTGACGGCACTGATTTCCCAATTTGAGTTGCTCTGCTCGAAGGGAACCTGACTGGAGTAGGCAAGACCGGTCACCCCTGGAATTGATTCGATTTCGTTTCGCAGGACATCGTACTGGGATCTGATGTCAGGCAACCCTAGCCTCGTTAGCGTTACGATCTGTGAACGAGGGTAAATATTGCCAGCTTCTTCCAGCTTCGAATTCTGGAAATAGATCACCATTACGATAGCCATCATAAAAATGGATATGGCGAATTGGATACCCAGCATGATGGATCTGAATATACCGCCCTTCGTGCTTTTCGAAACAGTATCTCTGAGGGCATGAATGGGACTTGTTTTGGTAATCAGATAAGCCGGATAGGCCCCAGCTACCAGCCCAACGACTATTGCTGTGGTCAGTATCCACAAGATTGTTTCACCATAATCGATAGTCAGGTCTTTTCCCACCGCACCATTAAATAGTGGGAGAGCAAATTCCAGGATGGCAATGGAAATAATCATGGCAATCGTGGTGATGAGAACACTTTCTACCAGAAATTGGGTCAGCAATTGAGAACGGTCAGCGCCCATGGTTTTCCGCAGCCCAACCTCCCTGGTGCGACGTAGCGACTGTGCGGTTGCAAGATTGGTGTAGTTAACAATTGCAACCACTAGAACAAGAATTGCCAGGATGTGAACACTTTCGACGATGGGCATGCCGATGGCTGACCAGAGGAAGGTATTGGCTTCAATCAGCGGACGAACCTTGAATCCCGAAACAAAGTTGTCATCTTTAGATGGGAAGTGACTTTCATAGAGGCCATCCATCTTTGTTTGAATCCAATCCTGCGAAACGTTATCTGGTGCCAGGAAATAGGTAAGATCTCCGAGATTCAGACTGCTCCAGTTTCCTTCTTCTTCATTTCTGTTTTCGGTCGTAAGCACAGAGATATGTGCGACCATTTCGAGCTTGCCGGGCTGCGCCAGTGAAGAATTGAAATGGGTGTTCATGGGTAGATCCGCGATAACGCCGGTGACACTAAGCACCTTGTCGTGATCCAGGGTCAGTGATTTCCCAAGTGCAGGACCTTTGCCAAAGTATTTATATGCCGCGCTTTGGGTGATCAGCAAACCGGTTCGATCATCCAGCGCAGTTTCATTACCTTCTATGTAGGTGAAATCAAATATCCTGGTAAAGTCCGAGTCGACAAATTCCATGAACTGGTAATAGTCATTGTCGTCGATCGAAAGTAGAAACTGTCGCCGAATAGATCTCGACAGGGTGGCCAGTTCCGGTACTTCAGCCTTGATGATCGGACCGAGGGCACTATTGGCACTGTCGATCGAGAGAATGCCCAGCTTTGCTTCGGGACCAAAAACACTGCCCACCGAAAAGATTCGTTCTGATTTCTCGAAGAAAGTATCGTGAGTCAACTCATATTCTGTGAGAAGCGATCCGAAGAGATATACCGTTAATCCGACAATCAGGCCCAATATATTGATTGCAGAGTAGAGTTTATTTTTGAAGATATGGCGGATGGCGATTAACAGGTAGTTTCTAAACATAGTGTTCTTTTTCCGCGAATAATCAGGAATTGGATTTAGGTTGTTCCCGTATTGGACGCAGCTCAAGTGGATTTGGTTTAGTCAAAAGGAAATTCTTCACACACCCTAATAAAGCGTTTGGCACCCATGGAGAGGGGCTTACCTCTTCTATAGAAGATGCCGAACTGCAGCGGAATGCGGGCAAATTCCAGCGAATTTAGTGGGATTAAACCCCGGCAACGTTCATCGTGTCTGATCAGACGTTGATCCAGATATCCCATTCCCAGACCCTGTTCTACCAGGCTGACCCTTAAATCAATATCGTTAATTTCCCAGATTGTACCAAATGAATCTCGCAGCTTTTGCAGGGCAGGTCGCATATCCTGATCATCCAGGTGAGAAACAATCAACGGTACAGACTGTAGAATGGAAACCGGATCTGATACCAGTTCATGGTAACCAGGGTATTCTTTGCTGATCATCAATACCCTTTCATCTGTAAATAGGGGGACGGTCTCAAAAATGGCGGGCATTTGTTGTTGAAACGGTCCAAAACCCAACTCCCAGACATCGGAACCGACTGCGGTAAATATCTGACGACTGGGGGTTACGTTGATCTTGATCCTGGTGAGGGGGCTATCCTCACAATAAGCTTGCATCAGTTGCTGACCGAAGAGCATGTTGATGCTGCCGTTCATGGTCAGCAACAAGGTCGAGAGAATGCCGTTTTTGATGTTCTTGATGTCGTCGAGGGCAGACTGTTCTTCGTTCAGAACGACTTCTGCGTAGTTTAGTAATCGAATGCCAGCCTCGGTGAGTTTTAACGGATTTCTTTCAAGTAGCAGGCTGTCCAGCTTGTGTTCCAGGTTTGCGATGGTCTGACTGACTGCAGACTGGGTAACAAACAATACATCCGCAGCCTTCTTGAACCCGTTCTGCTCATAGACAGCCTTAAACACCCTGACCTCATTGATGTCGACGTGAATGGGCATAAAAGTTCTCTGGTTCAGGGTTGCGATGAAGATTTGGTGCATAAGATAAACTAATTATTATATTTGTCCAATAAGATTTGCTAATGATTGGTTTAGCGTGGCTCATATCGTTGAAGCTAATCTATCGATAAAACTATTTAATTTTATTTATCCCACCTCGTTTCCCATACTCCACTGCGTAACTGATAAAAAACGGAGAAACAATGGCTTATTCAAAAGGTCTGGAAGGTGTGGTTGCTGCTGAAACATCAATTAGCGATGTTGAAGGAGAAATCGGGCGACTCACTTATCGGGGTTACCGGATTGAAGATCTGGTAAGTCTGGGATATGAGGAAGTGATCTGGCTGCTGTTATTTGGAGAATTGCCGCATACAGGTGAACTGGAGCAACTCAAAACATATCTGTATCAGCAACGAAAATTGTTTGAGCAGGATCAGGTGGTGCTGCAGGCAATTGATCGGGATTTACATCCCATGCGTATGCTTCAGAGTATGATTCCCATACTACACGTGCCTGAAATTGAGTTTAGGGGGCTGGACAAGGAAGGCAGCCGGGGGCTTGCCATCATTGCCCGTTTACCTGCATTGATTGCCGGTTTCCGTCAGCTTCAGCTAGGTAATGCGCCCCCAACCGGTCAGGAGGATTCGGAATACCTGTTCTGGTTCTTACACTCGTTTACGGGTGAGACCCCGCCACCTGAACATATAGAAATCCTGAGAGTCGTCCAGATACTGCAGATGGAACACAGCCTGAACGCGGGTACGTTTACGTCAAGGGTTACCTCCAGCACGCTTGCGCCGGTAGAGTCAGTTTTCTCCGCAGCAATCGGTGCCCTGTTTGGTGTTTTACATGGCGGTGCAGATGAGGCGGCGTTAAAGGATGCAAAACTTACAGGGTGCCCGGAGAATGCGGGTGCATTTGTGGAACGGCTGCTGGCAAATAAAGGCAAGTTAATGGGCATGGGGCATCGTGAATATCGGGTTATCGATCCCAGGGCGAATGTTCTTAAACCCATGGCGGAAAGACTCTGTATGGGTACGGAATTTGAGAATGACTTTCTGACGCTATGCGCCCTTGAGAAGGAATTTAACCTGGCGATGAAGGCAAGGGGAAAGGAGATCTGGGCGAACGTTGACTTCTATAAAGGCGCAGCATACGAAGCGATTGGGATACCCTCTCACTACTTCACAAGTCTGTTTGCCATGTCGAGGATGGTAGGTTGGCTTGCCCACTTCATCGAGTCACGCAAGGATAATCGCCTCATCAGGCCAAA
>CAZJRI010000057.1:0-25168 GCA_964548025.1 uncultured Pseudomonadales bacterium
ATTGGTTTTGGCTGCTTTGGATGATAGATCACTGGGATGGCTTCGTTATTTGTATCGAAAAGCCACAACGCCTGATAACTGGGATCGAGACGGCAAACCCAATGCCCACTGGGATGAAATTACCGGAGAACCAATGACCTCCTGGCACAGGTTTGATCTGGTCGACTCCAGCTATGCGATTGCGTTGATGAGTGATCGAACACCAGCCTGGCGCGAAATCTATAACAGGATACTCGATGAGCTTGTCGCCAGACATACGAGTTGGTGGTCTGCCTCAGACTGGATGACTCAGTTTGGTGATGATCCTGATCGGGACAATTATCCTGACAGGTACCGACCGCTGGTGCCTGAATCACTCTGGGGTAACTACAATGTTCCCGGCTGGACGGCGAACGGGATAGACCCCTATGGCATCCAACCAGATCCGATCGCTGCCGATGGTATGCTGTTTTACAAAGGTTTTTTTACTCTGCTGATGGGATTACATCGTTATGTATCCGGTGACGATAAGTGGGATGGACCGTTCCAGATGATTAGGGATGGTGCCAATACTTTCACCTGGACCCACTCAAAGGTGGCCTCACATCTTGCGGAACAGTGGCATAACAGCCAGGTCGGTTGCCATTGTGAAAACACTAAAGTCTGGCCCTACTGACTAAGCGGAGCGGGTCTCGGTCTGAGACTCTTCGATCAGATATTCAATACAGATCACCATAGTGCTTTTGAGAAATGGTGGGAATATGCGGCTGCCAACTATGTTTCATGGGATGAGGGCAAACCGGTGGGTGCAGATGTGTACTTTGACCCGGTTGTTGATGAACATGTGATGCACAGCCCGATGGGGATAGCGATTCCAGCCTGGTATTTTGCGCCGCAGAAGCGGCAATTTGCCGAGACCGGTTGGCATACCCTTGCTGCAATGAGCAATGTCGACGGTGATGGCCCGATTATGGGGTTGGATGATCCTGCATCTGCAACAATGATTCTGCAACTGGCAGGTGAATTTGCCGATGTCGAAACAAAAAGAAGATTGTGGGAAGCTGCCGAGCATCATATTGAGCCAACATGGAACAGTGATACCGGTGAATTTACCCTTGGACTTGGATTGAATGAGCCATATCCTCGCGGACAGTGGAATGCGAGGATGATGGCTGGATGGGTATGTACCCAGGGTGCCTGGTCAGATCTATTTAATAAACCCAATCTCGCTAAATTTGATGAGCCGACTGTCGAAGGAATCGACTTCCCCACCTATGCACTTAGTGAGGCAAGATGGGATGGCAATAGTTTGTACCTGGCTGCGCATCCTGTGAACACTGCAACTGAAGGAACTGTGACGACCGCGAGATTGACCAATATTACCTCTGTGGATGGCTGGGTACTGAGTCAAAGAGATGGCAGCAGGAAAGTACTCGAGGGAAACGGTGATCATGTGCCTTTCGAGTTAACCGCCGACAATCAAACCGTCGTAATTTCTCGACAAAGTCTTTAGCCGTAATAATTCAGGTTTGCTATGTCCGAAAAAAAACAGCATGCAGATACAGCATTGATTGATCAGGTTGACTTCTGGGATCTGGGCGATCCTTTTGTCATCGGTCTCTCGGTGCAACCTGGTGATATTGATGGCTATCAACATGTTAACAATTCGGTTTATGTCCGTTGGATTGATGACTGTGCCAGGGAACACTCCAGGGCAGTGGGCATTGATACTGAACTGGCCAGTGAACTGGGCTATGGTATGGCGGTTAGAAATAGTCGCATCACCTATCAGATGCCAGCATATCTGGGAGACAATATCCTGGTGGGTAACTGGCTAACAAAGTCTGATGGGCGTTTGCGCGCGACCAGACAGTTTCAAATTGTTAGACCTGCAGACAAGGTCACCCTCGTGAGGGCAGAACTGGATTATATCTGTATAAAAATTGCTACTGGCAAACCGGCGCGCATGCCAAAACTATTCAGTGAAAGGTACGTGCCCCTGAATTCGCAGGATTCATAATTGAACCAGCCAGGTCGAACCTACCAAAGAGTCAGGCTACAGATCAGCGGTTGGTCATTGTCATTCACAAACTTGAATCACCCTGCTCCAGCCACGCTGCACAGTCGGGTGACAGCACTTTGTTTTTTGTTTCCTCGTACATCTGCAGGTCGTCGGCATCGAGTACATCTCGCCAACGACCATTGTTTCCTTTGAAGAAGAAAGTTGCATCTCCGCCTTTGAAAAATTGTGGTTCATCCGATTTTTGTTCAGCTCTCTTGACTGCCTTTTCTCTTACGTTTTCAAACGTGGTCGCCGCGCTGATTGTTTCGACTTCTGTATCTGAAATATCGTGATTGATAAATTTGGCAATTCGCCTGATAGTTGCGGGAAGATCGGCTCGCATATCGGCATAGTGGAGGAACAGAAAATTCGATAGGTCCTTGTAATCCCAGTAGGATTGGGTGTGATGCATGTTTGACCACATGGGATAGCCTTCCTGCTCCCAGTCAAACCATCCTCTCGATATCCAGTTTTTCCACATTGATTTGATATCACCATCAAATCGAGGCAGTGGTGGTCCGGGATTGTTATGCTCGAACGCAGCATAGGATATATCTGTATAGGATCCATAGTGATTTACCAGCGACATGAATACATCCCTCACATCTCTGCCGATAATCAGGTACTTGACGTTTTCGTAGTAGGGTAAGCCGTCCAGAGGCAAATGAGATTTCAGAAATCGCCGGTGTCCAATGTTTTCCAGCAGGCCAATCAGGTCTTCCTTTGGTACTGGCCAAAAACGGGCGTCCACCCAGGGGGATGCGGTATCAACAGGCGGTAGTTCATCATCATTAAGAGTGCTCCTCACCAGCATGTTGTAGAGGATCTGTTGGGTAAATGTTGTACCCGACTTATATGACGTGGTAACAATCAGATCGTCATCTCTTGGGGTATAGCACTCCCACCGGGTGGAATCCAGATGATGGTTCTGATAACAACGGGTAACTTTCGGAAATTGCATAGATACGTCTCTACGGGCTTATCTGTATCAAAACTAACAGATTTCATCTGCAGGATAAATCACACTGGATACCAGATGCCGGGTAACGCTCATCAGTAATCTCTCTATAAACCATGCAGATTGGTCTCTTCTGATAAAGATCGCATGGGTTGCCCGTATGCTTATCAGCTCCTGCCGAGCTGGTTTTCGTTGGATATTCTGCATCTTCCAACAGGAATCTTCCAGATAGTACGCAATACTAAAAGGGTGCGCTGCCCGGCGTTCGGGGAAACGGAATCGCGTCTCGGATATTCTCCATGCCCGTTACATAGTTTAAGAGCCGCTCGAATCCAAGCCCAAATCCCGCATGGGGAACCGTTCCATAACGTCGAAGATCACGATACCACCATAGTTCATCGGAAAGACCGGGTGCGGTCATCCGGCTGTCGAGTACGTCGAGCCTTTCTTCTCTCTGACTTCCACCGATGATCTCGCCAATTCCCGGCGCGAGCACATCCATTGCTGCGACGGTTTTTTCGTCGTCATTAAGGCGCATATAGAAAGCCTTGATCTCCGCCGGGTAATTCATCAGAACAACCGGGCGGCCGATATGCTTCTCTGTGAGGTAACGCTCGTGTTCCGACTGTAGATCCAAACCCCATTCGACAGGGAATTCGAATTTCTGTTTACATCCTTTCAGGATATCGATCGCTTCACGGTAGTCCATCCGCTCGAAGTCATTGTCGATGACGGTTCGCATTCGATTGATGACTTCCTTGTCGATACGCTGCTCAAAAAATGCCATATCATCTTCACGATGATCCAATATGGTACGGAAGATATTTTTCAGCAGATCCTCGGCGAGATCGGCGTTGTCCTGTAAATCTGCGAATGCAATTTCCGGCTCAACCATCCAGAATTCAGCAAGATGACGACTGGTATTGGAGTTCTCCGCCCTGAAGGTGGGACCGAAGGTATATACCTTGGTCATCGCCAGGCAATAGGATTCCACATTCAGTTGTCCTGATACGGTCAGGTAGGATTCGTCACCGAAAAAGTCCTCACCAAAATCGACATTGCCGTCATTTTTCAATGGCAGATTGGCCAGGTCCAGCGTGCTGACTCGGAACAACTCACCAGCGCCTTCACAGTCACTGGCAGTGATTATCGGGGTATTGATCCAGTGGAAATCACGCTCAAAAAAGTAGTTGTGAATAGCGTTGGCCAGGGTGGTCCGAATCCTGGTGATTGCGCCAAATGTGTTGGTTCTGGGTCTTAAATGTGACACGGTTCGGAGGTATTCGAAGGTATGCCTTTTCTTGGCGATTGGATAGGATTCGGGATCATCGACCAGTCCGATGATATCTACCTGCGACGCCTGAATTTCGACCGACTGGCCTTTACCCTGGGAAGTTACCAGCGTGCCAGTGATACTCACCGCAGCACCAGTAGTTACTTTGAGTATGTCTTCGTAGTTCGCAAGGTCATTGGGTACAACCGCCTGGATGCCATCAAAGCAGGAGCCATCGTGTACCGCAATGAAGGAAATACCTGCTTTTGAATCTCGCTTGCTTCGTACCCAGCCCTCGACCGTGATGATCTCATCGACTTGAATATCACCACGCAGGGCAGAAGAAATTATGACTTTTGGCATGAAAATCACCTGAGCTTTGGATCGGCGAATCATACCAAAACTTAATTCATCATTGATGTTACTATCTGAGAAATTTCTCGAGATTGTCGCTCTATGGAAAATGAACTGATCATCGAACAGATCCAGATAGGTCCGATGCAGAACTTCACCTATCTTGTCGGTTCAAGACGTACCATGGAGGTCGCGGTTGTCGACCCGGCCTGGGATATTGCTGGATTAACCGAACTGGTGGAGCAGCGGGGTTATAAACTCACCGCAACGTTGGTGACTCACTATCATCCTGATCATTGTGGCGGTTCCATGGGAGGTAGAGTGGTCGAAGGAGTGGCTCAACTGATGGAAACCAATCCGATGAAATCCTATGTCCACAAGCTGGAAGCTGACGGTGTAAAAAAAGTGACGGGATTGTCAGATAGCGATATGGTCAAGATGGATTCGGGTGACACGCTGAAAATAGGCGATATTGAGGTTGAATTTCTGCATACACCGGGTCATACACCCGGTTCTCAGTGCTTCAGGATCAAAAATACGCTCGTTTCCGGCGACACTTTATTTATCAATGGCTGTGGTCGGGTTGATCTGCCCGGGTCCGACAAAGAGGATATGTTTCATAGTATCCAGAAGCTGGCAGCCCTGCCAGACGATACTCTCCTGCTGCCTGGCCATAACTACTCCGACGTCCCCAATGCGACGATGGGAGAGACCAAGCAGATCAACACGTATATGCGGATCAATGACCTGGAGACATGGAAAACATTGATGGGATAGTTGATCACCCGGTTAAAGAGGCACAGATATGGCACTGACAACATTGGTAGAAGGGCTTTCCTTCTCGGAAGGACCCCGCTGGCACGATGGTCGATTGTATTATTCAGATTTCTATCGATATGTAGTGGAAGCAGTCGATATCGATGGCAATGTAGAGGAGATAGCCGAAGTTAGCCAGCAGCCTTCCGGACTTGGGTGGTTGCCTGATGGCAGATTGCTCATAGTCTCGATGATGGATCGAAAATTGCTCAGGCAGGAACCGGATGGGGCATTGATCGAACATGCAGATCTGTCCGGTATTGCTGCCTTCCACTGTAACGACATGGTTGTGGACGCCATCGGTCGTGCCTACGTGGGTAATTTTGGATTTGACCTGGAAGCTGAAGGCAGCAAACCCACACCCGCTGATCTGGCGATGGTAGACGTAGATGGCAGTGTCGTCTGTGCAGCAAAAGAAATTGCCTTTCCAAATGGTACGGTGATCACACCGGATGGAAAAACCCTGATTATTGGTGAAACATTTGGTGCAATTCTCACAGCGTTTGATATTGATGAAAAAGGTGCACTCTCAAATCGCAGAATCTGGGCTGACATAAGTCCGCATATACCTGATGGAATATGCCTTGATGAGGCAGGGGGTATCTGGGTTGCCGATCCTAGAAATTCATGTGTTGTCAGGGTTGAAGAGGGTGGCAAAATCAGCCGCACTATCGATACGGGACGTCCTGCATTTGCCTGCATGCTGGGAGGAGATGACGGCCGCAGGCTGTTTATTTGCACTGCGACAGGCTCGGGTGGGGAAGCAAGAGCAAGTCGTAGCGGTCGAATTGAGTATATTGATGTGGATGTTGCCAGGGCAGGTTTGCCCTAGCAAGAGGCCTCCCGGAGACCAAAGCCAGTATTTAAAGATCAGGAACAGCGGCGTATACTGCTCTCGGTTCAGCCTATTATCTGAACGAAACTGCCCCTCAGAAAGGAGATAAACGGTGACAGATATAAAAATGAAAAGACGATCCCTCTTGCAGACCATGTCTATTGCTGCTGTAGGCGGATCCGCCCTGATGAAAAAAAGTGATGCCGTGGCCGATGTTGATGAGGCGAAAACCATCAAAGACTGGCCATCAATGGCACGCAGAAAGCTCGGTCAGACAGGATTTGAAGGTAGTCGTCTGGTCTTTGGATGCGGAGCAGCCTTGTCAAACGGGCAGGCGAATGATCTGCTGGAACCAGCCTATGACTCAGGTATCAATGTATATGATGTAGGTTACAGGGACTATTACAACGACGCGGAAATGAATCTGGCACCCTTCCTCAAGAAGCATCGGGACGGCGTTTTTGTTATCTCCAAGGCCCCCGCAGGCAGGATCGCTGCAGATGATTCGGTAAATTCTTCGACAGCAAAAAAGGCTGCCAGGATATGGCTCGATTTTCTGGATGCCAGTCTGAAAGAGTTAAAAGTTGATCATGTCGACGCATACTATCTAATGGGATGCAGCAATTCTGAAATTGTTCGGAGTGAAGAAATATTAGCCGCATTTAATGCCGCCAAGCAGGCAGGAAAGGTATCGCACCTTGGTGTCAGCACCCACGAAAATGCAGAAGATGTGCTACTTTCTGCTGCGGGCACAGGTATGTATGGTCTTGCGCAGATCGCAATTACCCCGGCAGGCTGGTACGACTGGGAAAGCAAGAACATTCTGAAAGGCTCAAAAGATCTGATGGGATTGCAACCAG
Source organism: uncultured Pseudomonadales bacterium (assembly GCA_964548025.1). Taxonomy (GTDB): domain Bacteria; phylum Pseudomonadota; class Gammaproteobacteria; order Pseudomonadales; family Azotimanducaceae; genus JAHRVQ01. The sequence continues at coordinate 7,138 of CAZJRI010000057.1, forward strand.
TGCTCAATGCAGCAAAAAAAGGCGGAATTGGACTGATTGCTATGAAAGCAGGCCGGCATATTGCAGGTCGAAAATGGCTCGGCTGGGGGACACCGGATGCCTACGACAAGTACTATAGCGCAGACATAATGGGCTCAAAACTGAACCCGTTCCAGAGAAGTTATGCTTATGTACTCGCCAATGGACTCGATGCAGTTAATGCAGATATGCAGGTATTTCAGCATCTGCGTGAAAACTTCGTGGCTGCAACTACCGCGCAGACTTATTTCGTATAGATCATTCGATTAGATCATTCGTTTAGAACAGGGGTTTAGATCAGGAATTTGGATCTAAGCCCCATCCGCGGAGATTGTTTCGCCGCCAAGTGCCGAGAATAGCGCCGGTAGAAACCTTGAAAACTCAAGTGTCATATTGACGAATGCGGCGTCCAGTTTTGCGACAGGATCCTCATCTTCGATCACCTCATCATTCATTGATTCGAACTTGATCTGCTTCAATCCCAGATCCTTGTCTATGGCAAATTTTAGATCACCGTGCCATCGCAGACCAAGTCGGATACATATTTTACCGGCTTCGATATGAGATCTGATTTCCCGGGTGTCGAGATCCTGTCTGCGACAGCTAACCGTTGAGGATGCTTCCAGATCCAACAGGTCACATTGATCACCAAATGTGAAATCGCCTGGCAGTTTTCGGTGCAGTAACCAGTTTGTGAACAGATCCTGGGGTTTTTGCCTGACCTGTGGCGGTACGACAGGGAATGAACCAATCGAATCGCGGATGCAATTAACGAAGAGTTCAGCTTCAGAAGCGGAACTGGTGCCGACAACAAGCAGATTTTCCCCTGGTGAAATATATCCCATTACCTGCTTTGATTTAGGCAGCGCCCTTGGGAGTAGATCGGCAAGCGTATTATCCCTGATATTCTGACGTTCATTTCGCCTCAATTTGCGATCTTCCACAGCTTCTATTTTGGCTACTTTCTCGGCCATGGCATCATTTAATGCGCTGGCTGGAACGACTTTTTCCTCCCTGCGGGCACAAAGCAGGAAACATCCTCCCACCTCGTGTAACAATGCTGAGTTCTCAGCATCTCCGAGTGGAGAGACCCAGCCGAAACTAGATGGTTTCAGCCCTGAACAGGGGACAAATTCTCTGGCTTCCAGTTTTTTCTGTAGTTCTTCACCCTTAAGATTCAGGGGACGGGTCAGACGATAGACAATGGCATTTTTAAACAACATTACAGCAGCGGTCTTGAATTGAGGTGGGATTATATCCAAAGCGGATGATGAGGAATATGTACGGGTGGCTATTTGGTTGATTTAATCATCTGATGGCTGATCTGTTCAGCACTGTGCAGATTTGTAATTGCAGATTTATTATTCCGTGGACCTGGTGTAATCTTCTAGTATGAGATCGAGACCTGCCCCTCTCTTGTTGACATTTATTGCAACGATCTTGAGCTGTCAGCTCTGCTACTCCGACCCTCAGGTTTCAGATTTTGTCGGATCATTGGAACAATCACTTTTGTGGCCCATAGTTGATGAAACCCCGGGTGCGGCGGTTGTGATTGTGATCGACGGCAAGGTGGTAATGCAGAAAACCTGGGGCGTTCGCCAGGAAGGCAAACCAGAACCTGTTACACCGTTCACGCTCTTCCGGATTGCCTCATTGTCCAAAACTTTCGCATCTGCTGCTGCATCGATTCTCATCAAGGAATCCCCCATTTCCTGGCAGACACCTGTCGTGGACAGTGTCGGTGATCTGAAATTCAAACGGCTGGATTATGGCCAGAAGATAAATCTTGTTCATCTCATGTCCCAGACCAGTGGCCTGATGCCTCACGCTTATACCAACCTGGTTGAAGACAATATGTCTTACAAGAGAATCGTGAAGCGTCTTGACAGGGTGGATTTTGTCTGCGCACCGGGTAAGTGCTATGGCTACCAGAATGTCGTGTTCAGTCTGGTGGGTGATGTCGTAGAAGCGACGACAGGCATGGAATATACGACCTTCGTTGAAGACAGAAACTTCGAGCCGCTGAACATGATCAGGGCTTCGTTTGGCCGAAAATCATTTCTACAGGATAGTGATCACGCCAAACCGCATATCTGGACGGGAAAAACCTGGGCACCGACCCGAACAACAGACCACTATTACAGGATACCCCCGGCTGCTGGGGTAAATGCCAGCATTGACGATATGAAAACCTGGCTCCTGGCGCAGTTGGGTCATCAACCAGGCGTCCTGTCTGAGGATATGCTCGATAATATGCAAACCGGTGTTATTAGGACCACCAGAACCCAGGCTCATTACCGATGGCGAAAGGGGATTGCAAATGTTCACTATGGTCTCGGCTGGCGCGTATTTGACTACAAGGGCGACACAGGATTTGTCCAGCACGGTGGATATATCAAAGGAATGCGCAGCGAGATGGTATTCAATCGAAAACTGCAAACGGGACTGGTTTTCATGACAAATTCAGAACCCGGTAGGTTGGGAGACCTGGTATTTGACTTTCTTGATTTTTACCAGGCCCGCAAGGATCCGAATGCAACGACTATAGGTGAGTGAACCGGGCACACCAGAACGATCTTTTTGGTACATATTGGTTTTGTTGCGTTTTTCTTTATCAGAATTCGGTAATTTGGAATAGAATAGCGCGGTTGTTTGTGGGATCAGGAAGTGCATTTTCCGGTTCCGCATTTTCGTGGTTAGAGGTAAGATACATTTATGCGTTTGCAGGCAATTAAGCTCGCTGGTTTTAAATCCTTTGTAGATCCTACAACAGTCCCTTTCCCCTCAAATCTTTGTGCAGTTGTTGGCCCTAACGGGTGCGGAAAATCCAATATTATCGACGCCGTCAGGTGGGTGATGGGTGAGTCTTCAGCCAAGACCCTGCGCGGCGAGTCAATGGCGGATGTCATCTTCAATGGGTCGAATTCTCGTAAACCGGTTGGTCAGGCTTCGATCGAGCTGATTTTTGATAACGCCGAGGGTCAGTTGTCCGGTGAATATGCAGCGTATTCAGAGATTTCGATCAAGCGCCAGGTCAGCAGGGATGGTCAATCCAATTATTATCTCAATGGGCAGAAGTGTCGTCGAAAAGACATCACGGATATTTTCCTTGGCACCGGTCTTGGTCCCAGGAGTTATTCGATCATTGAACAGGGCATGATCAGCAACCTGATAGAGGCTAAACCGGAAGAGCTTCGTGTCTATATCGAAGAAGCCGCCGGTATTTCCAAATATAAAGAGCGACGCAGAGAAACGGAACGACGTATCTCCCACACCAAGGACAATCTGGATCGATTGAGTGACCTGCGGGAAGAACTGGAACGGCAGATTCATCATCTCGAACGACAGGCCAAAGCTGCCGAGAGATACAAGGATCTGAAAAAAGAAGAAAGGGAAATCCAATCACAGCTTCAGGGACTGAAGTGGCAGGCAATCAATGAACAGGCAAACGGGAAAGAGGAGAATATCAATCGCCTGCAGATCGAGCAGGAGGCAAGAGTAGCGGATCAACGACACGTTGATGCCGAGATCGAAAACAAGAGAGCCACCCTTACTGAGCTGAATGATCGAATTAACGAAGTCCAGAAAAAATTCTACGATCATGGCACTGAAATTGCCCGTATCGAAGACGGGATACAGTTCCAGACTGAGCGAAATAGACAACTAAATAACGATCTGGAGGAAGTATCTGCCAATTGGTTCAAGATTCGGGCAGATATAGACGAGGATCAGAGGAAGTTGGGTGAGCTTAAACACGAACTGACTCAGACTGAACCGCAGCAGAGTCAGATTCACGAGATTGAGCAATCCTCATTGTCTAAGCTGGCAGAGGCTGAGAAGGCGATGCAGGATTGGCAGCATACCTGGGAAGAGTTCAATCGACTTGCTGCAGAATCACAGAACAGGGGACAGGTACAGCAATCCCGCATTGAAGCATTGGAGCAGTCGATCGAACGGCTCAATACCCGCATGGTGACTTCAAGAAACGATGTCGAGCGTTTGCAGGCACTCACTGTTGAGGAAGAGATTCCGCCACTTGAAGCCATGCTTGCCACACAGGAACAGCAGATTGAAAGAATTGAGTCTGAGAATAGAACTCAGGTCGAGAGGATTGAGAATCAACGAGAAGAAAATCAGCAGGTCAGTGAGGCGCTCAATGAAAAAAGGAGCGAGCTACAGGGAATAAAAGGCCGTCATGCTTCGCTTGAGGCGTTGCAACAGGCGGCTCTGGGCCAACAGGATGATGTGGAGATGACCTGGCTCGAACATCATAACCTTAGAAACAATATCAGACTTGGTGAACTGATAAAGGTAGAGGATGCCTGGGCCATTGCGGTCGAAACTGTTCTTGGGGATTATCTTCAGGCTGTCTGTGTTGATGGTCTTGATGCGGTTGGTGAGTTATTGGGAGATTTTGAAAAAGGCTCACTGAACTTTCTGTCCAGATCTGGAGGTTCTGAGGGAGTTACTGCTGAAGTTCCTGCAGAGGGTTTGCTGAGTAAGGTTGCAAGTGACCTTGACCTTGGCAATATTCTGGGCGGTGTATATGTCGCTAACGATTTGACATCGGCGCTTGAAGTACGAATGACGCTACAACCTTCTGAGTCGGTAATCACACCGGATGGTATCTGGCTTGGAAGAAACTGGCTAAGAGTAAGTAAGGATCAGGATGAGACTGCAGGGGTCATCAAACGTCAGGCAGAACTCGAACAGTTGGAAGTTCAGATTGGTTCGCATGAAGCTGCGGTGGAAAGCCTCGCTACATCGTTGAATTCGGGTATGTCGGCGCTTCAGGTGGCGGAGGCTGACAGAGAGCAGCTTGCCAGGAGAATGGCGGAACAGCAGAGGGCATTTGGTGAAACCAGGGCGCAACTTGGTGCGAAAAAACTCCAGGCAGAACAGATAGCCACGGACCTGAAGAGAGCCAATACAGAGATCGAAGAAGGTGTGGCTCATCTTGAACAGGATCAGGCTCAGTTGAAACAAAATCGGATTAGTCTGCAGGATGCGATGGATCAAATGGAGCAGGATACGCTGAGAAGGCAGGCATTGCAGGAGCAGAGACAGGAGAAGCAACAAATCCTTGAAACTACCCAGGAAAGGGCAAGAGAAGACAGGGATGCATCGCATCAGCTTGCATTGAAGATCCAAACATTGTCATCACAGATTTCTGCGACAGAACAGGCGATGGTTAGATTACAGGAGCAGCAGCAGATCCTCTCCGAAAGAAAGCTCTCCCTCGAAACGAGCATAAGTGAAAGTGTAGAGCCGCAACTGGAGATGAAACGTGAACTCGAGTCACAGCTCGAAAAACGCCTGGGTGTGGAGAATGAATTGACCAGCCTGCGTCAAAAAGCCGAGGCCGTCGAACATGAGATACGGCAATTTGAGCAACAACGAGCGAAACATGAAGAGGAAGTTGAGCTGATAAGAGGTAATCTGAGTCAGGTACGTATGGACTGGCAGGCTCTGGAGGTCAGACGATCGACTATCAGGGAACAACTCGAAGCAGATCAACAGAATCTCGAAACAGTTCTGCAATCATTGCCAGAAGAAGCCACGGAGTTTGACTGGGAAGATCTGCTTAGAAGAATCGGAAATAGAATTCAGCGACTGGGTGCGATCAACCTTGCCGCAATAGATGAATTCAAAGTGCAATCGGAAAGAAAGCAGTATCTTGATGCGCAGAATGATGATCTGGAACGTGCCCTGACTACCCTTGAAAATGCAATTCGTAAAATTGATATTGAAACCAGAACCCGCTTCAAGGAGACTTTTGACAACGTCAATAACAAATTACAACAGCTCTTCCCCAAGGTGTTCGGGGGAGGTCACGCTTATCTGGAGATGACAGGAGAAGATCTGTTGGATACAGGTGTCGGTTTGATGGCGAGACCACCTGGTAAGCGTAATTCAAGCATTCACCTGCTCTCGGGTGGAGAAAAAGCATTAACGGCGATTGCCCTGGTATTTTCTATCTTCAGTCTGAATCCAGCCCCATTTTGCCTGCTGGATGAGGTTGACGCACCGCTTGATGATGCGAATGTCGGGCGATACTCGAACCTTGTAAAAGAGATGTCGCGAACAGTACAGTTTATCTATATCACGCATAACAAGATTGCCATGGAAATGGCTGAACAACTCATGGGTGTGACGATGCATGAACCCGGTGTATCGAGACTGGTTTCCGTGGAAGTGGACGAAGCGGTGGCAATGGCGGCGGTTTGAATCCGGGGATTGATTGAAAATGAGAAAGAGGCAGAAGCAATGACAGAGCTCCTGGTGGATTTCGGATTAAGAGATTGGTTGCTGATATTGGGACCGGTGTTCATAGTGGCAGTATTGATTCATGGTTATTGGCGCATGAGAAATAACCGTAACACACTGAAAATGGCGCTGGATAAATCTTTTGTAAGCCAACAGGGTGAGGCCGTCGAAGCGGAAGATTTTTCAATGCTAAGGGAACTACCCAATGGCGGTGCCCGGGTTCGAACTGATGAAGATCAACCAGAACAAAGCTCGTTGAACCTGGATGAAGAAGTGCCTGTTCTGAATAGTCAGGTTGACTCCGATGAGCAGGAAAACAGCCCTGAGCCTGAAAACAGCCCTGAGTTTGAAAACAGCCTTGAGCTTGAAAACAGCCCTGAGTTTGAAAACAGCCTTGAGCTTGAAAACAGCCCTGAGCTTGAAAACAGCCCTGAGCTTGAAAACAGCCTTGAGCTTAAAGACAGCCCTGAGATTAAAAACAGCCCCGAGCCGGAATCCAGCCCCGACCTCGAAACCAGCTCTGAACCCCGGAATATCTCAGAGAAAAGCGGTAAAGAGAAAGCCAGGAGATCCGGTCGAGCGAGCGGCTCTGACCGGAAAGGTGATGGGGTCGCCGCAAAATCAGGCAATATTCCAGCTTTATCGGCGGTAAAACTGGCCGACGAACCTCTTCAGGCTGACACCGATCTGGTTATCACGGCAACAAGAGAGGACAGGGCAGAAGCAGAACAACAGCCGGAAAAATTTGTTGTGATACATGTGCTCTCTTCCAATCAGCCTTTCGGCGGACAGGCATTGCTCGAAGCATTGGTTGAACAGGAAATGACTTTTGGTGAAATGGATATTTTCCATCGGCTTGATGAATCCGGTGATCCAATTTTCAGTCTGGTTAATGCAATTGAACCCGGGACATTCGATCTGAATACTATGGCTGAGATGGAAACACCAGGCATCACGCTATTCCTGAGAGCTCATGATCTGGCTGATCCCTGCGGAACCTTCGAAAAAATGTTCCAGGTTGCCCAGGCACTTGCAGATGAACTCGGTGGTGATGTGAAAGATGAGACTCGAAGCGCTATGACAACCCAGACTGTGGAACATTGTCGTCTTGAAATAAGGCAATACAAGCTCAAATACGGTTAGCCCGGGTAATTAACCAGGGCGGCATTGTACAAATGTTAGTTGTTAAAAAATCAACAGATTTAAGGAGTGCTTTCTGAAATCGAGAAATACCAGAGCGTACCTGATCAACTTCAGAAAAAATCTGATGTCTCATTTTGAGTATTTCACCTCTCAGCACCGCTACGGCTTCGGTTCAACAGGCCAAACTCGAAAACACTTCGCTCGTCTGGTCAAATTTTCCATGAAGCTGATCCCTTGATGAAATATCCGGGCTAGACATGGCCGCACTGCCTCAAAAAATCGTAAAAGAAGCAGAACAACTTCGAACTGAAATTAATCATCATAACTATCGTTACCACTCCCTTGATGCGCCAGAAATCAGCGACGCCGAGTTCGATCAACTATTCGTCCGTCTGAAAGCCCTCGAAGCTGAGTATCCGGCACTGATTTCGGAAGATTCACCAACCCAAAGAATTGGATCAGCCCCACTAGATGGGTTTAGTCAGGTTCGGCACGAGCTTGCGATGCTATCCCTGGACAATGCATTCAGCGAGCAGGATCTCGTAGAATTTGAGCGACGCATTAAAACCAGACTCGAGGATCAGTCAATCATCGAATATGCCTGTGAGCCGAAGATTGATGGTATTGCTGTCAGCCTGCTTTATGAGAATGGTCGCCTCATTCGCGGCGCAACCCGTGGAGATGGTTCAACGGGTGAAGACATTACATCCAATGTAAGAACGATTGAATCAGTACCCCTCAAACTACTGGGTAGTGGCTTTCCTGACAGACTGGAAGTGAGAGGAGAGGTCTATATCGGCAAATCCACCTTTCAGCTACTAAACGAGTTGGCGTCTGCCGCGGGAGAGAAAATATTCGCGAATCCGCGAAATGCAGCGGCAGGTAGTGTGCGGCAACTGGATCCAAAACTGACTGCAGAGAGAAAACTCACAATGTTCTGTTATTCGGTTGGTTTGGTCGAAGGCGGAACGCTTCCCGCAAGGCATGGTGAAATTCTGGAACAGCTAAAAGGCTGGGGACTAAGAGTTAACCCGATCATTGAAGTTGTTGAAGGTGTTGAGGCATGTGTTGCCTATTATGAGCGCATGCTTGGTCTTCGAGAGAATCTGGACTACGAGATTGACGGCGTAGTATTCAAGGTCAATGACATAGCGTTGCAATCACGCCTGGGTATGCTGACCCGCACGCCACGATGGGCGATAGCCCATAAATTCCCTGCGCAACAGGGCTCAACAAAGCTGATTGGTGTCGAATTTCAGGTGGGTCGGACAGGTGCTATTACACCTGTAGCAAGACTTGAGCCCGTCAAGGTCGGCGGTGTTACCATTAGAAATGCGACGCTTCACAATATGGATGAGGTGGAGCGACTTGGGGTTCTCGTTGGAGATACGGTATTGATCGAACGGGCTGGCGATGTCATCCCAAAAATTGTCGGTGTGCTAACTGAGAAGCGAGGAAAGCGAACTGGCAGAATAACCCTGCCGGACAAATGCCCCGCATGTAATTCTGATGTGGTCCTTACAGAGGGTGAAGTGATCGCACGTTGTAGCGGCGGACTGAATTGCCAGGCTCAGCGCATAGAGAGGATCGCACATTTTGCCTCCAGGCTTGCATTGGATATCGAGGGTCTTGGTGAAAAACTGATTGTGCAACTTGTGGATGAGAAGTTGATCGAAAGCCCGGCGGATCTCTATTCCCTACGAGAAGAAGATCTGTTGAAGCTTGAACGCATGGCGCCAAAGTCAGCAAATAACCTGTTGGAAGCATTGGAGAGAAGCAAAACCACGACTCTGTCCAGGTTCATTTATGCGCTCGGGATTGAAGAAGTGGGAGAGGCAACAGCGGGCAGTCTTGCTCTGCACTTTGGTGACCTCGCGCCACTTCAAATTGCTGATGAAGAACAGCTCCAGCAGATTCAGGATGTGGGGCCTGTTGTTGCGGAGAAAATCTCAAAATTCTTTCAACAGGAAACAAATCGCCAGGTCATCGAATCATTGATCACATCTGGCATAGTCTGGCCAGTCACGGAAAAACCCGTCAATGCCGAAGTTCTGTCTGGAAAGACATACGTCCTGACCGGGAGTTTGACTCAGATGACCAGAAATGAGGCCAAAACTCGTCTTCAGTCACTTGGCGCTAAAGTTGCGGGTTCGGTATCGCGCAATACTGCCTGTGTCGTTGCAGGAGATGCTGCTGGCTCCAAACTGAACAAGGCCGTGACACTCGGAATTCCTGTTATTGATGAGCAAGCATTACTGGATCTCTTCAGGGAGCATGATGTATGAAGCGTATCTATATTTTACCGATAATATTGGTTCTGGCAGGTTGTTCGTCTGCTCCACCAACAAACCGCGAGAATATCTGCGAGATATTTACGGAAAAACGCGGCTGGTACAAAGATGCTAAGGCGTCCCAGAGAAAGTGGGGAGTATCGATTCCTATCATGATGTCTTTCATATACCAGGAATCAAGATTTCAGGCGAGGGCGCGACCGCCGCGTAAGAAGATTCTGTGGATAATCCCGGGACCGAGACCTGCAAGCGCCTTTGGATATGCACAGGCGACGAACGAAACCTGGTCGGCCTACAAAAAATCTACCGGGGGATGGGGTAGAGACAGAAACAAATTTGACGATGCGATTGATTTCGTCGGATGGTACAACGATCAGAGTTATCGAAAGAACAGAATTCAAAAAACAGATGCATTCCACCTGTATCTTGCATATCACGAGGGGCAGGGTGGATTTGCGAGAAAAAGTTACGTAAAGAAAGGCTGGTTGCTGGATGTGTCCAAGAAAGTGGCTGATCGTTCCACAATCTATACCAGACAGTTCAAATCTTGTGAAAAAGATCTGAAGGGTGGCTGGTTTTCTCGCCTATTCTGATTTCTCAGTCGGTTCTTCGTCCAAATTCACGACGAGTCGCTGCACGTCTTGAGTCTTCATGGCGCCGTTCAAAGTCAACGCCGATATCCGCGATACGTCTTTCATGCTGTCGACGATCTCTTGTTCTCCGGTCTGAGCTTGACCTTCTTTCCTCGTTCATTTCGTATCCGCCGTGATTTTAGAGATTGAGTTAATACTACCGCTTTAGAGCCTTGTAAGCCTCATGGTGATATCTTCATGCCACTCGCGATTCAGGTCAAGGTTTGAATCCTGTGTTTTTGTAGGTAATTCGATAGATGAGATCGGCCTTGTCGTCTGAGAGAAGCACACTACCGTCCGGAAGTTGCAGGAGGTGAACCGGGCGCCCCCAGGATTTGTTATCGTCACCGAGCCAACCGTCAATAAAGACCTCGTAACTCAATGAATTGCCCTTTTTCATGCCAAGTGTGACTCGATAGCCTGTATGACCGGCTTCAGCCGACCGATTCCAGGAACCGTGTTCGGGTACAAAGATCTGATTGCGGTATTCAGCAGGAAACATATCCCCCGTATAGAACATCATGCCGAGTGGGGCGACGTGAGGATCGAGTTCGAGTTCGGGTTCCACGTACTGAGCAGATGTCTTGCCTTTGTTACCGAATTCCGGATCGGGAATGCTCTTCCCGTGAAAAAAGGGATAACCAAAGTGCTGGCCTTCTCGACTCACTCGGTTGAGTTCACCTGGGGGGCTGTCATCACCCATCAGATCACGACCATTATCAGTGAACCAGAGTTCTGCCGTTTTCGGGTGCCAGTCGAATCCAACTGTATTTCTGATCCCGCTTGCGTAGATTTCAGGTACTGGTTTTTTTGTTCTTACATCCATACGGAGAATCGATGCAAACCAGGGATTCTCAGACAGACAGACATTGCAGGGTGCGCCCACAGGAACGTATAAAAGGCCATCAGGACCAAAACTGATGAATTTCCAGCCATGATGGGTTTTGTCCGGAAGGGCATCCGTTACAACTTCTGGTTTGGCCGGGTTATCGAGATATTTATCAATATCTCTGTAACGCAAAATGCTGTTTACGGCACCAACATAGAGATGACCGCCTTGAAAAGCCACACCAGACGGCAAGAATAAACCGGAATCCACGACCTTTACATCATCAGCTTTGTAATCATGATTCTTGTCGATGACGACATGAACCTTACCCAAACGCTGACTGCCCACATAAATATGCCCTGCGGGACTGATTGCCATCTGCCGGGCGCCCGGCACCTCAGCATAGATTTCTATCTGAAATCCATCCGGTAAATTCAGTAAATCCAGGTTAGGCGATTTCCCGAATAGGGATGCTGGGGTCAGTACTAGAACTAGTGATAAGATGATCTTTTGCATTTTCATCCTTCGAGCTTATAGATGTTGAGTGACGAACTCAAAACAGAAATTCAATTCGCCTATACCAAACTGCTCGATGCAAAAGGATTCAGGGCCAGAAATTGCCAGAAACAGATGGTCGCGGATATCGCAAATACACTTGGCAATATCGAAGTGGACGAAGAAGGGGGTCGCATATCGAAAGACAATGTCTGTGTTGTGGAAGCAGGTACTGGCACCGGTAAGACGATTGCCTACGCGATTGCGGTCTTGCCAATCGCGAAATCACTGGGCAAAACAGTAGTTATATCAACTGCAACAGTGGCTTTACAGGAGCAGATTGTATTTGTTGACCTGCCGGACATACTCAAACATGCGGGTCTCGACTTCTCCTTTACTCTGGCCAAAGGCAGGCGTCGGTATCTTTGTCTTTCCCGGTTGGACCAGGCATTGCAGGATTCCCAGTCAGGCAACCAGAGCCTGGCGTTCTATGACGATGAGATGTACCCCGCCGATGTTTCGAATCAGGCATTGTACGAACTCATGTTGACCAAACTTGGTCGGGCAGAGTGGGATGGTGACCGGGATAACTGGACAACGGAACTGGAGAATGAAGTCTGGTTTCCGATCAGCACCGATCATGTGCAATGTACCGGTCGGCAATGCTCGCACTTCGAAAACTGTTATTTCTACCGGGCGCGAGAACGAATTCATCGTGTCGATTGTATTGTGACGAATCACGATCTGGTGATGTCTGATCTGATAATGGGTGGTGGCGCGGTTTTGCCACCTCCGGAAGACACGATTTATGTCTTCGATGAAGGACATCATCTGCCTGACAAGGCAATCAATCACTTTTCCAATTTTCTTCAAATCAGAAGCAGCCAGTCATGGCTGGAACAACTACCTGCAAATCTCAAGCAACTATCCAATGAAATGGGAGAAGTGGGTGGCCTGCCTGCAGGATTAAGGCAATTTGACGATTCCGTGCGCGACCTGGTGGAGCTGTTGGAAGATGCAATCCAGATTTTCAGCCCCCTTCGTGAAGAAGCGTCAGGTGGTGAGGATGACCTGCGGTATCGATTCGCTGGTGGTCGGGTGGAAGCAACCCACCGTGAACTGAGTGAGATGCTACACCAGGTTAGTCTGAGACTTCATGGCCATTTGAGTGCGCTTCAGAATTCTATTGAAGATGAGATGACGGAAATTGGGGGCTCGGATAAAGATCAGCTTGAGCGTTGGCTGTCGCTTGTGTCCGCAATGACAGCAAGAATGGAAGGTGCTGTTTCACTGTGGCAGGAATACATGGCGGAGGATTCGAATCAGGAACCACCCCGTGCACGCTGGATAAATTTCCGTGATGGAGATGAATTGACTCTTCAGGTCAGCCCAATTGCTATTGATGCCAGACTGGATGAACTGTTGTGGTCACGTTGTTTTGGGGCAGTCGTCACATCCGCAACGCTGGCGATGGGGGCGGACTTTTCTCGATTTCAAAAGCGTATCGGTCTTTCACAGGATAACAGGTTCCGGGTTCTTCAAAGCCCATTCAGATTTTCTGAGCAGGCGACTCTGTCCATTCCTCGAATGCATGTCGATCCGAGAGAAGCGGATGATCACAACGATCTTGTCGCAGAGATGCTTCCTGGAATACTAAGTGAAGCAAGCGGTGGGCTCGTGCTGTTCGCATCATGGCGTCAGATGTATCGAGTCAGTGATGCGTTGCCTGCGGAATTTATGGAGAGTGTACTGAGCCAGGGCAGCTTCTCAAAGGCAGAAATTGTGTCCCGGCATAAGGCGAAAATTGATTCCGGAGAATCAAGCATCATTTTTGGATTGGCGAGTTTTGCCGAAGGTATCGATCTGCCTGGCAGTTATTGTGATCATGTGATTATCGTGAAGATCCCGTTTGCCGTTCCTGATGACCCGGTTGGGGCAACCTTAAGTGAATGGATTGAGAACAATGGTGGCAACTCATTTCAGGAGGTTATGATCCCCGATGCAGCCCTGCGTCTGGTCCAGGCCTGTGGACGGTTGCTGCGCACTGAAACCGACAGGGGAACGGTAACGATTCTAGATCGTCGACTGGTTAGCCAGCGATATGGGTCATTGCTGCTTGATGCATTACCGCCCTTTAACAGGGAATTTGCATGAACAACGCCAACCGGGAATGGTTTGAGGGCTTATGCAGGAAGCGGGATATTGAACTGCCAATTTCGTACCTTGAAGTCCTGCTCAGAACTGCTGACTGGGTCGCTGAAGAAGCTGAAAAAAACATAAATGGGAAGTTATTCCTCGGTATATCCGGCGCCCAGGGAAGTGGCAAATCCACATTCTCCGATCTGCTGAAGGAATCGCTTGAATATAAGTTCGGTCTCCCAGCTTTGCTGCTTTCTTTAGATGATTTCTATCTAACCAGGGATGAGCGTCTTGAACTTGCCCAGTCCGTACATCCGCTATTGGCTACACGGGGCGTACCTGGTACTCACGATGTCAAACGGCTGGCGACGGTGGTTGAGGAAATTAAAAAGTCCGAGACTACCCTGCTGCCCAGGTTCAACAAGGCTGAAGATGACCGGGGTGGCGAAGAAGCGGTAGCTACCCGCCAAATCAAAATCGTGATCTGCGAAGGCTGGTGCTGGGGCGCAAAACCGGTGCCTGAGGGTGAATTGTCTGAAGCGGTGAATGAACTTGAAGAAAGAGAAGATAAGGACGGACGCTGGAGACGTTATATCAACGAAAGGTTAGCTGATTACCAGGGTGTGTTCAGTACGGATCTGTCGATTTTTCTTGCAGTGCCTGATATGGACTCCGTTCTGACCTGGCGATGGCAGCAGGAACAGTCATTGTCATCAGGAAGCAGGATCATGAATATTGAAGACACCCGACGATTCGTCATGCATTACGAGCGAATCACGTTGGATATGCTCAAGCGAATGCCCTCTCAGGCAGACCTGACACTCAGGTTGGGCACAGATCACTCGTTTATTGGCTGATTTCCGTTTTATTGATACTCATTCAGCTTTGATTCAGATGCGGATGGTTAATCTTTTGATCATATTAAGGAATACAAGGTGATCAGAAATGAACTTATCGGGAATTGCGTGTCTCTCATACTCGGCACTGATTTCGTTTTCCGCGCTTGCCGGGCCGGATTTTTCCTATGACTACGGCACCGTGATCGAATCTGTGCCAATCGTAAAGAACATCAGAATATCAACCCCAAGAGAGGAATGTTGGGATCAGGAAGTTGTCCATCGCGCACGTCATGGTGATGATGGGGTGAGTACAGTTGTTGGCGCGCTTGTGGGTGGAGCTATCGGCAATGCGGTGGGTCATTCGAACAAGAATAAAAAGGTTGGGGCTGTGCTTGGTGCTGTACTGGGTGGCACACTCGGAAGTTCAATCGCACATCAAAATCGTTCGCATCCGGTCTATGAGACAGAGGAGGTATGTGAAACGATTCACGAATATCACCAGGAGGAGAGAGTTGTGGGATATAGGGTAAGATACCGGTTTAATAATGAAACCTATACGACTCGCACAGATACGGATCCAGGTGATACCATCAAACTTCGCCTGGCTGTTTCACCGGTAAACTAGTCGACCATAAATTTTGCGGAGCTCTGGAGATAAAAATGCGCGCATTTCTGATTCTGATTCTGGTGTTATTCGGCATGTCTTTGCCGGGATCAGTCCTGGCCGAGCGCGCCAATCCGGCAATGAAGAATATCCTGCAGGGTGGACAAAAACCCCGTGTCAGTAATCAGCAGGCAGCAGGAAAAATTAAACGCAATTATCCAGATAGTAAGATCCTCTCGGTTAAACTGATCAAAGGCAACGGACCTCCTGTATATCGCATTAAAATCCTTTCAGATAATGGCGTGGTAAAATTGGTTTTCGTTGATGGCATGAACGCAGAGGTCTTCGAATGAGCAAACGCCTGCTATTGATCGAAGATGAAAAAGCGCTGCGAGATCAGCTACTGGAAATTCTGGGTCGTCATGGATATGAGACCGATGCCTGTTCAGACGGGATGCAGGGCCTCAATATTGCTGAAAAAAACCAATATGATATCGCTGTTATTGATCTGGGACTTCCGAAAGTTTCAGGCATCGAGATTATCGAAAAAATCCGACAGGACGGAAAGGAGTACCCGGTCTTAATTCTCACAGCACGTGGTGATTGGAAAGACAAGGTTGATGGTCTCTCGGCCGGTGCCGACGATTATCTGGTGAAACCATTCCATGTACAGGAATTACTGGCGAGACTTGAGGCTCTGATTCGAAGAGCATCCGGCAAATTCAAACCGGCTCTTGAGAGCGGACCCATCCACATGGATACCCGCGGTAAACGTGTGCAGGTGGACGGAAATCTGATCGAGCTGACTGCATTCGAGTTCAACCTGCTTGAATTTCTCATGTTGCATCCGGGTGAAGTGATCTCAAAGGCGGAACTGACTGATCACTTATACGATCAGGATTTTGATCGGGACAGCAATGTGATCGAGGTTTTTGTGGGTCGATTGCGAAAGAAACTTGACCCCGAGAATTGTATAAAACCCATCGAGACTGTCCGTGGTCAGGGTTATCGATTTCCCCTGGATCTGAATTGATAAGGAAATGTCAGCTAGAAATTACTCTCTAAGAGGTCGCCTGTTGCTGACAGCGACCCTGGTGCTGTTTACCTTCCTTGGGTTGATGGGGCTGGTGCTTGATCAGGCCTTCCGAAGCAGTGCCGAGGAAAGTGTCTCGGAAAGATTGTTGATTCAGATATACGGATTGCTTTCTGTCATGGAAGTAGAAGGCCGTGACCTGTATTTACCAGAGGTTCTGCAGGAACCCAGATTCAATAATCCTGGTTCAGGTCTATTTGCGTTGGTGCTTGATGAAAAGGGCAAAGAAGCATGGCGAAGTCCATCTTCCGTTGACCTCGTTCTGACTCCTGAAGAGACAGTGGGTTTGTTCACCGATCTTGTATCCGGCGCTGATCGGTTCGGTCGTATTGATAACCAGGGTTACTTCTTTCTTAGTTATAAAGTGCTGTGGTTGGGTTCAGGAGATAATCCTACCAGCTATACATTTGCGGTTATTGAATCGATGGATGGTTATCTTGGAGAAATCAACGGTTACCGCAGTAACCTGGTGGGAGGACTGGTTGCCGTTATCCTGATATTAATCGTAATGCAGGCACTGGTGATGAACTGGGGCCTGGCACCCCTCAATGAACTGGCTGGGGACCTGAAAGCCATCGAGGATGGCAAGCAGGACTACCTGGGTGGAGATTATCCTGCCGAGATTGCAGGCGTGACAAAAAATCTAAATCTCTTGCTGTCCAGCGAAAGGCAACAGAGAGAGAAATACAGAACTACATTGGCGGATCTGGCCCATAGCCTTAAGACACCTCTGGCAATACTTAAGGGGTCGGCGAACCAGCTAACCTATAAGAATGGTGAGAAAGTGACAGATATCCAGGAAACCATTGATGAACAGGTTACGCGAATGGATCAGATCGTTGGCTATCAACTTGAAAAAGCAGTATCAGACTCCTCGACGTTGATAAAAAAATCAATCATGGTACATCCGATTGTTGAGAAACTGGTGGAGGCACTTCGCAAGGTGTACCAGGATAAAGGGATAGAGATTGAACTGATTCAACAGGATTGCAGATTCTTTGGTGATGAGCGGGATCTAATGGAGGTTTTGGGGAATATTGTCGATAACGCGTGCAAATATGGCCAAAAGCGAGTTCGTATCGAAATTGGACAACAGCAGGGTATCGATCTGGTCATGGTGGTAGAAGATGATGGCCCAGGAATCTCGCCGGTTGACCGTAAGAAGATTCTGAGTCGGGGTTCGCGTTTGGATTCACAGGAACCTGGTCAAGGCATTGGTCTTGCAGTTGTGGTTGAAATTGTAGAGCGATACGGCGGTAATATTGAGATCAGCGATTCTTTGCTCGGTGGTGCGAGGGTAATAATCGGGTTGTCTTAACGCAACGGGTGTTTGGCTACTAGCCACTAGCTACTGGCCACTAGCAGCTAGCAGCTAGGAGCCAGCGGCTAGCAGCTAGCAGCAGCTAGCTGCTACACCCCGAGCTTCGATTCGAGGTGATTGAATCGGTTAAGTAGTTTTGCATTGATGGCATTGGCTGGGAGGCAATACCAGCTTATCTGAATATCGCGTATTTGCACTTCCACGGGGCGGGTTTCTTTTTTCCCCTGAGATAACTCTCGATTTAATCTTTCAACCTGATAAGCCATCCTTGATTCTGCGCTTTCAGGCGGTGATTCTACGCCTGCAAGAATTTCGAGCTGAATACATAAGCGTTCAGCGTCTGATTCATCGGCAATTGTT
>CAZJRI010000057.1:25178-29880 GCA_964548025.1 uncultured Pseudomonadales bacterium
GTTCGATGCCGGACTGCATAGGCTTGTCAAGCGTGATATCGCTGTGCCACTCTTTCTCGAGGGTATCGAGATCTATTTCTTTGTTTTCATGTCTGGAACAAATAGCAGACAGTCGTTTCAATTCTGACATCATCTGAATGCTTGAAGAACGTGCTTGCTGACTGATGATCTTGTCCGCTGTTTTTAGCAGTCGCTTGAATTCTCCCCGGATCGAATTCGCTTCTTTTGGTAGTTCTTTACTATTGAATTCCTTCTTGAACTTATTGATATCAGATTGATTTATTGGTTCATCGCTCTGAAGCACGGTGGCAAATGATCCAAGCAGATTTCTGACGGCGACTGTCTTCTCGTTGGCCTGTTCTTTTTTGGCGGCTATGCTCTCGTCTCGACGATTAAATACACTGTCGCACTCCGCGCGAAACTGCTTCCATAACTTTTGATCAACTCGATGGTCCGTAATGCCGATGGACTTCCATCTGGATTGAATTGCTTTGGTCTTCTCCACCAGTTCCGAAATGGGTAATTCGTTTTCGCTGAAACTTCTTATCTCTTCAATCAACTTTGTCTTTGCTTCATGATTGTGATTCTGTTCTTCCTTGATTTTTGACTGGAGGGCGTCAATTGCCTTGGTAAATCTGTCCTGGATTTTTCGACGTTTTGAGCGTGGAATATCATTGTACTTCCGCCATTCGTGACGTGCTTTGTTGAGGATGTCGAAGACTTTCTTCCAGTTTGTCTGCTCCCAGTCATTCTCCTGAATATACAATTCCAGAGAAGTGCATATTTTTTCTCTTTCACTGAGGTTTTGTTCACGAAGTAATTTCTGGGAGGCGAAATACTCCGCACAAGGTTTGTAGGCAATATCACTATGCCTCTTGAATTGACTCCAGAGTCTCTGAGCCTGTCTGTCGTCAGACGCCCCCAGTTTTTTCCACTGATCCTGCAATTCCTTGATTGCCTGTGATTTTTCCTGTGGTGAAATTGTCAGATCTTTTGCCAGTCTCTCCATGCTTGAACAGAGTTCTTCTCTTTTTGGATTTGTCGCGTAGCCTTGCCAATCCCTCAGTTCTCTCAGTTTTGTCTCAAGCTGATGAATACGATTCTGATCTTTTTGCGGTGCGTTCAGGTCCCCCAGGGACTTGTTTATTGAGGTGAGCAGTTTGTTTGCCGGTTTGAGATGTCCTTCATCTATTGCTTTTTCGAGCTGATCCAGTAGATGCCCAAGATCCTCGAGTTTGGCCTTGTGATCTGTGCGTGCCTGCTTTTTCTGTTCAAGGCTTGATTCCATCTGTTTCCTGGCAACTGCCACCTCTGCAGGTTCAGAGAAATTCTTCGGCCAGTGCAGTTTTGATAATTGGCTGTTGATCTCTGCGGGTTTTAGTGAACCTAATCGTTTCTCGAGTTTGCACCAACTCAGGTAGTGACGATAGAGATCTTCAAGTGGTTCGGTCAGGGCATAGAACGGGGCGAGATCCTGTTCGACTGGCCAGTGCTTTCTCAATTCAGAAATTACATCGTCGACGGTGTCGATCTTCTCTGCAGATGTTTGGAGTGAATTTGTCAGGGTTTCAAGGGTGGTGATGATCTCACCTGTAGCGGCCGTGCGATCAGCTATCTCATTTACACGATCTTCGATTTTCTGCTGGCACAGGCTAATTGCAGTCGCAAATCGTTGTAGGATATCGGACGTGATCGCGCTTGGGCTTTGGTGCTGCAAGCTTTGCCACTTGTCTTTAAGAACCGAAAGGCGTCGCTCAAAATCATCAACGTACTGACCGTCGGCCAGTTTTTCCAGCGCTTGCAGGTTCTTGTCCATTTCTGCCTTTGAACTTTCTGCCTGTTCGCGAGCATTTTTTGAAGACTGAAGCCTGCCCTTGATGATTCGGGCAACATTCTTGTCCTTGTCCTGGAACTGTTTGAGCAGTATCTCAAGCGTATTTTCATCGCCAGGTTCGACACTGCATATCGTGGTTGCACAGAGTTGGTGAATCTTGGAATGATTCGGGGTAGACAATATTTTTGTTAGGAGATCTTTGTCGGAAATCAGCGAAGCGGCTTTGTGCTTCATGTCCAACTGCTCAGCGCCAACCACCAGTGAAAATAGTAATGCAGGCGGAAGCTTGTCGTCGATGAGATTGAATTTGGAAAGATCCGAGCCAATAACCGATGTGTATTGTTCGATGGCACCAGAGCTGACTTCAGGTGTATCGGACCTGATCAGTCCCATCAGCACCGTGACGTCTCGTATCTGGCTGATTGAATTAAGACGAACATCCAGGTCCGGGTCTGAACTGGCCAGTTCGGCAAGAATATCGGGTTCCAGGGTTGAGTTTTTTACACTTTGAAGTCTGACACTGGCGTCTTTGTGTTGCCACTTTGGTGATGTGTCGAGTAATTCACTGAATTTCATAATCTGGACCGTGATTTTTGTCGCTGGCTACGGCTTTTTATCAGGCTTCTTTGTGAGTCCCATCACAGAGAGGCTGGTTCTTCGATAATTTGCAACCGCAGAAATAAACCTGGTTCGATGTTGTCGCTTCGTATTTTACAGGAACGAAATCTGTTCCCTGGTGAGATCCGTCACAAAACGGCTGATTGGCACTCTTGCCACAGGCGCACCAGAAATAGGTTTTTCCCGATTCTACATCGATGCCATAAGGGGCTTTTTGAGGGGATATGGGAACAGCCATGTTGTTCTCTCCGAATCATTAATGTCAGGAATTTTTATTCGTGGCCAGCATAGGTGAGGGCTTATTGGTGGTCAATAGAAATTGTAAAATGCCGTTGATGAAGTCATTTTCTCTTCAGGGAATCAGCTTCTTGTAATGAGGTGGTTGACCCAATATCATCGAATGCTGATTTGGTGAGGGACTAAAAGTATGGATTTCTCTTTTTCTGAGGAACAATCCTTACTGCAGGATAGTGTGCAGCGATTTATTCAGAACGATTATACGTTTCAGGAGAGGCAGAAACTGCTTAAGTCCTCAGATGGCTTTAGTCGAGAAACCTGGAAGAGTTTTGCCGAGTTAGGCTGGTTGGGCCTGCCCTTCGCTGAAGATGCAGGGGGATTCGGCGGAGGACCCATCGAAACGATGATATTAATGGAAGAATTTGGCAAGGGATTAGTCGTTGAACCCTATATCAGCACCATTCTTCTCGCCGGAAAGTTCATAGAATTCGGTGGTAGTGGCGAGCAGATTGAATCCATTTTGGCGGGTATCATTTCAGGGGATAAATTAGGTGCCTTCGCCTTTGTCGAACCCCAGGCCCGGTTCAACCTTGCAGATATTACAACCAGTGCGAAACGTGATGGGCAGGGTTACGTTCTCAATGGATTCAAAGGTGTCGTTCTGGGTGGGCCTTCTGCAGACTTCTTTGTCGTACCGGCTCGAACCTCCGGTGAACAGAGAGATACAAAAGGTATTACCTTGTTTATCGTTGATGCAAACGCTGATGGTCTCAGTAAACGTGACTATGCGACAGTCGATGGACTGCGAGCATCCGAGGTAACCATTGACAACGTCACTGTTGACGCAGGTGCTGTTATCGGTAGTGAAGATGACGCATTCCCGCTGATCGAACAAGTCGTCGATTCAGCCATTATGGCGGTTGGCGCTGAGGCGGTCGGTGCCATGGAAGTTCTGTATAAAACAACCGTGGAATACTGCAAGACAAGAGAACAGTTTGGTCAGCCAATTGGCAAGTTTCAGGTACTGCAACATCGAATGGTAGATATGTTTGTAGAACACGAACAGACAAAGTCGCTGTTGTACATGGCGGCCATGCGTCTCGATGAAGAATATGGTGTGCTAGCCAGGAAAGCGGTATCTGGATTAAAAGTACAGGTCGGAAAAGGCGGGCGATTTGTCGGTCAAAGTGCCATCCAGTTGCATGGGGGTATGGGGATGACAGATGAGTTGAACGTGGGGCACTATTTTAAACGACTTACTACGATTGACACCCTGTTTGGGAATTCGGATTTCCATCTTAAGAAATATACCCAATTGGGATAAATTTCAGACGATGATAAAGGACCTGGATAAAGCGTAACCTTTTGTCGTTGTCGTAAATAAAGGAGAGTTCCATGGCAGAGACACCGGACTGGTTCTGGGAGGCGATTGAAACTGAGTCGAGTTCTGGATATGTCGAGGTTGAAGACAATGATATTCACTACCTGAGTTGGAGTGAACCGTCGAGTCCCGGGCTTCTGTTTGTGCATGGACATAATGCACATGCTCATTGGTGGGATTTTATTGCTCCTTCCTTTAAGGATGATTATCAAACCGTTGCACTGGATTTATCGGGCATGGGAGACAGTGATCATCGTGAAGCTTATTCTAATGACACCTTCGCTGAAGAAATCCTGGCAGTGGCTGATACGAAAGATATGCCGAAAGATACTGTGCTGGTTGCCCATAGTTTCGGTGGCATGATGGCGCAGCGGGTGGTGACTAAATATCCTGATCGTTTCAAGGCCTTGATTTTGGTTGATTCTGGCGTGCGGCATCCTGACGATGTGGAGGAGAGAGATCCCCAACTGGAACGTTGGGCCAAGCCGAAGATATACCCCAGTCGCGAGATTGCCCAGTCCAGATTCCGTTTGCAGCCACCTCAGCAGTGTGACAACCAGTATATCGTCGACCATATCGCTCGTCATTCAATCGAATATGATGATGCGGAGGATGGCTGGGTATGGAAGTTT
>CAZJRI010000058.1:0-10849 GCA_964548025.1 uncultured Pseudomonadales bacterium
TGGTGCGTCATGAGTCCACCGAAGATGAATACAAGCGCCTGTGTGATCAGGACGAATCCAAGTCCCAGATTCTCCAGTTCTCCTCCAAGTTTTGTGCCTACAATAGCTGCCATGGAACCTATACCTGTCGAGAGACTGATTGCGAATTGCAGATTCCTGCCTGCAACGGCATTCAAGATCGTATTTCGAACCGGTGCAGAAGACGAGTTAAGCAGGCTGCTGGCTAGTGAGGTGATTATCAAAACCCAATAGCCGAGGGCACCGATATAGGCCGAAAAGGCAAGGATGAGAGGGGGAATGGCACTGAGGTAATGAACCCGGACAAGCAGAAGTCGGCCATCCAGCCGGTCACCCATGACACCGCCCCACAACATAAAGATGAGACCCGGAATGCCAATCAACATCTGTGCGATGCCAACCCGCTCGGGGGTTTCATGCAGCATGCCGACCAGAATCCACGTAATCAGAAGTTGTTGCATGCTGAATGCACACATCCAGAATGCATTGCCACCTGTATACCAGGCAAGTTGGGTGTTTTGTTGATTCAAGGGATTTTACTTCTCTGTTCTCTGATACTGGTCTCTGATACGACGAAGACGCTGATACTGGTTGAGCCAGCATAGGGAACCTGGTGGTTCGATGCCACAACAAAACTGAATTCTATGATACATTTCAGATCGGTCCTCGGTCAGAGCTTGTGCCATCAGGTCCGGAGAGAAGTTGGAGAGGCAATAAATCCATCAGATAACCCGGGTAATGAAATCAAAAGGAAAATGAGCGATTCAAGCACACCTCAGATACGACCTGGGAATCTGGTTGAAGTACCGGCAGACGTGGCTTCGAGTATGAAAAATGCCTGAATATATAGTCCGGGCACATGCGGCGCCAACGGATCCGGCACATTTTCGTCAATCAGTGGGGACGGGTGCTCATCCTGAGTATCTGGCTCAAATCATCATTAACAGCCTGTTTATTTCAAAAGGACACCGACATGATACGGATTTGACGCTTGTCCTTGAAAAATCCAGGGACTTCTCGAGGGTGATCCGTTTTCCCGGTGACTCTCTCGGATCTCTGACTGATAAGACAGAATCCGGGCTTTTAAATGTCATCATAGAGTGTCTGACAGCATCTGAGTTGATGAAGAAGGACGAAACGAGAACGCTCTCAAGTGGATTGCAGGTTCAGTCAACAAGCTTTGAGCATCTGGTGAAATCCAGAGTTCAGGATCGCCCGGTTTTCCTGCTCGACAGGAAAGGTGATGATATACGCTCATTGAACCTTGCAGATGACGCTGTCTTTCTATTAACCGACCACGTTCCCATGCCCAGAAAAACCGCGAAATCAATGAACAGGCAAGGGGTAAAGAGCGTTTCACTCGGCCCGGTAATGCTGCATGCCTCGCAATGCATCGTCCTGATCCAGAATGAATTTGATAGAAGAGCCCTCAGCGGCTCTTGATCTTTTGTAAAGAGCCCTCAGCGGCTCTTAAAGTAAAGAGCCCTCAGCGGCTCTTAAGGTAAAGAGCCCTCAGCGGCTCTTAAAGTAAAGAGCCCTCAGCGGCTCTTGAAATAAAGAGCCCTCAGCGGCTCTTCATAAAGAGCCTTTAGCCGCGTACTGGCAATATTGTTGTCTGCTCATACGGATTAAGGAATAATCACACGCTATTTTTTGAATTGGTAAAGCAGTATGGCAGACAAGATTGAGTCAATCGCAATCCTGGGTGGTACAGGTGATCTGGGCGGTGGTCTCGCCAGACAGTGGTCACGGGCAGGATATAGAATTCTTATTGGTTCCCGGACACTGGAAAAGGGAAAGGCAGCAGCAGAAGCTTTGCTGGCTGAGTTTCCCGATCTGAATGTGACGGGACATGAAAATCTTGATGCCGCCACACAGGCCGATCTGGTTGTATTGACTGTTCCTTTTGAACATCAGCTCAGCACCCTGGAAACAGTCAGATCCGGCTTATCAGGTAAGATTCTGATTGACGTGACGGTACCGCTCGTACCACCAAAGGTGGGTACGGTACAGTTACCGGAGAAAGGTTCGGCAGCGGTTATGGCACAGGAATTACTAGGAGACGAGGTCCAGGTGGTATCAGCTTTTCAGAACGTGGGGGCAGTCCACTTGCAGGAAGATCATAAAATTGACTGTGACGTGCTGGTCACAGGAAACAAGCGTGCGGCGAGAGATACGGTGATCGAACTGGTTAAGGCAGTGGGGCTGCGAGGTTGGCATGCCGGACCACTTGCAAACGCGGCGGCAGCGGAAGCGCTGACCTCTATTTTGATTTCTATCAATCGGCATCATGGCATTGAAGGATCAGGAATTGTCATTACCGGTGAACCGGTTTCGGAGTAGATGTGGATCTTCACCTTATTGGCTTAAAAGGTATCCCGATGGTGGAACCGGACGATGATGTGGCTCAGCTCATTATGTCTGCCGCGGAAGCATCAGGGGATGGTATCCAGAACGATGATGTCATTGTCATTGCACAGAAGATAATCTCGAAAGCCGAAAATCGATACCTCGATCTTCGAGAAGTGAATCCCAGCGCCGAGGCTGAAACGATTGCAATTGAAGTCGACAAGGATCCCAGAAAGGTCCAGGCAATTCTGGATGAATCAAACGAGATTGTCAGAAAGCGATTGGGCGTGTTGATAGTTGAGCAGAAACTGGGTTTTGTGCAGGCAAACGCGGGGATAGATCAATCCAATATTAATCACGAAGGAGACGATGACGACCATACCTGTCTGCTGCTTCCGGTTGATCCGGATCTGAGTGCCCGCAGAATTCGCGAGTCGATTCTCGAGAAACTGGGCGTTACCGTCGGTGTCATTATTAATGACAGCATTGGGCGAGCCTGGCGAAATGGATCCCTCGGTCTTGCGATAGGGGTAGCTGGTTTCACTGCGCTTGAAGACTATATTGGCGGGACTGATATATATGGGAGAGAACTCATGGTTACACAGGTTGCAGCGGCAGATGAACTAGCTGCCGGTGCGTCTCTGGTCATGGGTCAAACGATTGAAAAAACCCCGGTGGTACTGGTGCGTGGTTATAAACCAATAGAGCCGCATGAACCTGAGGCTCAGGGAGTGCAACCGCTGGTCCGGCCAAAAGAGATGGATCTGTTTCGATAATGCTCTCTGACGATAAAACCTGCCTGGCAATTTCCGGCGGCGTGGGTGGCGCAAAACTCGCACTGGGATTGTCCAGAGTATTAGCTCCCCAACAGCTAGATATAGTCGCGAATACAGGCGATGACTTTGAGCATCTAGGACTTTTTATCTGCCCTGACCTTGATACGGTCATGTACACATTATCGGAACTGAGCAACAAGGAAGTGGGTTGGGGGCAGGCTGGCGAAAGCTGGAACTTTCTGGCAGCGCTTGAAAACCTCGGTGGAGAAACCTGGTTTCGGCTGGGTGATCGTGATCTTGCTACCCATACTATTCGCACAGAGATACTTAAAAGTGGAAGGTCGCTGTCTGAGGCAACCTTGCAACTATGTGATGCACTTGCAATAAAGCACCCGGTTATACCGATGTCAGACTCAACCGTTGCTACCCGTGTTCATATTGAAGGTGGTGAAACTCTGGCATTTCAGCACTATTTTGTCCGGGATAAATGTGAGCCGAAAGTTACCGGTTTTGAGTTCAACGGGATAGACAAGGCAGTACCGAGCGCCGGTTTCTCGAAAGCTATGAGCAGCAAAAACCTGGCGTGCATTTTGATTTGTCCTTCTAACCCATTTGTCAGTGTCGATCCTGTGTTGAAAATACCGGGTGTCATGCAAAGCATGCGCGAATCGGGTGCGCCAATTATTGCAGTGAGCCCAATAGTTGGTGGTATAGCAATCAAAGGGCCTGCTGCGAAGATGATGCAGGAATTGGGAATGCCGCAGACTGCCCTGGCAGTCGCCAGGCACTATCAGGGCAGGATCGATGGATTCGTGATTGATAATGCTGATGAAGCGATGAAAGCAGATATTGAAGCACTGGGTATCCGGACACTGGTAACTTCTACCGTAATGGTGTCATTACAGGACCGAATAGATCTGGCCCGATCCTGCCTGAAGTTTGGTATCGAGATGGCGGCATAAGCGGTCTGGCGCAGCGTAAATGCTCAGAATACCCTTACAAATTGTCATTGTTTGGACAGGTGCCGCGACTATCACCCGGGTGGCCAGTCATGATAATGTTAGTCCCCGCAAATTAGCCAAATTTGATCGATGAAAATATCCCTTGTAATTCCAATCAAGCAACTCGTTGATGCCAAACAACGTCTCAGCGGACTATTGTCCGGGGATCAGCGTCGTGAGTTGTTCCAGGCCATGGTTGAGGATGTTTTCGAAGCCGCGACAACCTGCGACAGAATTGATGAGGTCGTGGTCGTTACGAGGGATGAAACGGTTGCACGACTCGCCCGTCAGTTCTCAGCCAGGGTAATGGCAGAACCTGAGTCGCCAGGTCTTATTGCGGCTGTTACCTCTGCGGGTGAACAACTTGCCAAAGAGGGAGTCCCGGTTATGGTATTCCTGCCGGGGGATGTTCCACTGGTGACTGCCGAAGAACTCGAAGTCGTTCTGGATGGCATCGGATTATCATCTGAACCGGAGTTCATGATAGTTCCAGCACACGATCTTGGTGGCTCAAACTGTGTGGTTTGTTCACCACCGGATTGTATGGAATTCGGATTCGGTGAAGACAGCTTCAGAAGACATCTTCGTCTCGCCAGGAAGAGAAATATTGAACCCTCTGTGGCAAAGTTGCCAGGCATCGGTCTAGATGTTGATACCCCGGAAGACCTGTCCCGGC
Organism: uncultured Pseudomonadales bacterium; assembly: GCA_964548025.1. Classification (GTDB taxonomy): domain Bacteria; phylum Pseudomonadota; class Gammaproteobacteria; order Pseudomonadales; family Azotimanducaceae; genus JAHRVQ01. Next base: position 4,821 of record CAZJRI010000058.1, read on the forward strand.
TTGCAACGGAATTGAAGAAGAACAATTTGAATACGAGTACCTGGCGATTCCTGGAATCCAGTGGCATTCTCGCTGATCTTTTGGGTGAAGAAGAACAGAGGTTAACAGTATGAGTGGGCTTGAGGACCTGTTTGAAAAGGCGCTGTTACAACCCCTGGTTGATGAAGAGATACTGAAGCTGGCGCATTCCGATGACACCGCTTCACTGATGAGTATTGCATCGGTCATCCGGGACAGAGGTCATCAGAATACGGTTTCATATTCGCGCAAGGTATTTATTCCATTAACGCACCTTTGTCGTGACGTTTGTCATTATTGTACTTTCGCTCAGGTCCCCCGAAAGCTCAAAGCACCTTTTCTGACGCCGGATGAAGTGCTGAAAATAGCAGAAGAAGGTGCCAGGGCCGGTTGTAAAGAAGCGCTATTCACACTGGGAGATAAACCCGAACTGAGATACAAGAGTGCCAGGGAGGGGCTAAAAGATCTGAAGCAGGACTCTACCCTGTCTTATCTGCATGACATGGCAGAGCTTGTATTCAATGAGACCGGCATTTTTCCTCACTTGAATCCGGGCTTGATGACGGCAGCAGAAATTGCAGATCTGCGAAAGGTATCCGTTTCGATGGGGATCATGTTGGAATCGGCATCTGAGAGATTATTAGAAAAAGGCATGCCCCATCACGGTTCACCCGACAAGATACCGGAGCACAGATTTGAAACGATGAGACTTGCCGGTGAGGCCAAGGTGCCGTTTACATCCGGGATTTTAATCGGCATAGGTGAAACCCGTATCGAGAGGATAGAGAGCCTGCTTGCGCTAAGAGAGCTGAACCGAGCCAATGGTCACATTCAGGAAATCATCATTCAGAACTTCCGTGCAAAGCCTGAGACGCTCATGGCGAATGCACCGGAACCCGATTTGAATGAACTGCTTTGGACAATCGCATTGGCGAGAATTATTTTTGGCGAGAAGATGAACGTACAGGCACCGCCAAATCTGAGTCCCGGTGTGCTATCGCAAATAGTTGATTCAGGAATCAATGACTGGGGCGGTGTGTCACCGGTTACACCCGACTTCGTCAATCCTGAGGCACCCTGGCCCCACCTGAGTACATTGGCTGACGAAACAGCCCTTGCAGGTAAATTACTGATTGAAAGGCTGGCAATCTATCCAGACTATGCCATGGATGTTGAGCAATGGCAGGATCCCGAACTGGCATCCCACGTTCGACGAGCCATCGATGGCCAGGGATTTGCGCGTGTAGAAAATTGGTCGGCAGGAGAGGTGGTTAAACCCCCCGAGGGTGACCTGGCAAGGGTCACATCGATTGCGACATCGCCGGTAAGCGGTGATATTGGGGATATTCTCAAAAAGGCTGGTGAAGAGCGGGTACTTGGTGAGAATGAAATTGTTCGTCTTTTTAAGGCCAGAGGAAACGATTTCAGCAGGGTCTGTCAGGCGGCTGATGAAATTCGCAAAAAGGTGGCGGGAGACACCGTTACCTACTGCGTCAATCGCAACATTAACTATACGAACGTTTGTTATTTTAAGTGCCAGTTCTGTGCCTTCTCAAAAGGAAAGATGAGTGAGAACCTGCGGGGACGGCCTTATGATCTTTCGCATGAAGAAATAATGAGACGCACCAGGGAAGCTTATGACAGAGGTGCGACGGAAGTCTGTATGCAAGGTGGCATCCACCCTGAATATACGGGTAAAACCTACATCGATATCGTTCATAGTATCAAACAAGTTGTACCGGATATGCACGTGCATGCTTTCTCTCCGCTGGAGGTCTGGCATGGTGCCCATACACTGGGGGTGAGTATCGATGAATTCCTTCAGGAGCTAAAGGAAGCAGGTCTTGGGACACTGCCAGGAACGGCTGCCGAGATTCTGGATGATGAAGTCAGACAGACACTATGCCCGGACAAAATCAATACGGCCCAGTGGTTCGAGGTCATGGAAGCAGCACATAAACAGGGGTTCAATACCACAGCAACAATTATGTATGGCCACATTGAGCGGTACGAACATGTCGCGCGACACTTATTACGCGTTAGGGAATTACAGGAAAAAACAGGCGGGTTTACTGAATTTGTAATTCTTCCGTTCATACACATGGAATCACCAATCTACCTGAAGGGCGGCGCTCGTAAGGGACCGACATTCAGGGAAGCTGTTTTGATTCACGCTATTTCACGATTGGTACTGCATCCTTATTTCAAGAATATTCAGGCTTCATGGACCAAGTTGGGTCATGACGGAGTTCGTGCCTGTTTACAGGCAGGAGTGAATGATCTGGGCGGAACGCTGATGAACGAAACAATCACCCGGGCGGCCGGCGCCAGCCATGGTCAGGAAACGTCACCGGAGGAGATGGAGGAAATCATCCGGGGACTTGGCAGAATTCCAGAACAGAGAACGACCAACTACGGTGAAGTCCCGGAACTGCAAAGACAAAAATCCTTTGGCGCTAAGCTTCTCGCTGAACCCACCTTTGATTCAGCCAGCAAGTACGAGAGAACAGGCACCAGGACCAAACAGGAGAAGAAGAAACTTTATCGGCCCGGACTGGAAGGTCCCGAACCGGCGGGTCCCGAACCAGACAGCTCTGGTGATGACAAGTTAACGAGTGCTGATATTATATAACGGATTAGTACGGGGGCCGTTTAAGGAGGAGGAAGTGGAAGTTGAGAATTTTTCAGTAATAGAGGAAGAATTTCAAAAACGGGTGGCGAAAATTGTCTGGTGTACTTTTGCAACGGTTGATCGTCAAGGCAGGCCAAGGTCGAGAATTTTGCACCCGATCTGGGAAGGTACCTGTGGTTGGATTGCAACAGGTCGAACCAGCTTCAAGGAAAAACACCTGGCGAACAATCCATTCGCATCGTTAACGTACTGGGATCCTGATCACCAGCAGATTTATGTCGACTGTAAAGCTGAATGGGATGACTCGGAAGAAACCAAACAAAGGATCTGGGATCTGTTCAAAGATACACCAGAGCCGCTGGGTTACGATCTGAAGATGATCTGGTCTGACCCTTTAGACCCCTCATTGGGGATTCTTAAACTGACACCCTGGCGAATCGAGCTTGCTTCATTATCAGACATGATGAATTCGCAGGTTTGGCGACAGTCAATTGACTAATTCCTTGTCGAGAGTTTCATAGGCAAGGGCTGAATAAAATACCTTAGGAGACTATTATGGCAGTTCCTCAGAGAACCGCATTGACATTACCTGATCCGGATGGCGTACATCCCACTATTGAAATTGCCAAGTGGGCAGAGGCTGAAGGATATGATGATCTATGGTTCGCTGATGCAAATGGCGTCGATGCTTTAACAACGGCTGCTGCAGTTGCACTAAATACCAATCGCTGTCGTATAGGTACTGCGATTATACCCGTATTCTCAAGGACACCGGCTATTCTTGCGTCGACTGCTCATGTCCTTCACCAATTATCCAACGGTCGTTTTATCCTGGGTCTGGGATCCTCCAGTCAGGTGATGATGGAAAACTGGCATGGCCAGAAGTTTGAGAAGCCGCTCAGTCGCGTAAAAGAAACGACCCAACTGGTTAAACAGATGTTGACCGGGGAAAAAACAGACTTTGAAGGTGAGACCGTGTTCAGCAAGGGATACAGGCAACTACCGCTTGAACCGGGAGCCCAGCCTGTTTATATGGCTGCACTTCGTGGCAAGATGCTCGAAACCGCGGCGGAGTTCGGTGACGGTGTGATCGTGAATTTGTTCCCCAAGGATGCACTGCCCAGAATGATGGAACATATTAAAATAGGCGCTGATAGAGCGGGTAAAAAACTGGAAGATATTGAAATTGTCTGCCGTCACCAGGTGATCGTGTCGGAAGACAGGGAAAAAACGCGTAATCAGATTCGAGCGCATTTTGCCCCCTACTACGCGACACCGGTATATAACGCGTTCCTCTCCTGGTCAGGCTATGAGGACGTTGCCAGGGAAATTTCAGAAGGTTGGGCAGCCAGAGACAGAGAGAAGACGACCAGCGCGCTCAACGATCAACTGGTGGATGATATTGCTCTTCTGGGTACCAAAGAAGAATGCCAGGACAGAGTAAGGGAGTATGCAGAGATGGGGATAACGACTCATATCATCTCGTGTATCTCGCCGGAAGATTGTGATGCTACCTATGGTGCATTTACGGGCAATAATTTTTCATTTTAGTAAGTAATATTAACTAACAAGTATTAACTAACAAATATACAAAGGGGTAATGGCATGAAACTTGGCCTACTAGCAGGATATTCGGGTAAGGTTATTAATCTGGATATTGACAGAATAAAACAGGTCGAAAGTATGGGGTACGATTCCGTCTGGACGGCGGAGGCATATGGATCAGATGCAGTAACTCCGGCTACCTGGATTCTGGCTCAGACTGAAAAGATCAAAGTAGGTACCGCGATCATGCAAATGCCCGCACGAACGCCTGCCTGCACCGCGATGACGGCAATGACCCTGAACCAGCTTTCTAATGGCAGATTCATTCTGGGTCTGGGGGCTTCCGGTCCTCAGGTGGTGGAAGGATGGCACGGCATGGCCTATGGAAAACCGGTAACCCGGATAAAGGAGTATGTCTCAATCGTAAAACAGATTATGGCGAGAGAAGCACCGGTTGAGCATCAGGGATTTCACTACAGTATGCCTTATACGGGAGATGACGGTACCGGCCTGGGTAAACCGCTGAAGAGCATTTTGCAGGCTGATACATCGATTCCCATTTATACAGCCTCAATTACCCCTCGTGGTCTGGAAGGTAGCGCAGAAGTTGCTGATGGCGTATTCCCAATCTGGATGAACCCGGAGAGATTTGACGTATTCGAGGGTGCAATCCTGAAGGGTCTGAACAAGGGCGGCCGGTCACTGATGGACTACGATATAGCGCCGTTTGTAACCTGTATCCTTGGTGACGACATTTGATGCCTGTCGAATGCCGGTAAAGGGCAATATGGCACTTTACATCGGCGGTATGGGTGCAAGAGACAAGAATTTTTATAACGACTACGCAAAGGCGCTCGGTTTTGAAGATGCAGCGCTGAAGATCCAGGATCTATACCTCGCCGGAAAGAAGGATGAAGCGATGGCAGCGGTTCCGGATGAACTGGTAGATGCCTGTCATCTCGTCGGTCCGGCAGAACATATTAAAGAAAGGCTTAAATCCTGGAAACAGGCGGGAATAGACGGCCATGTCAGTAGTATGCTGATAGGCGCAGGCCAGCCCGAAGCCTTCGAGCTAATTGCCGGTGAAATGCTATAAGCAGATCAAGATAGACTTAGATGGCGTATAAACTAAGTGCGGTAGGAACTATTGCTGAGATAGGCCAGAGTGATTGGGACAAGTGCGCTAATCCATTTGGTCGTACGCCGGTGGGCGATACGACTGGTGCCAGTGCCCCGGAAGGCAGTACCCTGGAAGCCAGCACGTCGGATGGCCGCACCCCATTCGATCCCTTCGTATCGTTTGCGTTTTTAAACGCCCTTGAAGAAAGCGGTTCTGCCGTGGCAGAAACGGGCTGGGCGCCTTATCACCTGATGCTCGAAGATGAAGAAGATCAGACCTCGGGCGTTGTTCCCATGTATCTCAAGAATCATTCCCAGGGTGAGTACGTATTTGACTACAACTGGGCCGATGCTTTTGAAAGATCCGGTGGTCGCTACTATCCGAAACTACAGGTCGCAATTCCGTTTACGCCAGCAACGGGTCGCAGGTTGCTCGTAGCAGCCAACAGAGACAAGAAAGAGGTTGAAGACTGTCTTGTTTCCGGCGTAATGCAGGTTGCTGAGAAACTTAAAGTCTCATCGGTTCATGTGACTTTCCCGACCCAATCGCAATATGAAAGGATGGGTGATCTGGGCTTCCTGCAGAGGACTCATAAACAGTTCCACTGGGTAAATGACAACTACCGGAACTTTGATGAATTTCTCGCGCAGCTAAGTTCAAAAAAGCGAAAGAATATCAGGCGTGAACGCAGAATCGCAGGAGAAAGCGGGGTAG
>CAZJRI010000058.1:10859-22341 GCA_964548025.1 uncultured Pseudomonadales bacterium
CAGGGTCCGATATCAAAGAACGTCACTGGGATGCTTTCTATCGATTCTATCTTGATACCGGCAGTCGTAAGTGGGGTTCACCCTATTTAACCCGCGAATTTTTCTCGCTGGTGGGCGAAAGAATGCCAGATGATATTCTCCTGGTAATGTGCAAAAGACTCGATCGATATGTCGCAGGTGCGATCAATTTCATCGGTGGCGACTGCCTGTTTGGCCGCAACTGGGGATGCATTGAGCATCATCCGTTTCTGCATTTTGAAGTTTGTTATTACCAGGCGATCCAGTTTGCTATTTCAAAGGGATTAAATCGCGTTGAGGCAGGTGCTCAGGGCCCACATAAATTGGCCAGGGGCTATCTGCCGACACATACCTACAGTGCTCACTGGATCGTAAATAAATCCTTCAGGGATGCGGTCTTCACTTTCCTTGAGCAGGAGCGGGATTATATCGACGAGGAAATAGACTATATGGAAGGGCATTCACCTTTCAAGCAGACGAATCAGGAGTGATAAGTCGCTGGCTTCGGGCGAATTCATCTGAATAGCCTGTTTGTAAATTCTGAACTTCTTCAGACCAATCCCGCCACATATTTTCCTGGGGAGCATCCATTCTGCAGGTATCCAGATCCGTACGGGTAAAATCATAAAGTACTGCCTGGCGAATCACATTTGAATAATTATGACCTGCCATATGGGCGAGTCTGTGATGCCAGAAGACGACATCACCAGCTTCACCCCAACAATCGACGGGTGGCGTGTCAGCCATTATTGCTTCGACTTCCTGGAGATAGGCAGGAGAATGAATGATGCCTTTATAACTCGGCATGTGCTGATAATAAGGAATACGGGGCTGATCGTACTGCATCTGGAAAGTTGGATATAACCGGCGGTGAGATTTCGGCCAGACTTTGAATCCACCTCCATCCTGCGGGACGTCGTGAATCAGTCCGACCATGCCAAGGTTAAAAGGATGTCCGTCCGTGTGCAGATGGTCGGGTTGCCTTGCCTTGTCTCCATAGGGCAGGGTGCAATATACCCCCCTGGCACCATCACCGATAGCCGGATCTACGGGGCCGTTGGGCCATGCTGAACCCTCGGAACCCATTGGCATCCCGCCAACCGTCGGTGGCTGAAGCATACCCTTACCGAGTAGCTGTTCTGCAATTACACAAGTTCGAGGATTATAAACCAGGTCAACCAGTAGGGGATCAGTGCCGAATTCCCGAACCTGCCAGCGGTATCCATCTCGCAAATTCAGAACATCATCACTGAAGTCTTTATCCTTCAGGGGACCGACATGCGTACTGATATCATGCCTGTTCAGGTGGCTACCCGATGGAAGTGATTCCCACATTTGATCCCTCACCCTGGCGCAGAGTTCAGGATCAAGGAGATTCTTGATTAAGAGATAGCCGTTATCCTTAAAAAAAGAAATCTGTTCTGGTGAAATCTCCATTGCCGCCTCAGGGTAGGGGAAAGACACAGCGTAAATAAGTCTCGACGGCGCGTCAATCTCAACTGCCGGATCACCGATTGGATGTTGAGGTGTTATACTGGAAAAATATTTGTCACGAGATGTAGCTTAAACACTTCCACTCTCCTCAAATTTCCTGTTTTCAATCAAGCGATCGATAGACAAGGTCATAAGTTTGCAAGAATTTAAGAATATGCATGCCCGCAGGATTCTGCTCGCGTCACTGGTAATCGTTGGCATGGGATTCTCGGTATTGTTCCCGATACTTGCGCCCCTGGGGCGTGAACTGGGACTTTCCGAATTTCAGATCACCAGCATCATTGCAGCCTCGTCCATGACCGTCTTCCTTGTCGCACCTTTGTGGGGGCGTCTGAGCGATCAGTGGGGAAGGAAACGGGTCATGTTAATTGGTTTGTTCGGGTTTACAGTGGGTACCGTTTTATTTAATTCGGCTCTGAGCCTTGGGCTTTCGGGTATGCTCCTCGGGTTGCCCTTATTTATAACATTGGTTGTGACGAGGATCATGCATGCGGCGGTTATGTCAGCCACCATGCCTGCATCCACTGCCTATATGGCTGATATTACTGATCTCAATACGCGAACCAAAGGTATGGGAGCTGCGGGCGCAGCGAATAATCTTGGCGCAATTCTCGGACCTGCCGTTAGCGGGCTTGCAATCATCTCGTTGCTTGCACCACTGTGGATTATGGCAGGACTGGCTTTGTTAAACGGGCTATTTGTCTGGCGATTTCTGCCTGAACCGCCACAACACTGGGAGCCCGGCCGTTCCGATTCCAGATTGAAATACACAGACAGGCGAATTCTGCCCTTTATCACAGTGGGTATTCTGATGTTTATGGGCTTTGCACTGGTTCAGCAAACTATGGGTTTTCGCTTCCAGGATGCCCTTGACTTAAGTGCCGGTGAAACTGCCAGGACATTTGGATTCGCGATGATGCTGTCTGCAGGATGTTCGCTGGTGGCTCAGGGTTTTGTGGTTCAGCGACTGGAAATTGCACCTTTTACATTACTGAAACTTGCAATACCCATTCTTATTGTGGCCTTTAGCATTATGGCGGTGTTTCAAAGCCAGTTAATGCTGACCCTTGGTATGATGATATTGGGATTCGGCATGGGGCTTGCCGGGCCGGGATTCATGGCAGGTGCCTCGCTTGCGGTTTCTGCCGAAGAACAGGGTTCGGTGGCTGGTGTCGCAGGTTCATGTGGACCTCTCGGATTTACGCTGGGGCCGTTGCTGGGTGGCGCGATGTACCAGATCGATCCGGTACTGCCTTATGCATTCTCTGTTGGCGTCTACATTGTCCTCATGGTATTTATGCAATGGATTGGAAGCCGGGTCACGGTTCATGGGCAGGATTCATAGCCCGATTCGTTTATTAGTCCAGACCGGGGTCCCAACGCTGTTTTGGGTTGTTAATTCAACAATGAGGAATAGCCGGTGAAAAGAATTATCATCAGTCTCGGAGGCAATGCTTTCATTGGTAAGGGTAGCCAGCTAACCATGTCAGGGCAGTTTGATTTTGCACGAACCACTCTTCAGCCGTTGGCGACTGTTCTCAACGATGATACGGAAATATTGATTACACACGGCAATGGTCCCCAGGTAGGTTATATGCTGACCCGGGTCGAAGAAGCACTGGGGAAAGCCTACAGCCTGCCGCTCGAGGTCTGTGTCGCCGAATCAGAAGGCGAGTTAGGCTATGTATTGCAACAGACGATTCACAACATTACGGCTGGTGATCGTTCCAGTGCTACGCTGCTGACCCAGGTAAAGGTCGATCCACTCGATTCCGCATTCAGAAATCCCACCAAACCGGTGGGACCCTTTCTGGATGAAAGTGCTGCAAAGAGACTCTCTGAGCAAAATCTCGATGTGATTGAAGATGCCGGACGTGGTTACCGCAGAGTAGTACCTTCGCCTATGCCGCTTGAGATTATCGAGACCGACACAATTGATAAGATGCTGTCACTCGGTATCATTGTAATAGCAGCCGGTGGCGGTGGCATTCCGGTCATAGAATCTGAAGGTAAGCTTGTAGGCGTTGAAGCCGTGGTTGATAAGGATTTTGCTTCTGCAATGCTGGCGCAGGATCTTGGCGCCGATCAGCTACTTCTCGTAACCGCGGTGGACGGCGCGTATATGAACTTCAATACGAAAAGTGCAGAAAAGATTCGTGAGACAACAACGATTGAGATGAAGCGGTTGGTTCAGGAAGGACATTTCTCGCCGGGAAGTATGAAGCCCAAAGTTCTGGCTGCTATTGAATACGTAGATACGACCGGAAATGTTGCAGTCATCTGTCAGGCCGAAGATCTTGAAGATGCATTAGACTGCAATGCTGGTACGGTGATCAGGCGGATTGATCATGTTTAGATGTATCATCATGGGCGCTGCTGGTCGAGACTTCCATGATTTCAGGACATTCTTTACCGTCAATCCGCAATTCCATGTTGTCGCATTTACCGCAACGCAGATTCCTTTCATCGAAGAGAGGAGTTTCCCTAAAATAATGGCAGGTCCCTCTTACGATGCGGATATTCCAATCTACGACGAGAGTATGCTGCCGGAGTTGGTTCGAGATCTTCAGGTTGATTTTGTCTTCTTTGCCTACAGTGACCTCCACCATAAAGATGTAATGCACAAGGCATCGCTGGTTCAGGCTCTGGGTGCGAGCTTCGTCCTGCTGGGTCCGAAACATACCGAGATCAAATCCAACAAGAAGTTAATCTCAATTACCGCAGCCAGAACAGGCACAGGAAAAAGCCCAATTGCTCAATGGTTGGCTCGAAATCTGAATGACGCTGGCATACCTACCGTCACCATCAGGCATCCCATGCCTTATGGCAATTTAAAGAAACAGTCAGTTCAACGCTTTGCCGCCATCGAAGATTTTGACCTGGCTGAATGCACGATTGAAGAACGGGAAGAGTACGAACCTTATATTCGCCAGGGACTGGTGATATATGCAGGGGTAAATTATGACGAGATACTCAAAGAAGCAGAAAGAGAGGCAGAAGTCATTATATGGGATGGTGGTAATAACGATTTTTCTTTCTTCTCTCCCGACTTGAATATTGTTGTCTGCGATGCGCTCAGACCCGGGCATGAAGTGAGTTACTATCCTGGTGAAACCAACTTCCGGCAGGCAGATATTATTGTTATCAATAAAATTGCGAGTGCCGGGCAAGAAGCCATCGAGCAGATTAAATCAAATGCAGAGAGGTTTAATCCGAAAGCGCAGATCATTCAATCTGACCTTGAGATAGATATTGGGCACGCGCAACTGATCGAAGGAAAGAGAGTGATTATTGTTGAAGACGGCCCAACGGTTACCCATGGTGGCATGCCCCACGGTGCGGGTTGGGTGGCGGCGATGCGGCATGGATCAGAAGCCATAGACCCGGCTGGCTTCGCCGTTGGCTCTCTGAAGGACACGTATGCAGAATTTCGGCATCTCGATGCTGTTTTGCCTGCCATGGGATATTCAGATGAACAGGTAAGAGATCTGGCAGCGACCATTAATGCGAGTGGTGCTGAGGTATTGATAGATGCCAGTCCGGCAGACCTGAATCACCTGCTGGATCTCAAAATTCCTATCGTCAAGGTCCATTATCACTTTGTGCAGCGTGTGGGAGTAGATCTTCTTGCGGCGGTGACCAACGCGATAAAATGAAGTTTCGGTCAGGTCGAGTTGGATCGACTGCTGCCTGGTACTACTTTCTGGGCTTGAAGCTGAACTTTTGCCCGCCAATTGCTGCTTCGTACATCAATCCCCCTTTCGTTGTGATAAACACAACCATACCGTTGACATAAGCGGCATCCAGGGACTCTTTGCCTGCCCCCACCGAACTGCCGGTAGTACCCGCCTGGGCTTGTGCGCCGATTTTGATGGCGACTGCGGATGCATCTGCCGAGAATTCATAACTACCCCGGGTAAATCGATCATAAGCACTCTTGTCTTGAAATACGATCAGTTCGCTGAATACCTGACCACCGAGTTGAAAGCCTATCGTGATTTTAGACAGGGTCGTCCTGCCCGTGACCTTGCCGTTTCGATATACTCTGCCTTTGCCTCTGGCACCGCCAATACCAATGCCTCCTTTACCGACAGACGGGAATATCGCGTAGGCGTATCCAGATTCCAGGAAATCAACAACGATGGCTGATTTCTTGAATGTGTTGAGCGTATCTTCATAGGGATCAGCCATCGCCACTGGTGTGAATACTAGTGTACATAGCAACACTAAAAGTGCGATGAGTCTGTTATTAATGCTGAGACCAGACATCGAATAGTTCATTTGTTGATTCCGATTGGAGGTTGCCCCATCTTAGTGAAGGGTACTGATCTCGGCAAGGCCGGAAGGATAGACGAGAGACCTTATTGGACAAACTGATTTTGCTGTAAGCTGGCTGCTGAATTTCTTTAGAACAGGGTGAAGGGGGTGTGAAGATGAGTGGCTGCAGTTGGCAAGAATTCGAAGCATCCAACGCAGATCTTGCGGTTCTCGGCGGACGACTGATGTATCAGGGTTCTGATATCGCCTCGGCTTTTCTCGCCACTGTTGCGCCGGATGGGGGGCCGCGCGTCCATCCGGTATTTCCTGTCCTTGCATTGAACGAACTCTGGTTATTCGTCGTAAATCTCTCTCCCAAATACCGTGACCTGGTTCGAAATGGTCGGTTGGCATTACATAGCATGCCCACAAATGAGGGGGGTGAAGAGTTCTTTATTCGAGGTCGAGGTGAGATAGTTGACGATGCCGCTTTAAAAGCGCAGATAGTTGCCGCGACAGATTTTCGGCAGGGTGGACTGGAATTCGAGATACTGGTCAGATGCTGTCTCGAGACTGTGCTCTACACAAAATGGGATAATTGGGGGACTGCAGAAACGATGCCGAACTATGTCAAATGGCATGTCTGACAGGTAACGAGCAGGCAGTGCCGAATAATATTAGTGACAGCGGAAATTTATTGATAGTGGGCCGCCGTGTTCAAGGAGAAAGTGATGAAAGTCAGACGTGTTGTAACCGGGCACTCCCCGGATGGAAAAGCAGTTTTCACCAGTGATTCAGAAGTTGAGGAGACGACCGTTAAAATGTTACCCGGCCCCGAGTATCACTATCTATGGAGTTCTGATGAGCCGCCGACCTTCCCGGATGATGGCTCAGAGAAGCCCGCAGCCCTGTGGTTCCCGCCGGTTGGTGGATTCAGATTTGCAATGTTTTCGGTTGCGCCGCAAACAACTGCATTGCCGGAAGACTTTGATCGAGAAACTGCGATTGCGGATCTTGAGAGAACCCTGCCTGGCATGGTAACCCAGGGGAATATGGAGCCTGATAATCCGGGCATGCATACCACCGATACGATTGACTTTGAATATGTTATCTCAGGTGAGGTGTGGCTTGAACTGGATGACGGTGCAGAGGTGCACCTAAAACCCGGCGATACGGTGGTGCAAAATGGCACACGGCATGCCTGGAGAAACAAGGGAACTGAGCCTTGTCATATGGTTGTATTTCTACTCGGCGCGAACCGAAAGTGACACTGTAACCAACAACCGGAACAGACTGCCTGAAAAACCATAACATGGCGGTGATATGTTCTGAAAATGCAGTTCGTCGCTAACAGGTAAATCGTAGGTTAATATTACAGATTGATCTTGAATTCGTCAGTTCTTGGCAAGCAACTTCGCAGAGAGCGACTTCTGCGGGATATCTTCTGATGATTGCTGAAATAGCAGTAGCGCTGCCAGCCCACCGAACAGAGTTATGATAGTTACCGTGATGATTATCAGCCGGGAAAGGTTTCGCCTGAATGAGTCCCGCCATGCCATTACCTGGGTTTGATCCAGATTGGGGATGACCATGCGCGTTCCTGAATCGTCCGTTGAAGATCAGCTCTTGGTGTAGTACCGGCTCTCACCGCATCCCAGGTTGACCATCGACAGGTTGGATTCTCAAGCACTCGAACATAGTAGAAGGCACGCTCGGCTTTATCAAATGTGGGATCGGTCCAAATAGCCTTTAATTCACTGGCACCCAGCCCTTCTGAAATACTGCAGTCGCTGATGTCTACCTTTGCACCATTGTCTGGGCAACGGTGGGTTTCGGGATCCACTGCGAGCCCGTCCGAGCAGGCAATATCGAATACTTCCTCATAAGTTTGGCCCGCATCTTCCCAGCCTTTGATAACCTGAAGCCGTTGAAGTTTAGTACCCATTGGATCAGCGGTAGCCCAGGCAAGGAATCGGGGTGCGCCCCTCCGTCTGGCCGATAACTCACCTCCCTGATGAGTACTGCTTTCGTAAGCATCTGTAAAACCGGTTTTGCTTTCAATAGCTTCGTTTCGAAGACCATAACCAGCGAAAAGTCTAACCTTCATGCGGGGTCCGGAGGTGGCGAAGGTTTCCTTGCGCTCGAAGGCGTCAAAAATGGCCTCCCTTGAGTTCTCGTGAGCCCAGACACCGGCAAGACCGGAAGCACCGAAAAAACGATTGTAGACTTCCCTGAAAGCGGGGGCTCCTGACGACTCGGGTACAGGCACCGAACCCCTGTTTACCGGATCTGAATCCAGTACGCCAACCTTTGAAACAAATTTTGACTCATCAAATTGTTCGCCGGAATTATGAGTATCACTTGCGCCGATAACACCGAAGAGATAAGGATTGATGCGATCACTTGCTTCTAGACTGAGCCCGTTGAGCCAGGCTTCTCGGACATAACTACCCTGGGGACGGCTCTTGTTCCAACTTGCTATCTGGTACGGGAAGATTTCGAAATCGGCCCACTCGTCCTTCGGCGAAAGGAATGGATGAGTGTCTGACGTACCTTTAACCTGGGTTATTTCAACCAGTGGCTCATTCCGCATCCTTTGTTTTGCGTAGTTGGCATCAAGCGGTTCACCTGCGAATTTTACCAGGTCAAACATATTGCCATTCGAGCCATTGGAGTTGTGGGGAATGGCAATGGCTTCAATTCCCTTCTTGCGTTCGGCATCCATCCAGTCCCAGAGGTCTTCAGGATTCAATGAATCGAGTCGGCTAAACGGCAGTGCCGGAACTTTGCTGTCGCGATAGATGACATTCCTGTGCAAATTCCCATTCCTTGCCGAGGTATATTCATAGGCAATGAATGTTGTGAATTCTCCGGGTTCGTTAAATCGTTCTGCAGTGGCCTGAATATCCTGCCAGGCTGTTCGAACATCTTTTTCATTGTAGTTTTTGCGAAGGAAGGGGAATGCAGTCCGAAATGCAATACCTCTTTCTGCGGGTGACTTTGCATCGAGGTATTTTCGTGCCTCGGGATGATTTGCAAGCGGATGGCCTGGGTCGGTCATCGCTGCCCACATACCGAGAAAAAAAGCGTGATCCGTGACGGCATAGAAATCCAGTGGTCTATCGAGTTGAAGATCAAAACCCGCGGCGTGCGGGATGGCCTGACCCCGGGCAAAGCGATAGGCGTCTGCCGGTGTCGTAAAGGTGCCGAACAAAAAGGCGTCAAATGAATATCTGGTGTGCACGTGAAGATCGCCGAAATACGCCTGGGTTGAAGCTGCCTTTATGGCTGTGGAAAGCATTAATGCGGCAAGTATCAGAATTAGTTTGTGCATATCAATTTCCAGGTTGTGGCGTGCATTTTAATAAAATCTTCGAATTCATCTTTCTTATATCCGGTCAGTGGATCTCATTATCGCCTTGTCTGCATCAACACTCTTCGGGAGAATTTCAGAACACTGCAAGCGGGTTGAGGGGCGAACCGGTTCCCCCCGGCACTCTCAGTGGGGCGCCAACAAAAAGAAACGTCCATCTCTTCTTCTGTTTTGCAGCAGCGGCAACTGCATCCAGGTCGAGATTGTCGAGTATTGGCATACCGAGACCGACCAGCACTAATTCATGTAGTGGATTTACCAGGCCTTCAACACCTGACGGCATGACATCGCTTACGCCATCACTGCCTATAACAGCGACATCCCTTTTCTTGAGCCACTTTGCAACAGAGGCATGGGAACCTGCTGCCCTGGCGACGAAGTCCCATAAACCTTTGGCGCGAAGATAGTCCCATCGACCGGTTCTGATCAGAAGAACGTCGCCACTACCAACGGTGATACCGGTTTTCTTCTCCCATGCTTCCAGGTCTTCGATAGTAATGACGGTACCGGGTTCAAGATAGTCAACGCCTTTTAACCACGGCATGTCTACCAGTACACCACGAGTGAGTACACCTTTGTATGCGTTTTGAATGCCGAGTTTTTCTGCGCCGGATGGCTTTAATACATCGACTGAAACCCCATTATACATTTTACCCTTGTGGATGAAGTGTGGCAGGCCATCCATATGAGAGTGAGCGAATCCGTGGTATGAAACGCTGTATTCATCGCCAGCAACCTGATGCCCGCCAAATCTACTCACCTGAAGTTGGTGTTTGAAGGGATTTGTATTGAGTTCGTCCGGCTGTTTATTTAAATCAAGGGCCATTGAAACACTCTGACCTTCCTTAACGAGCCGAAAAGCGGCCAATGACTTCTGCGGGGTAATGAGATTCAGCGTGCCTAACTGATCATCCTTGCCCCAGCGACCCCAGTTTGAAATCTCCTGCATCCAGCGATCAAATTCTGCCTTGCTGACGGGTTCAGGTGCTGTGCTGGCGCTGCTTTGTAACAGAGGAAATAAAAGTAGTGTGAATAATGTAACTAATTTGATGACTTGATTTATGAATGGCTTGTTCATGGTTGGTTATCCGTTGAGTCATGTTCTTATAGTTTGTTAACCGTAATCTACCACGTCCTGTCCACATTTTTCTTCCCCCAGATTTATATTACTGATCGGGATAACAGTTTGTCCTCGAAAATCAGGTGGGCAGGGATGTCTATTTGGTAATTGGCGCTGACAATTGGGAATTTTTGAAGCAATCTCATTGACATCTGGCTGTTAACGGTGGGACTCTGCTAGTTAAGTGACCAGGACCATATTTATTCGCCTGACTTTAATAACACTAACATGGTGAGGAGAAAATAATGATCATTCGACCGCTGGTGATGGTATTGTTACTGACTTCGTTACTTCTGATCCCGACGGATGTATTAAGCCACCACGCTTTTTCATCTGAATTCGACGCGGATCGACCATTCAATCTGCAAGGCTCGATCGTAAAAGTTGAATGGATCAATCCTCATACCTGGGTTCATATTGATGTGATACTGGAAGATGGCACGATTCAGTCATGGATGTTGGAAGCCGGTACGCCAAATACTTTGTTACGCAGAGGTTTGACAAGAACACTTTTACAACCAGGCAACCAGGTTATTGTTCGCGGCTATCAAAGTAAAGATCCGGACTGTGATCCGAAGTGCTGGGGAAGTGGAAGAGATATTGTATTTGCTGATGGGCGCCGGTTATTTATGGGTTCAACCGGTACCGGTGCACCGGAGGATGGTGCTGATCCCAGCGAGAATCCACAAGACTAGTACCCGGTATGAATAAGTGATTTATACATTATGACCAATGGCAAGACAGGTTCGTTTATAGCAACTGTAGTTGTTCTTATCTCAATGCTGCTCGCATCCTGTGAACAGTCATCTGAAGGGGCAAGACAACCCGATGAACTTCAAGAGGCAGGCTCTGAAGTCAATAAGGGAGTCGGCCAGGTCGACGACGAGCGGATAAGAGATGCAATAAGAGATGAACCCGGTTCTTGGCTAGCCTACGGACAGTCTTATGATGAACAACGATTTTCAAGCCTGACTCAGATTAACCGAGAGAACGTATCGGAACTTGGCCTGGCCTGGATCAAACCTCTGAAGGAAAGACATCGTATGCAGGCAACGCCCCTGGTTGTCGATGGCATCATGTACTACACGGACCCATGGAGTGTTGTCTATGCGGTTGATGCTGCCAGCGGAGAAGAAATCTGGACTTTTAATCCCCAGACCAGGCGGGAGTTTATTCGTTATTCCTGTTGCGGCGGTCCCCTTAACCGGGGCGTCGCTGTT
>CAZJRI010000058.1:22351-29653 GCA_964548025.1 uncultured Pseudomonadales bacterium
TATAAAGGCCGGGTCTACGTAGCAACCTTTGATGCGAGGTTGATTGCTATAGACGCGGCGACAGGCAAGATGGTCTGGGATGTGGATACCACCGACCCGAATACCCTGAGCCCCTTTAATATTACTGCGGCGCCCAGGGTAGCCTCTGGCAAGGTATTTATTGGGCAAAGCAGTTCCGAATTTGGCATACGCGGCTATGTCACGGCTTACGATGCTGATACAGGTGAGCAGGTGTGGCGTTTTTTCCTCGTTCCCGGGGACCCCTCAAAGCCATTTGAACACCCGGAAATGGAAATGGCGGCGAAAACCTGGAACGGCACCTGGTGGAAATTTGGTGGTGGTGGAACTGTTTGGAACTCAATTGTCTATGACACAGAATTTCATACCTTGTACCTGGGCGTGGGCAATGGTGCTCCCTGGTCAAGGGAAATCAGATCACCCGGGGGAGGCGACAATCTGTTTCTAACCGCCATCGTTGCGGTAGACCCGGATACTGGTCGCATGAAGTGGTATTACCAGACCGTCCCTGGCGACAACTGGGACTATAGCTCTGCGATGGACATGGCACTGGCTGATCTGGAAGTTGATGGCGTGAATCGCAAGGTACTTCTGCAGGCGCCGAAGAACGGTTTTGCCTATGTTATCGATCGCACCAATGGCAAACCACTACGCGCTCATCCCTTTGCGGTAACCAACTGGGCAACCCATGTCGATCTTGAAACAGGCCGCCCGGTCGAGAATCCGGATGTGCGATTTGAAGAAAAACCGCAGTGGATAGTGCCGGGAAATTCCGGTGCGCATAACTGGCAGTCCATGTCCTATGACGAGCGTCGCGGCATCATGTATATCCCGACTCACGACCTGCCGTTCTTCTACGCATTGCCGGAAGAATTCGTGAAGACCGGGGTTTATAAAATACGCTGGGGAAGAATGAATCTGGGGGTTGCCTTCGGCGAGTACAGAAACAGGTTAATAGAGCTTGCAAAGCCAATGCCTGAACCTGTTGCTCATCTAAAGGCGTTTGATCCATTGACGGGTGAGGTCCTGTGGTCCCATAAAAACAAGAGCGCCTACAACGGCGGTGTTGTGGCGACAGCAGGCGGACTGATATTTCAGGGTGATGGGGATGGTATCGTCACGGCTTTCAATACGGATACTGGTGAACTCCTCTGGGAATATGAAACGCATTCTTCAATTGGCGCACCACCTATTACCTACGAGATTGACGGCGTTCAATACCTCGCCATTATGGTAGGCGCAAATTTCCGCAATGACGGCGGCGGCAAGCTGCTGGTTTTCAAGCTGGGTGGCAGTGAGATGCTGACCGCACCTGCAAAGAGGGATTACAGCATCCCGGTTCAGCCGCCTTTGACTGCTTCTGAGGAAGAATTAAAACTTGGGGATCAGTTGTATCACGATATTTGTGCAAACTGCCACGGCGGTCTTGGACGCAACTATATGTCAGCAGATCTTAGACGGATGTCACCCGCCAGGCATGAGGCCTTTCAGGCAATTGTCAGGGGCGGGATGCTACAAGCATTGGGTATGGAAAGTTTTGCTGACTACCTGACGGAGGAAGAAGCAGAGTATATCCGTCAGTATATAATATTCCGGGCTAATAGAGACCGGGAAACTCAGCTTGAGAAGAAGTCAGCGACAGATGGAGAGAAAGGGTAGGTAGAATAATTGGGACAAGAGAAGGAGTGCCATGAAATTTCAATATAGGCCATTCGTGATCTTGATTAACGGAATCTGTCTGTTGACGCTCCTGGGCTGTGTCTCTACTGATGGAAGTAACCAGGTAATTGAAGAGCCTTCGATCGAGATTGAAGCGCCTCCTCCGAATTTGAATGGGATCTGGCAGGCGGTCGGGTCTGCCCATTGGAATCTGGAAGGACATATCGCAACGAAAGGTCCCGTAACAGAAATCCTGGGTGCAATGGGCGGTATCCCTGCAGGTATGGGTGTTGTCGAGGGAGGAGTGATTCCATACAGACCTGAAGCGTTGGCCCGACGTAATGACAACCGGGCGAACTGGCACAAACTTGATCCTGCTGTGAAGTGTTATATCCCCGGAATTCCACGGCTGACTTATATGCCATTCCCACTTCAGATTTTTCAATCCAGCGACAAGATTTTCATCGCTTACGAATTCGGCAGCAATAGCCGTCTCATTCATATGGACAAACCCGGGCCAGCAGCGCCCTTACCATCCTGGATGGGCTATTCTCTGGGACACTGGGAAGATCAGACGCTGGTGGTGAAGGTAACTGATCAGGTGCCAGATACCTGGTTTGATAGTGCCGGTAACTATCACAGTGACGTACTAAAAGTAATTGAGCGGTATACCCCGGTAGGTCCGAATCATATCCATTATGAAGCGATCATTGAAGATCCAAAGATTTATACACGACCCTGGAAAATCAGTATGCCGCTATATAGGCGACTGGAGGAAAATGCGAGAATACTTGAATACAAGTGCGTGGAATTCGCGGAAGATGTCTTGTACAAACATTTACGAAAAGGTGCGAAAACCAAAGAGCCACGTTAGAGGAGATCCTCATGATGTCTAGTCTAATTACAATAATGCCGGTTTGTACGCTATTGCTGATGGCTACCACGGTAATCTCGTTTGCGAATGCTGATGTACCCAGAACGAAATGGGATAAGCCGGACTTCAGGGGGACATGGGATTTCAGATCCATCACGCCATTCGAACGCCCGGAGTACTTCAAAGACAAGGAGTATCTGACTGAGGACGAAATTGAGGAATTTGAGCAAGCAGTCCTCAAGGGACGTGAAGAGCGAGTCGGTAAACAGTTCGAAGGGCAGGGGGATGTCGATGTTGGTTATAACGCGTTCTTCCTAGATATGGGAGAAAAAATGACAGGGACTATGCGCACGTCTCTGGTGATTGATCCGCCTGATGGTCGTCTGCCTCCCATGAAAGAGAAAGCCAAAAAGCGCATGGCAGAATTTATTAAACTCTGGAGTCGTGCTCCCCATGGCCCTGAAGACAGGAATAAATATGATCGCTGTCTGATGGGGTTCAATGCCGGACCACCGATTACACCTGGCGCCTACAACAACATCATGCAAATCTATCAGACCGAACAGAATGTTGTGATCTTTACGGAGATGGTCAACGATCACAGGATTGTACCGACCAATGGCAGTGGTGCGCTCCCCGACAACATGCGGCTCTGGAAGGGTAGTTCAAGCGGTCATTGGGAAGGGGATACCTTCGTTATCTCAACCGGCAATTTCAATGATCTTCAGATGTTCCGGGGCACAGGTCCGAATATGAAGCTGACCGAGCGCTTATCTCTGCTCGATCAGGAAACATTGCAATATGAGTTTACAGTGGATGACCCGGACACTTTTGAGATCCCGTGGACGGCAAGACTGGAAATGCGACGCACGGATGCCAATGCTTTTGAGTACGCCTGCCATGAAGGCAACTACGCGAAGCGGCTCATGTTAAAAGGTGCCCGCAAACAGGATAGTGAAGCAGGTGAGGACGATACCTGGTTACCCAGTTGGAGCAAACCACGGGACTAGTCCTGTGCATTACAGATGAGCAGCAGTAACGATTTGCCCGCTTCCTTCGATGCAGATAAGAAGGATTATCCGAAGTTAGTCATGCTAGGTGTGTTGCACATGGCGCAGTATTTCCCGGCTGCGTTCACGGGTGTGGCACTACCTTTTATTTTCCGCAAAGAAGGATTGCCGCTGGAGATGTTCTGGCTGCTGGCATTGCCTGGCATTCCCCGTGGTTTGAAATGGCTCATGGCGCTTGTGGTTGATAACTACGGTAATAACCGCATCGGTCGCCGCAAGAGTTGGATCATTCCCTGCACCTTGGTGGGGGCCATGGCATATGCCCTGCTTGCATTCATTCCTCCCTCCTTGACGGCTGTTCACGTTATCGTCGCCATCCTGCTCTTTAAGTCATTTGTTATGGCAGCGCAGGATATTGCCGTGGATGCTTATGCAGCGGAGTCGATGAACGATATAGAACGACCTGTTGGCACGGCGTTCATTAACTTTCTGGGTACCATCGCTGGCGTGATGGGATCAGGTGCTGTGGCGCTGGTGGATCTGTTCGGCTGGCCAGTCACGATGCTCGCTGCCTCCGCTCTTCTGGTAGTTGCAGCGCTGCCTGCGATTATTCGCCCGGAACCGCCTCCTCCGGAAGCAAGTCTTAAAAGGCAGGCTCGTGGCGAGCGACCGAACCTGCTGAAGGCTTTAAAAAGAAGAGACTCTCATTTCATCATGCCCTTCCTGTTCATGTTTGGTTTTGGCGGGTCCTTTTTTGGTTCAATGGTCGGGCCATTTCTGGCTGACAGAGGTCTGACACTGACAGAATTCGGGATTCTGTCGCCCATAGCAGGTATTGCCGGGTCCGGACTTGCAGCTATCACAACACCCTGGCTCATCGGTCGAATAGGTATGCGTAATACTGCATTGGTCAGTGTTGCAATCTTGCCGGTTGAAGGCACTATTTACTGCATATTTGCCCAGATTCCGTCGTTGCCGGTTTTACCCGTGCTGATACTAATGATCTCCTTGCTCGCATACGGTACAGCAATTTATAGCTATACGGCGTCGATCTCTCGATTTCGCTGGGCTTCCAAAACCCAGGCGGGGACGGATTACGCGTTGCAGTCGAGTGTCTGGAATCTGGGTGTGTGGGCGGCTGGTTCAACGTCAGGACTGGCGGCCGCCACTTTTGGCTGGGCAGTCTTTTTTCCGCTTTCGGCGTTTGTTGCCGGGGTTGGTGGTGTATTTTATGTCGTACTCTATGATCGGATTGAACGGGAAGTAAGAGCGAGGGAAGAAATTGAACTCGGCGCTGATGCAGAAACGCCAGATTCCTGAGTTGTGGTGAAAAAAGAGGTAAATAGCAGGAGGTGATATTGTGACGTACAGGCGGGGAATTTCTGGATTCGTGGCATTGCTGTTGGGCCTAATGCATATGTTGGTTTATGCGGAGATTCCTATAGAGACTGCCGCAGATGTTGACAAACTGTTTGCCGAGGTCTCGAATTGGGGTCGTTGGGGAAAAGACGATCAACTGGGCACGATCAACCTTATAACTCCCGAAAAGCGAATAGCTGCTGCTGCCCTGGTAAAAAATGGTTTGTCGGTTTCTCTTGCGCAACCGCTGCTTACTGAGCCTGCTGCTGACAGCCCAAGCGCCTTCGAACACAAAATGGTTGCGGTGCCCAGCGACAAGAATGCATGGGCGGTGGATTCCCTGAGTGTCATATTTCATGGTTTTGGACACTCCCATATCGATTCTCTATGTCACCTTTCACATAACGGGCAGTACTATAACGGTCATTCAATCTCCACGGTAACGGAAAAGGGCTGCACAAAAGGTTCAATCGCCACACTGGCTGAGGGCATATTTACGCGAGCTGTGTTAATGGATATACCCAGGCTTAAAAAGAAAAAGTGGCTTGACCCTGGTACACCGGTCTATGTGGAGGATCTTGAAACCTGGGAGAAACTTATCGGCATCAGGGTGGGCAGGGGAGATGCGATACTTCTGCGAACCGGTCGCTGGACCCGCCGAGCTGAACTCGGTCCCTGGAAGGCGTCCGAAGGTTTCGCAGGATTTCATGCGTCCACATTACGGTGGCTGAAGAAAAGGGACGTTGCGATAATCGGCACGGATGGCGGACTGGATGTCTATCCTTCGGGTGTTGAGGGCGTTGGTGCACCTGTTCACCTTGTCGTGCTCGCCGCGCTTGGCATGCCAATTCTGGATACGATGAACCTCGAAGCTGTCTCGAAAATGGCAGAAGAGTTAAAACGCTGGGAGTTCCTGTTAACGGCAGCACCGCTCCCCGTACCAAATGGCACGGGTTCGCCGCTGAATGCAATCGCAACCTTTTAGCCTGACTGGAGAAACTGGCCAGCGGTGTTTATTATGTGAATCAAACGGATATCAGGTATCCGGCTAACAGTTATTTTATGTTGAAAGATAAGACCAGCCGTATAGGAGGAAAAAATGCCAATAAAGGATATTTTTAAGGAAGTCGACGAAGAGAAAAAAGACATTGAAAACCTGAGTGTCGAAGATCTGAAGAAAGAAATGGCGTCAAACGATGACCTGTTGCTATTGGATATACGTGAAATCCAGGAGCAGGTGGACCTTGGCACCATCCCGGGTGCTATTCACTGTGCAAGGGGTATGCTCGAATTCTGGGCAAGTCCTGCGAGCCCCTACTATCGGGATTATTTCCAGGAGGATCGCCGCACTATTCTGTTTTGTGCCGGAGGTGGGCGTAGCGTCTTTGCAACTAAAGCCCTTATTGATATGGGCTTCACCAACGTTGCACACCTTGAGCCGGGTTTTGGCGGCTGGCAGAAAGCTGAAGAGGAAATTGAAGACGTCAGTAAGACAAGTCGTTGGGTGAGGCGGGATAAATAGAGTTCTCTAACTCTGAGTGTGTTGATTCCTTCATGACAAGTAGCCTCTTCTCAATAACGGGATTACTTAAAAAAGGACATCCAACATTCTACTTAAATACTTAAAAGAGGACATCCAACATTCTACTTAAAAGAGGACATCCAACATTCCGCTAGATCTGACGCGGATGAAATGAGGATGAAATGAGGACATCCAACATTCCTTTAGATCTGAGGATGAAATGAGGACATCCAACATTCCGTTAGATCTGACGAATTTGAAATAGCAAGATAGCAAGACACACAACAATCTTCATCCGTCATAGATTAGCTATCGATGCAGTACTTTTAGTCTAAAGTACAGTGCTGAATGCAACCTTTGTAGACGTTTATATTAATCTAATGCTCATCGACAGAAAGGAATTTAGGTTATAGAGTGACCAGATCCAGTCCGGATCCAACAGAGCCCCAGGTCTTGTGCATAAGACTTGATAGATTGAATTGATCCCAGTGCTCGTTGCCATGAACCTGGTTTGGGCAGGTACTGACGAAGCCATATGTCCGACGGAGGAACCCCGGAGATTCGAGCTGGTTTTTTTGATCGTTGTATTGCCAGGGTCCATTCAGTAAGTTCAATGTAGGCTTGTAAAGAGTAACTATAAGGTAGCGCTGAAATAGACCGTCCCATTGCTGTCATTACTTTGGTCCTGTCAATCTGTTCCTTGACACGTCTTGACAGCGAAGTATGGGCTGCCTTTGTGGCATCCCCAGTGATACCGGCTCTGACGGGGTTCAAGTCAACATAGACCATGGTGCCAAGTAACGCATGATCATCAAGCAATCTCTGCGATTGAAATCGACCTTCCCAGAATCTCCCCTTAC
>CAZJRI010000059.1:0-26532 GCA_964548025.1 uncultured Pseudomonadales bacterium
ATAGTGATTGTTGGTGCGTTCTTTGGCATCGAAAGAGTTGCAGAGCGGATGGAGGAGGTTACACTCGAGTCACAACGACGAGACGAGTACGTTATATACACCACCGATATTATCGAGGATCATCTGCTGTTCGGCATAGGTGCCGGTAGTTATTATGGTGTGTTTCCGAAATATCGCACAAATGAATTCCCTGGCCTCGTGGATCACGCCCACAACGACTACATCGAGTTTGCCAGTGAATTGGGATTAATTGGATTTATCCCCCTTTCTTTATTCGTTTTAGTCAGCCTTTGGGCTGCTATCAGAGCACAGAGTTTGCGGCGTTCCCAGTTGATGCGAGGTATGGCATTTGCCTCTGTGATGGGCATTTCAGCAATCCTGATCCACTCGACTGTTGATTTTAATCTGCAGATCCCTGCAAATGCGCTGATGTTTATTTTTCTGTGTGCCCTTGCGTGGATAGCATTACATCTCGATAGACGAGAGGGTTCTACTTAATCCCAAACCCCCCTCGTATCAATCAAAACCTTCCTGTCCAACCGATCCTTCCTGATCTTCCTAAACGATCTGTGATCCACCAGCACGACGATAATACCAGCCTGCTCAAGCGCAGTCTCCACATCCACCAGTTTCACGGTGGTGTCAACCAGTTCATCTGGCAACGAATTGATATTAGGTTCCACTGCCAGTATTTCGCCAATATTATCGCTGGCTATCGCTTCTACAATATCCAACGCCGGGCTTTCTCTCATATCATCAATATCTGCCTTAAATGTCAGTCTCAGGCACGCAATCACCGGGTTTTTGAACTGATTCGCTGCCTCTGTAATCTGCCTGATCACGTGTTGAGGTTTGTCATCATTGATGCCGCGTGCCGTTTTGATGATCTTCGCATGATCAGGCGAGGATGAAACGATAAACCACGGATCGACCGCGATGCAGTGCCCGCCAACACCCGGGCCAGGAGAGAGGATATTCACCCGTGGGTGTTTGTTTGCAAGTCTGATCATTTCCCATACATTGATATCTAAATCGTCACTGATGAGTGAGAGTTCATTAGCCAGGGCAATATTCACATCTCGAAAGGAATTCTCAGTGAGTTTGGCCAGTTCAGCCGTTCGAGCGTCTGTTATATGACATTCACCGCGCACAAATATTTCATAAAGTTCCATCGCGCGATTGGCACAATGTGGTGTCATACCGCCGACAATTCGGTCGTTGATCACTAGTTCCTGCATGACGTGGCCCGGCAATACTCTCTCGGGGCAATGCGCTATCTGTATGTCCGCATCTTCACCTGCATCCTGTGGGAAGCTCAGGTCACTTCGTTCTTCCTGCAGCCAACCCGCTAGCTTCTCGGTGGCACCAACGGGAACCGTAGATTCAAGAATCACCAGATTGTTCTTCTCAAGCACCGGCGCAATGCTCCTGGCGGCAGCCTCAATAAACGACAGATCCGGTTCGTGATCGCCAATAAAAGGTGTGGGCACTGAGATTAAAAAGGCGTCTGCCGGTTCCGGTGTTGTGGTGGCTTTGAGCTTGCCGAGAGTGACCGCGCTCTGCACGATCATATCAAGATCAGGCTCAACGATATGAATTTCACCTTTATTAATAGTACGCACTGCATGTTCAGATACGTCGACGCCAATGACATCAAGCCCCCTGGATGCGAACATCGCTGCTGTCGGCAGGCCGATATAGCCGAGTCCGACGATGGATACTTTGCTGAAAATATCGCCTCTGTCCTTGACTCCTTTATCCGGCATTCACCAATCCTTTAATTATCCTTGCGACCGCTTTGCCATCCCCATAGGGATTGTGTGCGAGACTCATCTCTTCGTATCGGTTGTTATCATCTAATAGATGCTTGGCTTCATCAACAATGGTCTTGGCGTCCGTGCCAACCAGTTTAACGGTGCCAACGTCTACGGCTTCAGGGCGTTCTGTTGTATTCCGCATAACGAGCACAGGCTTCCCAAGTGAGGGAGCTTCTTCCTGCACACCACCAGAATCGGTGAGGATGATAGTAGATCGATTCATGAGATGCACAAAGGGCAGATAGTCGAGTGGTTCAATCAGATGGATGTTGGCTGTGTCGCCGAGAATCCGATTAACAGGTTCCTGCACATTTGGGTTGAGGTGCACGGGATAGACAATCTCGACATCGTCTCGTTCTGCCAGGGTGGCAATGGCCCTGCAGATGTTTTCGAATCCTTCACCAAAGCTTTCTCGTCTGTGCCCGGTGATGAGGATGAGTTTCTTTTCCGAATCTATTCGAGGTAAACCTGAGTCCAATTGTTTCTCTATACTCGGGTCAGTCTTGATTTTCTCGATAACCTGAAAGAGTGCATCAATCACTGTATTGCCGGTGACGAAGATGCTTTTATCATCGATGTTTTCTCTGCGCAGATTATCTGCGGCCCTCGTCGTCGGCGCAAAGTGCAGGTCGGCTACAGCGGAAGTGAATTTTCTATTGGCTTCTTCCGGCCAGGGGCTATAAAGGTCGCCGGTTCGAAGACCTGCCTCCACATGGGCGACTCGTATCTTCTGATGTTCGCCAGCATTCTGCTGATTTCCCTTGAAATAATGTGCCGCCAGCGATGAGGCAAACGTTGTTGTGGTATCGCCCTGGACAATCAATCTGTCGGGCTGGTAATTTGCAAACAAATCCTTCAGCCCCTGCAGTACTGCCACGGTAATATCGGTCAGATCCTGCCCGGGTTTCATGAGATTCAGATCGTAGTCTGGTTCGATTCCAAACAATTTCAGCACCTGGTCCAGCATCTCTCGATGCTGGGCTGTGACACATACTCTGGTTTCAAAGTCAGGATGTGCTTTTAGTGCCAGAATTAGCGGCGCAAGTTTTATGGCCTCGGGTCTGGTACCAAATACAATAAGGATTTTCTGGGTCACAAATAGCTACTGATGGTGGTTGGATGGAGAATTTATGCGCGAATCCTAACCCAAATGGAGTTTTCAATCATCAGGAGGCTTGCCTGAATCAGGTGTGATTTAGTAAGAATCAGAAAGGAAATGGAAGGACATCCATCTCAGGTAGTAATGCCTGCAATTTAAGCAGCGATAGAATCTTGAGCCGATTAAGAATCGCATCCACCAGCGTCTGTGTACGCGGTCACGATTGTGGGATTTGCAATTGGGACAGCCGCCGGGTTTGGTAACAGGTGCCCGCACAGACTTTTTAGCTGCTTTTTCCTTTGTTTGGTCCTCAGTTTCTTCTTCGACCATGGCCTTACGGCTCTTATAATTATAACAAAGGTCGAAAGTATCTCAGTTTTTGAGAAAATTAGTAAGGTTTAGGATATTCGGTGTCTATTTTCTGACCAGAAACAGCACTACGTTAGTTAGACGCATGCATATAGGATCACCGCATCAAGTGGATCGCCATTTCATATACTGTCGATTACAGTTGAGACAGCGATAATATTTGGTGCCACGGAAAAAACGCATCCATGTTCGTCTGCTGATACGATCCCGATTCTGGGAATTGCATTTTGGGCAGGTTGCCCTGCCGGGGATCGGGAGCGGGCTTGTGGATGTCTCTTCTGTCATGATTTGAGGCATATCTTCAGGGACTGGTGTTGTTAGAGAGGAATAGTCCGGTTATGTATATAAACTAGCACCTACTCGTCTCAGAACAATAATATGTGTCGATATACGGGGTTGTTTACTAGACTGAAGAGACAGAAAAGAAGATAGGGGGCTTCATCAGGTGGATATTGAAGCAGTTCAATTGGTCATGATTTCTCATATCAACTGGCTCGCTATGCCCATAAATGAACTTGTTTCCCCACTGGTTCAACTGGTTGGCGGTGACAAGGTCTTTCACTTCGGTGGCTTCTTTCTGATCTCCTGGCTGGTGTTCTGCCTTGGTCGCTGGGCGAGACTGATCTCTTTCGCCATGGCGGGCATGCTCGTATTCGCAGTAGTGGCGGAACTGTCACAGAATTTCATGCCAAACCGTACTGTTTCTGTGGGGGACTGGGTGGCCAATAGTCTCGGTGTGGGTTTTGCCTACGCAATCACGGTCCCGCCGGTGTTGATCAATGGTTTCTGGGGGCGCTATCAAGTTTTTGTCGTGGTGCGCTGGCTGCAGAAAGCTTCATTGTCGGTCTACGAGAATCATGCGATCTGTCCTGACTGCCACCAACACAGTTGGCAGAGACATCACAGGAATGGCTGGATGCGCTGTCTGAGGGGAAGTACGTTGATGACTTGTGTCACCTGCGCATCCCGGTTTTTGTTTTGGCGCAGATTTTATGTCCGGATGTCTGGCTTCAGTAGTGCTCTGCTAGATGCCAGTGGCCAGAGGCTAGAAGCCGATTACCTGAAAGAGTCCAGGATTCGCAGCTAATATCAATCTCGTGGCAATTTGCTGGCTAGTCCAGCTAGTTATCAATCAGGGCAACCGTTCGGGCAGTCGAGTGTATGGTCCACGTTGAATGCAGGTGAATCCGTATTGGGTTTACCAACAATCTCCGCGGGTACGCCCGCGACAGTTACATGGGGAGGTACATCTCTCATCACCACGCTGCCAGCACCGACCTTGGCACCTTCGCCGATCTCGATATTGCCGATGATTGAAGCATTTGCCCCGATCAAAACACCTTTGCGCACTTTTGGATGACGGTCACCAGAGACCTTGCCGGTACCGCCAAGTGTTACCCCATGCAGTATCGAGACATCATCTTCAATCACTGCTGTTTCACCCACAACGAGCCCGGTGGCATGGTCAAACATCATACCGCAGCCAATCGTCGCCGCCGGATGGATATCTACACTGAAAATTCTGCTGACCTGGTTTTGAAGGAAAAAAGCCAGTGAATGACGCTCCTGGGACCAGAGCCAATGGGCAACCCGGTGTATCTGAAGGGCGTGAAAGCCCTTGTAAAACAGAAATGGGGTCGAAAAGCTGTTGCAGGCTGGGTCACGTTCTCTGGTTGCCTTGATATCGATTTCAGCCGCGCGGGTTATGGACTCCTCAGATGCGAAGGCCTCGGCAATAATCTCCCTGATCGCCATGCTGGAAACAACAGAGCTGTCTAGTTTACTGGCAAGCAGAAAGCTCAAGGATGCCTCAAGGGTTTCATGATTTAGTACAGTTGCCTGGAAGTATGTCGCCATAATCGGCTCAAACTCGGCTCTTGCCTTCACTTCCTGGCGCATGGCTTGCCACAGAGACCCGGCAGATGCGATCTCTGCGATATTTGATTCCACGGCGAGTTCAGTGGCGTATCGTTTGTTGATTGACGAGTTCATGTCTGTCTCAAAGCACTTTTGAAGTTCAGAGGCGTAATTGTGGTGATTTTTGTCCGGATTTCAAGGGGTAGGGGTATTCTTGGGGGGAATATGAGTTAAAGGCGGGCTTTGCCCGTCTTTAACTCGCTGCTAGCGTCTGGCCTCTGGCTTCTGGCCAGGGAAAGCAGGAATATTGTTGTGACTCAGGGTGAGAGCCAATGCTAGTAGTTTGTTGGCTTGATTGAAGAGCCTTCAATCCATCAGATCTAATTCCTCTATATCAAAACTCTCCGGCTCCCCGTCGGGTCGGGTGGCAAAAAATTGTTGGGGTAGTTCACCCCCTTTTCTCAGTAATTGACCCAGGCAAGCCAGGTCTTGCAATTGCTTCGTTCTGTAGGGATCAGAGATGCCGTGCAAAGGCAATTCAGCGATTTCTTCAATCTGGTAGAGGGTATACCAGAAGGTTCTTTCAACACGATCTGCTGCTTTTATTTGACGCCCGGTCATAACGTCAGCCCATTGATCGAGCACCTGGTCGACAAATTCCAGTATCACAGGGCCCTTGAAATTACCGGTTGTTACAGTGTCCAGATGCTTGAGTAGGCTCTCGTGATGACCACGTAGAAACTTGTCAACGATGTCCATTTTTGAATTCTTCCTGTTCAGTTGAGTGAATATGAGTGTTCTGGTCTGACTAAAGTTACGCCTGGGCTGTTTTGATGTAAGTAGGATAATGGCCCAACGGGGGGAAGGAATATTGCTCAGGCTGCGCGGGAAATGGTCGTTTGGTTGTATCCACCCCGATTCTGGCATTTAATGCGTTTCTGACTATTTGCTAAGCAGTTGTGATATGGCGAGTTTTGAGAATATTGGGCTGGTCGCAAGGGCAAACAATGAATCTGTCGTAGAGTCACTGCGGCGGGTGCGGCGATTTGTCACCGACCGGCATTTAAATGTTTTGCTTGAAGACAGGGCACATAAGATCCTGGATGATTGTGAAGGGCCCTTCTATTCGCAGGCAGAAATGGCCAAGAAATGTGATCTCGTGATTGCGGTAGGCGGCGATGGCAATATTCTGGGGGCCGCGCGATCTTTTGCGCCACATGGCGTACCGATTCTCGGTATTAATCGGGGGCGACTGGGCTTTCTGGCAGACGTCTCGCCCGATGAAATAGAAAAGAGTGTTGGCGAGGTTCTGGATGGCAATTACTCCACAGAGGAGCATTTTTTACTTGAAGGTGAGGTCTCGGTCGAAGGTGTGAAAGAAATCCCATGTGCGCTGAACGAAGTGCTTGTACACTCGGCGCGAATGCCGAAGATGCTTGAGTTTGATTTATTTATTGATGATGTCTTTGTTTATAACCAGCGCTCAGATGGTCTGATTATTTCATCACCCACGGGTTCCACCGCGT
The DNA here is from genome assembly GCA_964548025.1 of uncultured Pseudomonadales bacterium. Taxonomy (GTDB): domain Bacteria; phylum Pseudomonadota; class Gammaproteobacteria; order Pseudomonadales; family Azotimanducaceae; genus JAHRVQ01. The sequence goes on from CAZJRI010000059.1 coordinate 6,669, forward strand.
ACAATCTTTCGGCAGGGGGTCCAATCATGCATCCGAGTCTTGATGCGATCGTCCTCGTGCCGATGTTCCCTCATCAGTTAAACAGTCGCCCGTTAGTCGTGCCTGGAGATTCCGAGGTCAGAATTCTGGTCGGTCGGGTGGGTACCAGCGCTAAAGTCAGTTTTGATTCACAGGTTGAATTTGAAATAGCCCAGGGCGAATCGATTTCAGTTAAGAAGAAAAAGGAAAAACTAAAACTCGTGCATCCACCGGGTCATAGTTTCTATGGGGTTTGTCGCAGCAAACTTGATTGGGCTAGTCGGGTTGGGGAATAGGCAGCGAAGCTGCCTATTCAGGCTGCGGGCCGCTGGCCTCTGGCAGCTTGCTGGGGGTACCGAGGGCTGAGTTGGGGGAGGATGTTAGTGACGAGTTTCGAGATAATAGTTGCGAGTAAGAGCGAAGAGCGGGGAAAATCTGCGCAACTCGCAACTGCTTCTAACAGGCAAGATCCTGAGGCGTATCAATATCCCTGATTACACCGGGGTCCTGAACCTCAACCGTAAATACTTTGTCCGGGTGGTTGTCTACGACGGGGCGAGCGCCTTTGTCGCCAGTGACAGTTTGAATTTCATCAAAGTAGGCGCTGCTGAACAATACTGGATGACCTTGTGTGCCGTGCTTTGTGGGCAAAACGATGGGTGAGAGTGCTTTTCTGAACTCGTATTCACCCAGTAGTGAATCAACTGTTTCTGCCTGAACGAAGGGCATATCACCCAGAAATACCATGGCGGCTTCCCAATCCTTAACTTTGCTGACTGCATTGGCAAGACTATGTGCCATGCCCTTTGCAGAGTCAGGGGCGCAATAAAATTCTACCTGGGGATTGTCAATGCTTTTTGCCAGTTCATTGGCAAAGGTCAGGTCACCGAATCTAAGCACAACCAGCACTTTGTCCAGGACGCTGGCGGCCTTGTGGATGGATTCCTCAAGCATCCTCCGACCAGAGGGTAATGACGATTTTCTTTTGTCACCGCCAAATCGTCGACTGCTTCCTGCTGCTAGTATTATTGCGCCAATCATTTCGTTCTCCCTGATAGCTTCCCTTTATATTAGATCATGCTGCGCGATTGTCTGTATCGAGAGCCATAGATTCACTTCTTAAAGCGGTCAACTGGGCGAGTATGGCAATGGCGATCTCCGCCGGTGTCTTGCTGCCGATGGACAAACCCACCGGACCGTGCAATTTCTCGATTTCGGCTTCGGTCAGGTCCAGTTGTGCCAATCGCTCCCGGCGCTTCGCAGAGGTCCTGGTTGAACCCATTGCGCCAACAAAAAAAGCGTCTGTCTTAAGTGCCTGCATAAGACCCATGTCATCTATTCTTGGATCATGGGTGAGTGCGATGATGGCTGAAAACCTGTCGTCTGCCAGCTCTTTAACCGCATCATCTGGCATCGCTGTGACGAGTTGTACTCCTTCTACCGGCCATTGCTCAATCATATTCTCTCGCGGGTCACAGACCACAACATGATAGTCGAGTGCCTGAGCCATCTGGGCAAGGTAAATCGAAACCTGGACGGCGCCAATTAAAAAGAGCTGATATCTGGGGCCATAGGTTTGCACCAGTTTAATATTGTCAGGGTCCTGTTCGATATCACCGACAATCGACAGGTTCCTAAATCTTTCTTTCTCTTCGACCTCAATTTCTCCGCTTGCTATATCAATTTTCCTTTCAATACACAGACGGTTCTCGATTCTTTCAACGATATGTTTGATTGAGCCGAGGTGCTGCCTGGTCGGCATGGGTTCAATCACCACATGCAACTGACCACCGCATGGCAAACCAAATCGTTCAGACTCCTCGAGCGTTTTGCCGTAGAGCAGTACTTCCGGGCTGGTCTGGGCCAATTCACCTTTCTGTAGCTTTTCAAGCAGGTCCTCTTCGATACAGCCGCCTGACAGGGAACCCGCGGTATGCCCCTGGCTGTTGCAACTCAGCAGTGATCCCACAGGTCTTGGTGAAGAACCCCAGGTTTTGACAACTGTACATAGCCAGCACATCTCGCCAGCTTCAATCCATTTTGCAAGCTGGTTTAACACCTGGTGATCGGCGTTTTCCATAAATAAAAAACCGAGAGTGAATGAGAGCGCAAATTCTACTGGCCCTACTGCCGGGGGGCAAGCCCCCCGGCAGTAGGGCCAGCGCTGTTGGCTACGGGCTTCTGGCTGCTAGAAAGAGCAGAATGGGAGAAGGAATAAATCGCTGATCTTGATCTTGCCAGTAGCAAGTAGCTAGATGCCAGCAGCACTGGCCGAAGGCCAGTAAGCCCTTTATCATTGGCGTCATGATAGTTGCAGTAAAAATCGACAGAACCATCGACCTCTCCCTCTTTTCCCGCTTTCTGATGCAATCCGGTATCTGGCACAGTATCAGCGAATCTGGTGATCAACAGGTTATCTGGGTGCGCACCGAGGAAGCCAAAGAGGAGGTCGTCAAATTATATGATCGATATGCCAATGGGGAATTCTCGCTTGAGCGTGGTCCTTCGAGTGTGTCACAGAAGCGGCCAGGTGAGTTTCGACAGAACCTGTTAAGAGCACCGCTTGTTCTCGTTCTAATCATCATCAACGTTATTTGCTTTCCGATCACGTTAGGATCAGCAACAGGAGAATTCAGCGAGTGGTTCAGGCTGATGACTTTTACGGATATTCAGTTGGTCGGAGATAAGCTTTATCTGACTAATCTGGAGCATACGATTTCATCAGGTGAGTATTGGCGTCTCCTAACGCCCATGTTTCTCCACTTCGGCTGGATACATATTACATTCAATCTGCTCTGGGTCTGGGAAATCGGTCGGCGCATTGAATGGGTCAATGGCTGGTCCGTGTTATTGCTGCTTGTGCTCGTATCATCCCTTGGTGCCAATGTGACGCAATATCTATTCTCGGGCGCCTCTCTGTTTGGCGGGATGTCCGGGGTAGTTTATGGCTTGCTTGGCTTCTCACTGGTATGGGGTCGCATGGTGCCTCCAAGGGATCATGGTCTGCCCAAAGGTATTTACATTTTTATGCTGGTATTTCTGATTGTTGGATTCACGGGCATGTTTGACCTGCTGGGTTTTGGCAGTCTCGCTAACGGGGCCCATCTGGGGGGATTGCTGGCAGGCTTGTTGGTCGGTGCATGTGCCAGTCTGCTTGCGAGATTTTAGCTGACCCACGGGTTCGCCATACTCTCAGCTAAAATAGCCCCGCACTAACAGGGTTCAGTTCCACGTCATAGGATGTAAATTTCCGCATATTGAGCACACCCGTATCAAATATAAGGTACTGTCCTTTTATGCCAAGCAACAATCCCTCGATAACCGGGGTTTTATCAAAGTTCATGGACTTTACTTTGGTGGGGTACTCCAGGACAGGGAATTCTATTGATTGAACATCCTCATCCGGCAGGGTCTGAACAGCCTGCAGTCCATATTTATTCTGCAGATCGCTGAGCTCATCCCCGACTATTGACATAAGATCATCTCGAATTTCTTTCAGATCCAATTCAGGCTGCTCATCCTTAAGCATTTTCTGCCATTGTGTTCGGTCAGTTATATGTGCTTTGAAAACAACTTCTGCCAATCCGGAGATCTGTCTGCTTGATACCCTGAGTACTGGTATTGCCTGGACTGCACCTTGGTCTATCCAGCGGGTTGGAATCTGGCTCGGTCTTGTAATGCCAACTTTCACGCCGGAAGAATTGGCGAAATAGACGATATGCGATTGCATGCAAAAGTCCTCTCCCCACTTTGGATCCCGACAGGTACCCTGGTCATAGTGGCACTTTTCAGGACTCATGACGCAGAGATCACACTGTGCCAGTTTCCTGAAGCAGGGGTAGCAATATCCCTGGCTAAAACTCTTTTTGGTGGCTCTGCCGCAGTGCAGACAGTGAATCCTGCCATGAAAAGTCAGCCGGATCTTATCGCCGATGTAGGGATTGAGATGAATTTCCTGCTCATCGAGGGGAAGATGATAATCCACCGGCGCATTCAGGCTGGTGGTCATTTTTCGGAGGAAGCCGCGCATGGTAGGGAGTGTAGCACTCAGCATGGCTGGTCCAAAGCATCCTGCACCGGATTGTCGCCATTGCGAGAGAGAAGTCCGCGAGATTCAAGAGTGTGTCAGAATAATGTCGCGCTGATTCCGCCGCTTCATTTCTGTCCTGATTTTTTGAGTGCTCATCTCCCATCCAGTGGCGACTTATCTCATCGTTACTATACTTTTGGTATGAATGTGCGAGCCAAATTTATAGTCGCAATTATAGCCGTGTTGATTGCTTCACCAGGATATGCAGCGTGCAATAAAGTGACCGCCAGTCTTGATGAGAAGCATTCGGGCAAACTGTCAAAGAGCGACTGTAGTATCAAAGATCTGATAGACCGTGAGGACCTTTCAAAGGTCGATGTTTATACATTGGTGCTTGAAACCGCGCAAACAGTCTCCGTCAGTATCAAATCGAAACAGTTTGATGCCTATCTCTATGTTTATGACGAGAATTTCTCAACCCTATTTGCCGAGGAAGATGATAGTGGCAACAGTTTTGATGTCAGTCTTGAGAGCCTGACACTGTTGCCAGGCACCTATCAGGTGCTTGTTAATTCTTCCACTCAGGGTGCCGACCTTGGTAATTATGCTCTGCAGATTGCTGAAGTGGGTTCAGCCGGTGCAAAGGACTCTAAAATTGAGATAGTGGAGTCGAAACAGGGCAACAAATCAACCGGGAGCAAGACTAAAGAAACCAGGGTCGTTAAAGAGAAAAAGGATACCGGTAAACCCGTCGATACAAAGGTTGTTAAGACCCAGGTCGTCAAGAAAGAAGATTCAGTTGCCAGGGACAAAAAGCAGAATGATACCAATAGTACTGATGTGAAAAAGACGGCGGTGGTATCCAAAAAAGTTGAGACGAAAAAGCCGGAAACTAAGGTTGAAAACAAGGTTGTGAAGAAGGTCGACGTCGTCAAAAAGGATGATAAATCCAAATATGACGAAAGGACCACCGCACTCATCAATCAGCTTGAGAAAGTGACGTCTTTATCGCGTGAAGCGATCTTGCGAATCGTTGACTCGATAAACGCACGCGAAGCGAAGCAGTAGAGACCAAAGACGTAAGAAACACCACTCTGGTGTAAAACATTCCCCATCATCGCGCTACAATGACGCCTTTTTCACCCTGTTTTAACCAGCGAGTATTGAGATGAAGGACGGTCAGCCTAAAGCCATCAAGTTAAAAGACTATGAAGTACCTCCCTATCTGATAGAAACAACAGAGTTGTACGTGGATATCGATGAAGATGTCACCCGCGTCAAGACGACACTGAAGATGAAGAAGAATCCGCAGTCAGCCGATTCGAGCGGTGATCTGACTCTGAACGGTGGCGAAGGTTTGGAAACCCAGTCCATTCATGTTGATGGCCGTGAGTTATTATCCAATGAATTTTCTCAGCAATCAGATTCATTAACGCTATTCGGAGTGCCGGACGAATTTGAACTGGTTACCAGCGTTGAAATCAAACCCCAACTCAACACGGCCCTCGAAGGCTTGTACAAATCAGGCGATATGTTTTGCACCCAGTGCGAGGCAGAAGGTTTTCGAAACATCACCTGGTTTCTGGACAGGCCGGATGTGATGTCCAAATATACAACGACCATCAAAGCCAACAAACAGAATTATCCCGTTCTTCTGTCTAACGGAAATGAAGTTGAAAGGGGAGAAGAGGGCGAAAAGCACTTCGTAACCTGGAAGGATCCCTTTGATAAACCAGCTTATCTTTTTGCGCTGGTCGCAGGTGATCTTCAACATATAGAAGATAGTTTCACGACCATGAGCGGCAGACAGGTAAAGTTACAGATATTCACCGAGGCGCATAATATAGACAAGCTGGATCATGCGATGGCCTCACTCAAGCACTCAATGGCATGGGATGAAGAAGTTTATGGTCGTGAATACGATCTTGATATCTTCATGATAGTAGCGGTTGAAAGTTTCAATATGGGTGCCATGGAAAACAAGGGCCTCAATGTCTTCAATACCTCCTGTGTCCTGGCCAGGTCCGACACGACCACCGATGCCGGTTATCAGCGCGTCGAAACAGTGGTCGCTCACGAATACTTTCATAACTGGTCAGGTAACCGGGTGACCTGCCGAGACTGGTTTCAGCTCAGTTTGAAAGAAGGTTTCACTGTCTTGAGGGACCAGCAGTTTTCGTCGGATATGGGATCAGCCGCAGTATGCAGGGTTAGCGATGTGGTAACACTGCGGGCTGCGCAGTTCCCTGAAGATGCAGGTCCCATGGCACATTCCATCAGACCCGACTCATATATTGAAATCAACAATTTCTATACAGCGACGGTTTATGAGAAGGGCGCAGAGGTTGTTCGAATGATAAGGACTCTCCTTGGTCGTGAGAGGTTCCGTAAGGGCACTGATCTCTATTTTGAAAGGCACGATGGTCAGGCGGTGACCACCGAGGACTTTGTGACTGCCATGGAAGATGCAAACAATATTAGTCTGACGCAATTCAGGCGCTGGTACAGTCAGGCTGGCACGCCTGTGCTGTCAATTTCGACGGAATATGATGAATCCAATAAGTGCTTCAATATGGATGTCATCCAGACCTGTCCAGCAACACCGGGTCAGGATATGAAAGAACCCTTCCATCTGCCACTTGCTGTGGGGCTTCTTGGGTCAGACGGCAAGGATATTAGATTTGATGCTGGGAATCTTGATGTGGCAAATATCGTCGATGAGGATGAGCATACGGTAGTTTTAAACGTCACCGGGACCGAGCAGCGCTTTGTCTTTGAAAATATCGACAGCAAACCGGTGCCGTCGTTGTTGAGGGGGTTTTCTGCACCGGTAAAGCTGGAATATGACTACAATCGGGATGATCTGCTGTTTCTGATGAGTCATGATGTTGATGGCTTCAACCGATGGGAGGCGGGTCAGAGACTTGCTGTTGAAGTAATCCAGGATGTGGTTGATCAGATTCAGAAAGGCGAAGCCATAAACGTTGACGATCGGCTCGTGAAGGCCTGCGAAAACAATTTAAATGAGGTGCTTGAACACGACAGCGATGGTGCGATTGATAAACAGATGATTGCGAGCATGCTGGCAATGCCGACAGAGGCTTATCTCGCGGAGTTGACCGAAGTCGCAGATGTTGATGCCATACATATGGCCCGGGAAAGTGTTCGGGGAGCAATCGCTGAGAATCTCTCGGGTATTCTCTTGTCGGTTTATAAATTCAATCAATCCTCAAAAGACTATGTCCCGGAAGCAGAAGATATTGCCCGTCGTGCTGTAAAAAACGCTGCACTGTCTTATCTGATGCACCCCCGGGATACAGAAATGGTGAAGTTATGCGTGGCTCAGTTTGAAAGTGCCAACAACATGACCGACACTGATGCGGCCATTCGAGCCCTGGTCAATTCATCAGCACCGGACGCAGAAAAAGCCAAGCAGTCAGCACTTGCAACGTTTTATAATCGCTGGCCAAACGATGCGCTGGTGATCGATCAATGGTTTAACATACAGGCGTCGTGCCCTTTGCCAGGCACGTTGAATCAGGTGAAAGCGCTGATGAGCCACGAAGCGTTTACCATGCAGAATCCGAATCGCATGCGCTCACTCGTGGTTGCATTCGCATTTCAGAATATCGTTAATTTTCATGCCGCGGATGGTTCGGGTTATGACTTCCTCACTGACAGGGTAATTGAACTGAACGCGCTGAATCCACAAATGGCGGCCCGGGTGCTTTCACCACTGACTCGCTGGAGAAAATATGATGAGCAGCGGCAGGGTTTGATGAAAAGGGCTTTGCAAAGAATTCTTGAAGAAGAAAAGCTGTCGCCGGATGTTTTTGAGATTGCGAGTAAGAGTATCTAGGTTGGCTACAGGCTTCTGGCTTCTGGCTGCTAGTTAGGGCGGGGAATGCTTTCTTTGTTGGGCGTTATTGCGCGGGATTTAGTGTCTCAGGTAGAACAGTCTTTTTCTTGCGCAGTGTTTTCTTTTTGTTTAATTCATTGAGAATAGCGATCAGTGATTTGCCATTCCAGGTCTCATTGGAAGCGGGCGAGTAAAGACAGGTCTCAAGTGCAGTGATTTCTTCTGCAAGGGCTTCGCTTTCGGTAATACTCGCAAGTTCGCGGGTGGAATCAATCGTGGCAAATCTTGCCTTCCCCCACATGAATAAAAGGTTCCTGGCAGTAGCCGCCTCGTTGCTTTTGCAGGCGGTAATCAGACGCCTGAATAGTTCCGTTTCGCTTGAACCGGGCACCTCTTCCGCGACGGCTACAGGAGTCAGGTTGGCCCGTTGCTGGTTCTGGCGCCACCATAGCAATAGTGTCATTACCCAGACTGCGGTCAGGGCACCGGAGATATACATCCAAAAAGGAGACTGCGCTGTTTGTACCGGCGTATTAGTTGCTGATATCTGAGAGAGGGGCACCACCCGTTCACCTGTTGGTTGTGGCGTGGTTGTATCCGGTAGGGCAGAATCCAGTACCTGGTAGGTTGCCGCGGGAATGGTTGCGATCTGAAGTTTATCTGTCTGTGTATTCCACCAGGGTACGTTGATTTCGGGGATAGTGATTTGACCGGCGCGAGTTGGCACGATACCAATCGTTGTTATACTCGTTGAGATGATGCCCTCCGGGCCTACCTGCTGGCTACGGTCAGCCGGGTCTGTATATGTCTTGGTCCCTTCAATCTCCAGGCCACGAAAGGGTGGCAACAAGGAATCCGCCAGGCCATCAACAGTGATGGTGAGGGCCCGATTAATGGGTTCGCCTACTTTGAAAACCGGTGGGTTTTCATTCCACAATTCCGACAGCTCTAGATTCTTTGCCGGTAGCCAGTGTTCACCGGGAAATGATGATGGTCTTGGTTTAACCTTGATGGAGTGAGATTGCGAGATTGCATTTACCCGTTCTCTTGAAGTAGAAAAAAACCTGCTGCCACCTCTCGTGCCGGAAAAGGTCTGCTTTGGAATAAATAACTCACCACTTCGCTGCGGGTAAATCGCATAGCTCTTTTCCAGCACATAGTATCTGCGGTTGTTAACGATTGAATCGTAACGCCGCTCGTTCTCTATTGTTTCGATCACGGCATCTGCTATCTGCGGAGCAGGGGGAAAATCCCCTGACAAACCTTCAATATAGTAGAGCTTGACGGTATACAGGATCTGACCCTGAACATAGGTTTCGGTAAAGTCGACGCTGGTGTCAAAAAACACGTACTGATCCATCTGGCGTTTCATGGCTGAGGTTTGTGCAATAACGCTGATTGCGATGGGTCTTGAGCGTTCAGTTGCAATCTGAAGTGACGGTATAGTTAACTGGCCAAGGCGACGTGGGCGCAGGCTAAACTCCCAGGTGACATAAATTTCAGAAGTTGTTCGCCCGTTTGTTGTAGTAAATTTGCTGTTCTGGTTAGGGCCGGTTCTGCGCAGAATTTCAAAGTCCTTTTCAAGCGCACTAAAATCCGGGTTGACGGTGGATCCGGGATCATCAATACGGATGGACAGGCGTACAACGTCTGCTTCCGAAATTTTGTTTCTGTCAATACTCACGGAAAGTTTCGCGATACTGCTGGTTGTGACTAGCAGCAGAACGGCGGACAGGATTAGCTTACCAGTTGGATGGTTCATGTTGAGATCTCCCACCTCTCTTTAATCTCTCGTTGTACTGTAATTCAAATTTCCGGCGGAGTAGCCCGCCGGGATCATCAGGTACCCGACGCAGCCATTGCTGCAGGGCCTGTTGCTCTTCTTCGTCAAGCGGTTCGGGTTGTTCTTCCTTTTCTCTGGCTTCCTGCTCCTTTTGTGCCTGTTCCCTGGCTTTTTCCTCCTCCGATTGCTGTTCCTGATTCTCCTGCTGTTCATTCTCTTCGCTGGACTGCTCTTCGCTGTCCTGGTTTTCCTGGTTCTCACTTTGCTGTTGTTCGTCGCCTTCTTCCTGGTTCTCGTTCTGCTCGTCGTTACCTTCCTGATCCTGTTGCTGCTGTTGCTGCTGCTTCAGGAGATTCTCAACCAGTTGTTTGTTAAAAATGGCATCTTCATGGTCAGGGTTAATGTCGAGTGCTTCGTCATAAGCGTTTATAGCGTCTTCCAACTGGCCTTGCCTGGCGAGAGAATTGCCGAGATTATAGTTGCCTTCATCGGTTTTCAGATTGGCGAAAGCACGGGCAGCACCCACATAGTCCTCACCCCGATACTGGGCAGTCGCTTTCCACTGTTCGTTTTTAAATAATGTCGCCGCGTTCGCAGGGTCACCTTCTTTGAGTGCTTTCATACCCTGTTGATCGCCTGTTTCCCAAAGATCATCCCAGAGAGAGGCTTCCGCACTTGGTACAGGTATCAGGCAGATAAGGAATATTGACCAGATCCAGCCTCGTCGAAAACTGATCGCCGCAAAAGGTAATAGCAACAATATCAACCATGGGCCTTCTTCAGACCAGATATCGAAATCTCGTTCGAGCTCCCGGTATTGTTCTTCGCTGATTGCTTCCAACGGCTGATCTGCCAGTAGGTAAGCCAGGTCGTCGTCAATTAATGTCATTCTCGAGTATCGTCCACCTGCTACCCTTGCGAAGTCTTCAAGTGCAGAGAAATTGACCTTGGGTATGATCAGGTTACCGCTATTGTCTTTGAGGTATCCGCCGTCCCGGTTGAAGTTTGCGCCGGGGATTGGAGCGCCATCTTCTGTTCCGACCGCGAGAACTGAAACCGGGTAGGCATTGCGAAACTCTCTAGCCACGCTCTGGGCTTCTGCCACGTCTCGAATTTCATCAGTGACGATGATGATCCGGCCGCTTGCCATACCAGCATCCTTGAATAACTGATTCGCAAGATTTAATGCTGGTGTCAGTGCGCTACCGGGTGCTGGCATAATCGAAGGCGAGACAGCAGGTATCATCTCTGCAATAGTTTTGGCGTCATCAGTCAGGGGTGTCACCGTATGCGCATCACCAGAATAGACAATCAGGGCTGTTACACCTTCGACACGTAGAGCCAATAAATCCAACAGTTTTCTTCTGGCGCGAACGAGCCTGTTGGGTTTTACATCCGGCGTGTACATTGACCGTGTCAGATCGAAAAGAATGATGAGCGCATCTTCTCTTTCGTGTACCGGTTGGGGTATTTTTTGCCAGACGGGTCCAGCCAGAGCAATGGTTGCCAGGACCCATGCGATGAAAAGCAGGTACATTGGATTCTTGCTGGGTTTTGAGGTCTGGTCATCAATCAGAAAAGGCAGCAGGTCAGAATCAATAGTCTGCTCCCACGTAGAGCCTTTACCCTGCCTGAGTCTGATCACGATCAACAGTAAAAGAGCCGGGATTAGCGCATAGAACCATTCTGGTCTCAGGAAATGAAAATTCTCCGTGATGGTATTTATCATCTCCTGGTTCATGATTGCGACTCCATTGCCGTTCCGGAATCGCGCTGGAACATCTGGATAAACCACAATCTGACCTGAGGATGAATAAGGGTGATGAAAAAACTCACCAGTAATGCGAAACCAAGAGGCCAGTAGAATAGTGATTTAATGGGTCGATAAGTTTCAAGATCCTGATCTACCGGTTCGAGTCGATCCAACTCTTCGTAAATCTGAGCCAATTCACCGCTGTTTCTGGCTCGCTGATAGATACCACCGGTGACTTCGGCAATTTGAGTCAGTGTTTTGGCATCGAGCTCCGACGATGGGTTGATGGTGCGATTGAATAATAAACCGGGAACAACCAGTTCGTCTGCACCGAATCCGATGGTATAGATCTTGACGCCTTCCTTCGCGGCTATCTGTGCTGCCTGAATGGGTGATACTTCACCCACGTTGTTCTGGCCATCGGTGAGTAAGATCAGGACGCGACTCTCTGCTGGTCGGTCGTGCAAACGTTTCACGGCAAGTCCGATCGCGTCCCCGATGGCGGTTTTACCACCGGCAATACCGAGTGGTGTTTCAGTAAGCAGTGCTCGCACTGTGAGTCGATCAAAAGTCAGCGGCGTCTGAAGGTATGCCTGGCTGCCAAACAATATGAGCCCCAGTCGATCGCCTTGACGGCGTTCAACGAAATCACCGACGACCTCTTTGACGACTCGCAGCCGCGTAGTTCGTTTATTGCGCAGCTCAACATCCTCCGTACCCATCGAACCGGAAATATCGACTGCGAGCATCAGATCGCGACCTGTGGCTGGCAGCTCAACAGGATCTCCTATCCATTGAGGTTGACTTGCAGCGAGCACCAGCGCCAGCCAGGTGAGTATTAATAGTAGCCTGCGAAGGATATTACTCTTGTTCGCTTGCTGATTGGCTCCCTCATAGGTATAGGCGGACTGGTAGAACGGTACGTGCAGGGCAGCATCCTGTTTTTTCGCTTTTGGTAGAAGCAGGAACATGACAATCGGTAGGGGTATGAGGTAGGCAACCCATGGCCACTGGAACTCGATCATAGACCTTGCTCCACGGATTTATTTGGCACAAGTCTGCCAACTGCCCACCGATCTTTTATTGATGCCAGGAGAGATACCCGCTCAGGTGAGAAAGTGGTATCACTGTGATTCCTGATCCAGGCAAGACCGATATCGTGGAGTTCGTCAACGGAGTATTCCGCCTGTGGAAGGTAGTTTCCCTGAATCAGTACCTGCCCTGGTCCCATGCTGAATTCACGGGTTGCCCCGGTTTTGTCAAGAAATGCAACCCATGACTCACCCGTGAGACTGGCGACCAGTTCTCGACGAAAGTGACTGAGTGCGATCCTTTTCAGTAGTTCGTTATAGGCTTCCAGATATTCGAAGGAATTAGGTTGCTCGTTATATCTGACCTTCAGCGCATGGAGTGATTTTATACCTTCCCTGCGGTATTGATTACGTCGCCAGTGCTGGTAGAGCAGGTTCAATCCATAACATACAAGACCTGTTGCAACAATAACCAGTAGCCACCAGCCTGGCGCCGGGGGCCACGCTTCAATGGGTGCTGGGAGGTGTATGTCGCGAAGTTGCGCCAGGGGATCTGCGGCCTGACTGGTGTTGGGGCCTTGTGGAATCGGTACTTGCTGTAGCGGTGCCTGCTGCAGCGGTGCCTGCTGTAGAGCGCCCTGGGGAGTCGATGCATCAGCCATTAACGTGGCACCATTTTCAATCTGTTATATGAATCGGCAAGGGCAGTTATGATGTCGTCCTCTGTAGTCAGTTCGAATAAGGGAGACCTGATCTTGTCAAACTCGGTTCTTATCGTCTGCAGGTCTGTCGCGAAGTGTCTTTGGTATGCCTGTCGGTGTTTATTATCGGAGGTATTGATCTGTACGCGTTGTTGCCCGTTGGTGATCGTATATAAATCTGGTCTTGGCAGATCTCGCTCCATTGAATCGGAGATATGTATGCCAATGATGTCGTTGTGTCTTGCCAGTTGTCTGAAGTGCAGTAGTGCCTCTTCGGTTAACTGTTGAAAATCACTGATGAGGAAAATTGTGCTGCCGTGTTTCGCTACCCGTCGGACATTGATCAGCGCCTCTGAAAGGTAATTTGCTGCTGCCGAATCATCGTCGTTCAATACCTGCTTGCTCAACGCATGGTTGAAGTCATTGATTTCATTCAAAAGGCGAAGGACAGCGTGCTTGTTTCGTCTTGGTCTGACCTCACGATGACGCTCTTCGGAGAAGACTATTCCACCGACCCGATCTCCATTGTCGAGTGAGATCCAGGCAACCAATGCTGCAGCTTGCGCGGCAACAACTGACTTAAATGCCTGCCGTGAACCGAAAAACATTGAATGAGACTGATCGACAAGCAACAGGACTGGCCGTTCCTTCTCTTCCTGAAACAGTTTTGTATGGGGCACTTCAGTTCGTGCCGTGACCCGCCAGTCAATCGTGCGAACGTCGTCTCCTGGTTCGTACACTCTCACTTCGGCAAAGTCGATGCCGCGACCATGGAATTTGGACGTGAGGAGTCCGGAGAGAGGATTACTGGATTTGTTGATGGTTACAGAATCGATTTCTTTCGACGCATGACGAAATCGAATGAGATCAGCCACGTCTGTATATGCGCCGCCCTGGGCTCGTGTCATATGCCTCAACTTGTTTTTTTTTACCCGGGACATAAGTGCTTGCTCAATCAGGCTGCGGCGACTCTCTGCACGAGCGTATCAATGACGTGATCAGCATCGATACCCGTGGCTTCGGCTTCGAAACTCACGATTATTCTGTGGCGAAAAACATCATGCACCACTGCCTGAACGTCATCAGGACTGACAAAGTCCTTACCAAGTAAGAACGCGTTTGCCCTTGCGCACAGATCGAGGGAGATCGTGCCCCTGGGAGACGCGCCATAATCCAGCCAGTTTGCGAGGTCTGCACCAAATACTTCGGGTTGCCTGGTCGCCATGGTGAGTTGCACCATATAGTCTTCAACGACCGGTGCCATGTGTAGATTCAGGATTTCCTTGCGGGCGCTGAAAATAGTCTGTTGACTGACTTGAGGTCGGTTCTCGTCATTCTCGTTCATGGCCGACAGGGTCTCATTCCTCACGAGTTGGAGGATGGAGCGCTCAGAGGATGCATCGGGATAGTCGATATTAACCTGCATCAGAAATCGATCGAGTTGTGCTTCGGGTAGCGGATAGGTTCCTTCCTGTTCAATCGGGTTTTGAGTTGCCATAACCAGGAAGAGGTCTGCAAGTGGGAAAGTTTCTCTACCAATACTCACCTGCCTTTCAGCCATTGCTTCCAGCAGGGCAGACTGTACCTTTGCCGGTGCCCTGTTTATCTCATCTGCGAGAACCAGGTTGTGGAATATGGGGCCTTGCTGGAATGTGAACGTACCTTCCTGGGCCCTGTAAATCTCCGTTCCCGTGATATCCGATGGTAATAGATCAGGTGTAAATTGAATTCGATGGAAGTCGCCTTCTATGCCTTCTGCGAGTATTTTAATCGCCTTTGTCTTCGCCAGACCTGGCGCACCCTCCACAAGCAGGTGCCCGTCTGCGAGGATTGCTATCAGCAATCTGTTGACTAATTTCTCCTGTCCGATGATCTGCTCAGACAGCCATTTCTCGAGTTCAAGTATCTGCTCGCGATGCTGCATGGTTCGCTTATACCTAAGTGTTTGTTTTTAAATAGAATATTCTGAAGTTAATCGAAACGTTGTTATATAGACCACGACATTTGAATCTTGTTCAAAGGAGGGTTCAAATCACCGCCATAGGCTAATCTTATAGTCAATAGATTGCCAGATATTCTTGGTGTTTCTCTGGCTTTCCACGGGAAGTATCTGGTCCAATACGTTTAGAGCCACGTTTCAGCCGGATCTTACGACCCTGCTTCTACCTGATAGCACGAAAAAGGATTTTCCATGGCAAAGATCAAATCCGCAAACAAGAGTGTATTCCACTCCGGATTGATAAAGCGATTGAAGGTGAATCGAAATCAGTCGATCAATCTGTTTGCTCAGCATTTCTTTGCAGATCTCTCTATGGCCGATCTCAACCAAAGACATTGGGAGGATGTTGTTGCCAGTGTTCAATCCTGTTGGAAGTTTTATTCAAATTTCGATGGTGAAAAGGCAAAGATCAGAATAATCCCTGAAAACAGCAACCTGCTCGTAATCGAGATTGCCAGCAGCAATCTGCCTTTTTTGATGGATTCCATCAGGATGGAACTGAATCAATTGGGTCTGGTACTGGCTGACGTCCAGCAATGTCTGATGAGCGTATCCCGTATTGGCCGAAGGTTCAAAATACAGGATGTTGGCGAACCCAATGAAAGTCTTATTCGACTGGAGGTATCAGCGGTTACCTTCCCTGATGATCTCAGTGAGCGTTTGATGAGGGTGTTGGATCTGGTCGATCTCGTGGTCGAAGATTTCGAGCCGATGTGCGATCAACTGTTGCGTTGCAGTGAAGATGCCTCCCGGGTCCCCGGGGGGTATGAAGCATCTGAATTCTTAAAGTGGGCATTTGACAATAATTTTGTACTACTCGGTTATGAAGAATGGAGTGCTGATGGCGCGGGTAGTCTAAAGCGGGTGCCGAGAGCCAGGCTGGGATTGGCGAAACCAAAAAAGTCTGCTGATCGCATACCGCTGAATATTCCCGACGGGATCATCGATATCGAGAGATTGCCGGTCAAGAGCAAGATTCACAGACCCGTTTATCTTGAAAGCTTTACGCTTTGCATAAGAAAGGGCAAGCGAGTAACCCGGGTGTGCAGGTTTATGGGATTGCTTACCTCTGCGGCCTATAACCAGCATCCTACTGAATTGCCCGTCGTCAGACAGAAAATGGGACGTATATTTGCCGAAAGTGGATTTGTCACCACGAGCCATAAAGGCAGTGAGTTGTCACATATATTCGTGATGCTCCCCCGTGAAGAATTGTTCTTCTCGCCTGTCGAGGATCTGAAGTATATCGTGATGGAAATTTTCGCTCTGCAAGAGAGAGAACTGGTACGCGTTTTTGCCAGACAGGATCGTTTCTTCACGAGTTGCTACGTATATATTCCGAAAGAAAAATACAATACTGCGTTGCGTCTGCGTATTCAGGAAATACTAGTCAGAGCATTTGATGCTGATGACGTGGAGTTCTCGACCTACTTTTCAGGATCTGTATTGACCCGTACACACTTCCTGCTGCAGACGAATAAACAAAAACGAGTGGATCTCGGCGCAATAGAAGTCGAATTGACTGCTTTAATCCGTTCCTGGACGGAAGAATTACAGAAGTTGGTTCGCAAACAGTACGAACCGGATGAAGCAGCCAGGATTAATGCCGCTTACAAGGGTACCTTTCCGCCTGGCTATCGGGCTCACTTTCCGATCACGAGCGCTCTGGATGACCTGCGTCATATAGAGGAACTATCAGTCGCTGATTCGCTCTCACTAAAATTCTACGAGGAGGATGACGCCTCGGTCAGATTCAAGATCTTTCACCTGGGGGGTGCGCTGCCACTCTCTGATGTTATCCCCATACTTGAAAATCTGGGGGTAAAGACAATCGAGGAGCATCCGTATGAACTGGTGCTCAACGGGTCTGGCGGCAAGGTCTGGATCCATGACTTTCTACTTGTGTTTTTTACCGCACCGGAGGCTGGCATAGGTTCTCTGCAAGGTATTTTTGAAGAGGCTTTCAAAGCGATCTGGAGAAGCGGAAGCGAGAATGACGCCTTCAATCGTCTGGTCCCGACCGCGACCATGAATTACCGTCAGGTATCGGTGATTAGAGCCTACGCACGCTATCTTGGTCAGCTTCAGAACAGCAGCGGCCAGAGGTTTATTGCCGAGTGCGTGAGTCGTTATGCTGATATCACGAAGCTTTTGTTCATGCTTTTCGAGCAGCGTTTTGATCCCGCATCGTTGACAAAGTCCAGGAGGACCACCAGGTCAACGAGCACACTCCAGGAGAAAATCCTGGTGCGAATAGCAGATGATGTAGTGAATCTGTCTGACGACAGGATTCTTAGAAGCTATGTTGAAATGATCATGGCCACCCAGAGAACCAATTTTTTTCAACTAACAGACGGTGGAGAAACGAAGGACTATATTTCTCTGAAACTCCTGCCGGAACTCATCGCTGAAGTACCCGAACCAAAACCGAAATTTGAGATATTTGTCTATAGCCCGAGATTCGAAGGTGTGCATCTTCGAGGTGGGAAAATAGCGCGAGGCGGACTTCGCTGGTCAGACAGAACCGAAGATTATAGAACAGAGATACTGGGGCTCGTAAAAGCTCAGCAGGTGAAGAATTCCGTCATTGTGCCGGTTGGTGCGAAGGGCGGATTTCTACCTAAGCTCATCCCGGAAAATGCGTCTCGTGACGAGATCATGGCTGAAGGAATTGCATGTTATCGCTTGTTTATCCAGGGATTGCTCGATGTAACTGACAATCTGGTTAAGGGAGAGGTGGTTAGACCGGCCAATGTCGTTTGCCACGATGAAGAAGACTATTATCTTGTGGTCGCGGCTGATAAAGGCACGGCGACTTTCTCTGATATTGCCAACGAAATCTCTGAATCGAATGGGTTCTGGCTCGGTGATGCTTTCGCATCGGGAGGCAGCGTTGGTTACGACCATAAGGCCATGGGCATTACCGCCAAGGGCGCCTGGAAGTCCGTCCAGCAACATTTTCGTGACATGGGTACAGATATACAAAGTAATGACTTTTCTGTTGTCGGTATCGGCGACATGTCTGGCGACGTCTTTGGTAATGGCATGTTGCTTTCTGAGCATATTTGCCTGATTGCCGCCTTTAATCATCTGCACATTTTTGTTGATCCAAATCCGTCTTCACGACGCAGCTTTACAGAGCGCAGGCGCTTGTTTCGACAGCCACGGTCCTCCTGGTCCGATTACAATCAAAAGCTGTTGTCAAAAGGTGGCGGAGTTTTTAGCCGGTCTGCCAAATCAATAAAAATTTCGCCCGAGATGAAACAGAGATTCGGCATCAGCCAGAATTCACTAACGCCAAACAGGCTCATTGCCGCGATTCTGGTAGCCGATGCCGATCTTCTCTGGAACGGTGGTATCGGCACCTATGTCAAGGCTCGAGGAGAGTCGCACCTGGATGTGGCTGACAAAGCCAATGACAGCATCAGGATCGATGCCCATGAATTGAAGTGCAAGGTGGTTGGCGAAGGAGGAAACCTTGGATTAACGCAACTGGCCAGAATCGAATTCTGTCTGAACGGCGGTACCTGCTTTACCGATTTTATAGACAATGCCGGGGGTGTTAATTGCTCTGATGCGGAAGTGAATATCAAGATATTGCTGAATCAATTGCTTGAAACTGGTGCCTTAACGAGAGCAACTCGTAAAACGCTGTTAAGAAAGATGACAGATGATGTCTCGAAGATTGTACTTGATAATAATTACCGTCAGGCACAGGCAATCAAACTGATGGACTTTCAGACTGAGCGTCGGGGCGGTGAATATGCAGGCGTTCTGAAGACGCTGGAAGACGAAGGAAAACTGGATCGAGAGCTTGAATTTCTACCCTCAGACGAGGAGATTCTGGAACGGCAGAACAAAGGACAATACCTCACGGCACCTGAACTATCTGTACTTACAAGCTACGTCAAGGGCGTGTTAAAAGAAGAATTATCCGCTTCAGAGGTTGTCAATGAATCGTATCTGAAAGAGGAGATGATGGCAGCGTTTCCCGCTCATCTGGTCACCAGATACGGACCCATGCTGGCGTCCCACAGACTCTGCAAAGAACTCGTGGCGACACAAATTGCCAATGGAATTGTCAATTATATGGGAATCAATTTTGTCTCGAGGCTGAAGTCGTCTGCCGGTGTCAGCACCGAGAAGATAGCCAGATGTTTCATTGCAGCACGGGACATCTTTGATCTACCGGGATTCTGGCAGCAGGCAAGTCAACTCGATTACAAAATCGACCATGCAGTGCAGAAAGAGATGATGATTGACGCAGTTCGTCTTGTCCGCCGAACCACCAGATGGCTGATTCGCAATCGTCGTCGTTCCCTGATTCTGGAAGAAGAAATTCCTCGATTTCAGCAGGTATATGAGCTGTTGCTGGCGAATCTGGAGAATCTGCTTACAGGAAATGAACTGAGCCACTGGCAGGAGAAACGGCACTATTTCCTGTCGAAGGGTGTTCCTGAATCACTCGCCAATTTTGCCGCGGCAGCACATCATCTTTATGCAGTAATGGGTATTGTCGAGGCAACCCTCAGAACTGGACAAAGAGCAGAGAGAATTGCCGAAATCTATTTTTCGCTTGGGGAAGTTTTGCAGCTTAACTGGTTTAGTCGAAGGCTCCATGAGTATCAGGCAGAATCCCGTTGGCAAGCCCTCGCCAGGGAGACGCTTCAGAATGATCTACACTGGCAGC
>CAZJRI010000059.1:26543-29465 GCA_964548025.1 uncultured Pseudomonadales bacterium
GTCTCTGAAATCGGAAAGTCCAAACCTGCCAGGACTGCTATTGATCAGTGGATTGTCCGACATCAGGGCCAGGTAGACCGTTGGATGGAGTTACAGTCGCAAATGAAATTGTCCAGCATTCAGGATACTGCAGTCTATAGTGTGGGTATCAGGGAATTACTCGATCTCGCACAACTAAGCGCAGTGAACGTTAAGCGGTAGCAGGTCGATGAAGTCACTTGTTGTCGATATCAACCTGCCACGGGAAAAGTACCTGATGATCTATCAAACCTACATCCGGCAGGTTAAGGCCTACACCAGAAGCGGCCAATCTGTTCTATTCCCTGTGAGTATTCTGCAACCCTTTGTCACTGAATCAGGCGTACAGGGGACATTTAGGCTGTTATACGACGACAATAATAAGTTCTCAAAAGTCGAGCAGCTAAACTAGTCGCCAGCAGCCAGCAGCCAGCAGCCAGCAGCCAGCAGCCAGCAGCCAGAATCCAGAATCCAGAAGCAACACAAAAAAAAGGCTCCCTAAGGAGCCCTATTTTTTGTGTTGCTTATCACCCCGGCGCCCTTCCGACACCTGCTGTACCCGTATATCCGTCCCAGTTGTCTTCTCGCCCTGTTCTCCAGCCACTCAGCCAAGCCTGGCGGGTGTCAATATCGTGATATGGACAGAGCCCTTTTGATTTACCGTGGATGCCTATTTGATAACCGCGAGTATATGCGCGGTTGGTTTTGTTGCGTTTTTGTCGTCTCATACAGGAAAAACTCCTACCTCTTAAATTGCAGTTACTTCTCTTGTTGATGGTGCCATTGGGGCTGGGGATGCCCGGTGGGAAACACCTCGTTTGCGAATATCTCAGTTCGCGAACTGTCTCGGTCAGATACCGATAACTCGCCACCGATCCGCGGTGGTTCGTAACTTCCTTTTTAACGTAGCAGTCTTGTCTTGTACACGAATTAATCGGTCTAACTTGGCGCTTTGATATTTAAGGTCGGCATAAGAGATTGATGATGGGACTGACTCTCGCTGCACCAAATTAGCGCGAAATGAGTGGGTTTGGTTCATTGTGGGAATATGGACGAATTAGGTACACTTTTAGTGCGTATTGGCCGCCCTGTGCGAGCTCTTCAGTACCGCATTCAATGACAAATATAAGAACAACAAGAACACGATCAAATGCTTCATTCAATTGAGGACACAAAAATGAAAAAGACTTTTTGCCGGTTTGCTGTGCCTGCGATTCTGGCCTTTGCCTCTCAATCAGCGGTTGCTGATGATCTGAATCCCGGTGACACCGCCTGGATTCTGACTTCCACTGCGCTCGTTCTATTCATGACAATTCCCGGGTTGTCGCTGTTCTACGGGGGATTGGTCAGAGTAAAAAACGTATTGAGTGTTCTGATGCAGTGTTTCGCCATTACCTGCATGGTGTCGATCATCTGGTTGATCGGTGCCTATTCACTGGCGTTCTCAGAAGGTAACGATCTCGTGGGTGGTTTTTCCAATTTCTTCATGGGTGGTATTCAGGAAGATTCCATGTCAGGTGCGATTCCAGAAAGTGTATTTGCCATGTTCCAACTGACATTCGCCATCATCACGCCTGCGCTGATCGTTGGTGCATTCGCCGAGCGAATGCGGTTTTCTTCTATGCTGATTTTCAGCGCCTTGTGGGTCGTCATCGTATACAGTCCCATTACTCACTGGGTATGGGGTGGCGGCTGGCTTGGTAACATGGGCTTGCTGGATTTTGCAGGTGGTACCGTCGTTCATGTCACTGCCGGTGTGGCTGCATTGGTCTGTGCCCTGGTGCTTGGATCTCGCAGGGGCTTTCCCCATACACCGATGCCACCTCACAATATGACCATGGTTATCACCGGTGCGGCAATGCTCTGGGTCGGCTGGTTTGGATTTAATGCCGGTAGTGCACTGGCTGCCAATGGCGACGCCGGTATGGCGATGCTGGTTACGCATATGTCAGCGTCTGCCGGAGCACTGACGTGGATGACCTGCGAATGGGTAAAATTTGGCAAACCGAGCGCTCTGGGCGCGGTTACCGGTATGGTTGCCGGATTAGGTACCATCACCCCTGCATCTGGATACGTCGGTCCTGCCGGTGGACTCGTGATTGGACTTAGCGCCGGATTCATCTGTTTTAATGCCACGAATTTTATGAAACAAAAACTCCACATAGATGATTCTCTCGATGTTTTTCCTGTCCACGGTGTCGGTGGTGCACTTGGCACCATTCTGGCGGCGGTTTTCGCAAGTTCAAGTCTTGGGGTATTCAGTGGTCAGGGATATAACGAGGGCATGAATATGGGATCACAGTTAATGGTTCAGGTCACCGGTGTACTTGCAACAGGTGTCTATACGGCCGTTATGACCTTCGGGATACTTAAACTTGTTGACGTGATAATTGGATTGAGAGTTGCTCCAGACGAAGAAACAGAAGGGCTGGATATCAATCAGCATAATGAACGGGGGTATGATCTCTAGGCAGTGGAGCTGCCTAGAGGGATGCTGGCTTCGGGCTTCTGGCTGCTGGCCAGAGCGGTTGTTGTGAGTGGTGTAGTTGGGCAGGTTGGGGCTGCTGGCTACTGGTATCTGGCTGCTAGACAGAGCTGTTGCTAGTTCGGGTTTTTATTGCGGGTGGCGCAGCGGGCGGCGAGATAGCTGACCAGTTCTTCGAAACTCAGACCGTAGGCTGAGGCGCCGTCAGGGTAAAGGCTGGTGGGAGTCATGCCGGGGAGGGTGTTCACTTCCAGCAGGTATTCACGCTCGTCATCGGCAACAACGAAATCTGCCCGTGAGAGGTCTCTGCAACCAAGGGAAACGTGAGCGGCAATAGCAATTTCCTGAAGTCGTTTGGTTTGTGGTGCGGTTAATTCAGCGGGCACGATGTGCTCGCTCAGTCCCTTTGTATAACGGTG
>CAZJRI010000060.1:0-14269 GCA_964548025.1 uncultured Pseudomonadales bacterium
GCTGTTTATAGGAGCAGCTCAGGGCTGTTTACAAAAGCAGCTCAGGGCTGTTACTCAATCCTGTACGGTAAACCCGGGATTTGTATGGTTTTGCCATTTTGCTGCACTTGTTCGAAAAATCCGCGGGCTTTGTTCTGCGGGTTTGCGGCTACCTCGAAAGGATCTTCAACCGGCGCGAAAGTCCAACCCATTTCAGCCGCTTCGCCAAACCAGGTATAACGATCTTTGGCGGACAGGACCCGGTGAAAATCTGCTTCCATTTCATCCCATGGCTGGTGATCAGGTTCCGCTCTCGCTTCGGCACTTGTAACGTACTTATCGAGCCCAAGGAAACTGGCCACCTGCTGCCAGGCCGCTCTCAGTGCCAGCATATATACCCAGCCATCTTTGGCCCTGGCAGTATGACGCAAATGGATGCCTCTGGGGTTCCTGGGAGCCCGGCTCATGGTGGTACCTGCATAGGCATATTGTGAAATATGCCTCGTCCAATGCTGCATTAAGGCATCCTGTGCAGAGATATCAATGTGAACACCCATTTCGTTGCCAGCAGAAATACCATAAACCGCAGCACTGGCGGCGGTCGCTCCATGAACACCCAGAATCATCGCGGCTGTATGTCCCGGTAACATCAAGGGTGGCTCATCTTCGTATCCTGATACATGCAATACGCCGCCAACCGCCTGTACAACAAGTTCGCAAGAACTCCAGTCTGCATAAGGACCTATCAAGCCAAGGTCCGAAAGACTGACAACCACCAGCCTGTCATTCTCATGTCGAATTTCCTCCACTGAACAGTTCAGCTTTCCAAGCAGCTTCGTACCAACATCTTCTATCACAACGTCATAAATGCCTGAGTCAACTTGTTCATGAGCGACTAAATTCTTTCCCCTCTGGAAGAATACGCTTTGCGCCTCTGAAAAATTGTTGTCAGCAAGTATCATCTGATCAACCTCAAAACCCAGTTGCGCAAGCAACAGTCCAGCATTGGCAGCCGCAGATGATTTGGAAATTTCCAGAATTTTCAATTTGGCAACCCAAGCTTACGTGCAAATTCAGGATCGAAATGAGTATCCGGTTCGCGAAAACTACCTAACTGAACCGGACCCTCGTTGTAGAGGACACCCTCATCCTCCAATCGACCAACCTCTGCGGAGGTCATACCCAGCCATCTATACATAACTTCGCGATTATCTTCGCCGTTATTGCGATAATCTGTGAGCTCTCTGCGCGCCTTACCGGAAATCAGCCAGGGTAATGGTGGATGCGGATGCGCCTTGTATCCGAAAAAGGCGGTAGCATGTTTGACCATCTGCAAAGTGCCACGGGCTTTAAATTGTGGATCGAGTGCCGCGTCCTGTACTTTTCGCACGGGTGCAGAAGCGATTTTGGCCGATTGTAACAATGCGGTGAGTTCATTCTTGTCAAAACCGGATGTCCACCCACCAATGATTCTATCCAGTGCATCATGATGTGCCCAACGTGACGCCCGTGATGAATATATATCTTCCTTCAACGCCTCCAGGTCAGCAAGATCGACAAAGCGACTCCATGCGGCGTCATCTTCAACTGATATTGCGATCCACTCATCTTCACCAACACTTGGATAAACGCCCTGGGGAACTCGTTGGGGATCTCGATTACCATATGTCACAGGTACCGACTCCGTGATTGCAGCCTCTGTCATAAGTTCTCCCATCAACTGCGTAATGCATTCGGTCATAGACAGATCGATGGTTTGCCCCTCGCCAGTCTCATTTCTTTTCTGCAGAGCTGCAATCATCGCCAGGGCAGCATGCCGACCTGCAAGTTGATCCGAGAAAACGCCTGTGCCTATGCGAATCGGTACCTCCCCTTCATTCACCATTAATCTATTGAGGCCACCCGCTGCTTCGGTGCTTGGCCCATAGGCAGGATAGTTAGACCATGGACCGGGTGTGCCATAACCAGAAAGCTGAAGAGTGATAAGTTCTGGCTTTATTTGTCTCAATACTGCTTGCCCCAGACCATATTTTTCCAGCACTCTCGGCCTGAAGTTATTACAGACAACATCTGCCTGGGTGGCCAGATCCATTGCAATGCTCCGCCCTTCTTCTTTTGTTAGATCAAGACTGATACAGGACTTGCCATGAAAAACACCATCGGAGACACTCACATATCGCCCAAAGTTGTTACCGATTGGTGGTGATACCCGCACAACCTCGGCTCCCAGGTCATGAAGCACCCGGGTTCCTGCGGGCAGGGCAAACGCCAACTCAAAACTCAGTACCCGTACACCTTTGAGCGGTAAATAGGTGTCTGAACTCATCTGCCTATAAAGTTCCCTGTTGAAAAATCCTGCTGATGACAATAAAACATCAGCCACGCAACAAACAAGGTACCATCATTCCTGTCGTGGGTCACAACGGGTAGATCATAGGTCTCTTTCGCCATTCATTCTAAGCCCGGTTCGAGACCGTGTTAATATGCTGCTACCTTAAGGAAGAATCGACTCCCACGGACTATTTATGTCACCAGCGCGTTGTCTACCCAGAGTTGAGACAATCTTCAGACTAGTCATCATGCTGTTGATTTTTCTGCCCGGTATCGCGCTTGCACACAATATTTCGGAGAGTAACGCTCGCTTTGTAGAAGGTATCGATGGCCCCGCCATCGCGCCATTTATGTACCTCGGTGCGAAGCATATGGTGACGGGTTATGATCATTTGCTTTTTCTGGTCGGTGTGATTTTTTTTCTGTATCGCGCCACAGATATTCTTCTCTATGTCACCCTGTTCACGCTCGGGCATAGTATTACGCTGATGTCCGGCGTCTTACTTGAGCTAAGTGTTAACGCCTATCTAATCGATGCCATCATTGGTTTGTCAATCGTTTATAAGGCATTCGAGAATGTCGACGGTTTCAAAGAGGTTTTCGGCATCCAGTTCGATACGAGAATAGCCGTTTTTGTTTTCGGTCTATTTCACGGCCTGGGACTGGCAACAAAACTGCAGGAATTCGCTATATCAAGTGATGGACTTGTTACCAATATCCTGAGTTTCAATATCGGCGTTGAGATGGGCCAGGCAATCGCCCTGACTTTCATCCTCCTAGCGTTGATACCATGGCGACTTCGCACCAGTTTTCATGACCACGCTTTTATTACGAATACCTTATTGATGACATCAGGGTTTATCCTGGCGGGGTACCAGATTTCGGGTTACCTATGGGCATAGCAATTACCAATCTCAAACCTGGCAACTTCCAACTATGAACATTCAAGCCATACGAATTATTGTTGCAACCGCATCTTCTCTTGCAGTCGCTGCCGTGATACTTGTGATATTCGTTCTACCGGCCGAATTTGATGTAGATCCTCTGGGTACGGGCAAAATGCTGGGTATCCTTGGCATATCCTCAACTACAGAGCCCAGCATGGTGGCAGAAGAAATCGACGGTTTCCACAATGATTCCATCCAATTCGTACTGCAGCCCTTCGAATCCGTTGAATACAAATACCGCATTAAAAAAGACAGCGGATTGATGTACTCCTGGTCAGCAACTGGCGTCGTCACGTCAGAATTTCACGGAGAACCTGATGAGGGTCCTGAAGGTTTTGCGGAGACTTATCAACTTGGAAAATACGAGAAGGGAAACGGGACTTTTACCGCGCCATTCAATGGCATTCACGGCTGGTTCTGGGAGAACAGGGGTTCAGACAGTGTAACAGTCTCTCTGAGGTCTGCGGGTTTTTACACTGCGACGCTCGAATTTAGAGATGGATTCGTTGACGAGAAAACTATCGAACAATAATTCTCTCGACCTCAATCGAAATCACGAACTCAATCACCAAGCGGATCAACTTTCCCTTCACCCTCTATAAACTGCGTGTGACACGACAGACACACCCGATAGATCTGACCACCTGCGTCAAACAAGGCATCCGCATTCTGCGCTGCCGCTGCTTTTTGAGCGTTCATACCTGCATCCACCAGCGCAAGTGACAACTCATCCCAGTCAGGATCATCTACTGTCCTGCCCGGCATTAAGAGCAGATTACCCGATTCTGCAACTACGACTGCACTGTGTTCAACAGCAAGCCAGCCTTCATCTGTGGTTGGTGCCAGATCTTCGGTACCGTCCACGGTCGTAATGCTGCCTGCAGAGTCCCAGATATGGTCCGCAGCAGGGTCCAGGACAAATGCCATCGTATGTTTAGTATCGCCCGTTGGTTTGAAAGAAATTTGCGGCTTCGGTTGCTCCTGCTCTGCGCAACCAGTCAGCAGGAGAACCGAAATCAGGATTTTGATATGACGCATTGCGCGATTTTATCTGCCTATTTCTCTATCTTTCGTCAGGCGCGCCGGTGCCGGATGAACCCATGAACAACTTACGACCATCCTCAAAAGTGATATCCCGACCGTTAGCCCTGTTTGAACGGTCCTTACTTTGATACCCATCGACAATGATATTAGTGCCGATCGCAAGGGAGTTCTTGTTAATCCCTCTTCTGAGCAGCGTATTGGGTGTTCCACCCTCTACCATCCAACTCTCCTTTTCACCCTTCTCGTTGGTCACCTCAAGGTGAATCCAGGCATGGGGATTTACCCACTCCACCTTCGTCACCGGACCTCGCAAGATAAGCGGTCTATTGGGATCAAATTCCGCACCAAATGCATGATGTGCGCTAATCTGAACAGGTATGCAGAGCGCAATGGCAACGCCTGCAAGTGCTGCTATTTGTTTTAAAGTCATATCATTCACCTCAGTTTAAAGTGGTATATATTACCACCGATCTAAAAGTTCTACTCAATACCAACCGACTCGATATCGGCTTCCAACAATCTCGCACCTCGCAATATATTGCCAGGCGCGTAATTCCCCTCGTGACAGGCATATTCAAACGCAAATTCTACTGTCACAGGCCAGGGATACTCCAACCATCTCAATCCAGTGGATGTCTTCTCCACTTGCCATACATCAATTCTTCAACAAACTGCACACACTTGAAGTCGAGTAATTGTGCATTGGCTTCCATGCGTCTGTATAGAGGCATGCTTATTTTCCACGGCTTGGTATAAGTATCGGGGTCTGTGATGGTGGCCTCGTAATTCAGATGGTTCGGACCCATTGGCGTGTAACGCTCTACCACCTTAATTTTCTCACTGTGGTGATTGCCTGAGCGATCGAGCCAGGTTTCGGCGTTTAAGCCAGTGACGGTAAGCACGAGTGTTTCGCCTTCCCATGAAGCAACAGACTGCCCCATCCATGAATCTACTGGTGCCGGACCTGGATCGTGGGTAAATATATCTCTGACAGCACCAGCATAGAGGTAGGAGATAAACAGCGAATCGTTACCCTGGAATATCTGGAAGGGATAGGGCATATAAGTTGCCCTTGGTACGCCTGGTAAATAACATTTGATTTCCGGATCCCTGTCCAGCCAGTTCTGCTTGTTCTCATCTCTCCTGGCAAGCGCTTCCGGTGTGTACGGAATCTTGCCGCCACCAACAATTACACCCAGTCCGGGTGGTACCGCTCCGACCGCGCCCAATGCAAGAACAGCCTTTGCAGGCACCGGACCCTGAGGTCCTTCACGAAGTTGCATGGCAGCCCGAGCCATGTGAATCTCTAAGTCATAATTAGCTTCATTCATCACCTGCCAGATACCATTTAAGTCCGGATGTTTTCCACCAGGACCTCTCGGTGCCTTGTACGTGGAATCCGCAGCCTGTGCGGTGAATGCTAATAGCAGGAACATCAATATCAATATACGCTTTGGTAAGTACACTTTATTCGAGTCCTTTTTGGTTCCAATACCGAAGGTTCTAAGAGTATCTTAGTTTTACTGCTAATTGGAAGAACCATTGAAAAGGTATTTATTCGACCAAATAGCATGAATAAACCACATTTCTTCAACCGATCAGAAGGATAGTCCGCGCCATCCTCCACATTCCAGTCCCCGCAGGCGCAGTTAATTTCCAGGAAGTCAGTGGCTCTGCCCCTTCGGACAGTGAAATGTTAACTATTCCAGCTTGCCGGTTGCCAAATTTCCCGCCAAACAATCAGGCAACAACGATGTAGGGTCGCGGTATGTTCCGGTTTTCCGGTAACTAATCCTGACCGTTCTTCGGATATTGTGGTTTATACTACCCATTCTTGCGCTGAGAAAAGAACCAAAAGGCCTGAATCACGACCATGCAAACGGCGGAATTCTTTCTCCATCTCGCCGCGATCCTGCTGAGCGCAAGGCTCTTCGGGGAAGTCGCAGTATGGTTTGGTGCGCCGTCCGTCATCGGTGAACTCACTGCTGGTATCGTCTTGGGACCAAGCCTGTTGGGATGGCTCGAAGCCACTGAAGTCGTTCGTCTGCTAGCCGAAATTGGCGTACTGTTGCTATTGTTCGAAGTCGGTCTGGAAACGGATGTACGGCGTCTCGTGGGCAGCGGTACCCGTGCAACCGTGGTCGCATTGGGCGGCTTTATCATCCCGTTTGTACTCGGTTACGGCTTGAGTCACTACCTGTTTGGACTGTCGTCCCTGATCGCGCTTTTCGTCGGTGGCACGTTGACCGCTACCAGCATCGGCGTGACGATTCGCATTCTGCGGGACGTGAATCGTCAGTCTTCGCAAGAGGGGCAGGTGGTACTAGGTGCCGCGGTGGTCGACGACATTCTGGGTGTATTGCTGCTTGCACTTCTCTACGAGTTTTCATTGAGCGGTGAGATCCAGCTTGGCAACATGCTTCGACTGAGCCTCTTTATTGGCATGTTCTTCGTCATCGCGCCCATCGCGGCAAAGCTCGTATCAATGCTGGTTCATCGCTATGGCGAAATGAGTCAGATTCCAGGTCTTATCACCACCATCATTGTCTCGCTTATCCTGTTATTTGCATGGCTTGCAGAATTCATCGGCGCACCCGAACTACTAGGCGGATTCGCTGCGGGTCTCGCCCTTTCGAGACGATTCTTCCTGCCTTTCGGGATCGCCATCGCCACGGATCAACAGTTCTCGGAGGAGGTCGAGTCAAGGATCAAACCGATTGTGCAGTTATTTACACCAATCTTCTTCGTCACCGTGGGATTGTCCCTCGACCTTCGCGCCGTCGACTGGGGCTCTGCCTTCATTTGGATTTTCTCCATCAGTATCGCTTTTGTCGCCATCGCAGGTAAGATCGCCGGAGGATACCTACTCATCAGGGAACACTGGCTAATGCGTAGCGCAATCGGCATGGCTATGGTACCCCGTGGCGAGGTTGGTTTGGTGTTTGCGGAACTGGGTCGGCGAGCGAACGTATTCGATGCCGAAGTCTACGCAGCGATGGTTCTGGTCATCGCCTACACCACACTCTTCTCACCGTTCTGGATTAAGCTTTTCTATCGTCTGTATGGTCACCGCCCCGAGCTTGCAATGGAGGTGCCGAACGAGCGTTCGCTTAAATAGGGATCGCGCTCTAAACCAACCAGGGTGTGGGGCATCTTTCCAATCCACGACCAAGAAGCGCATCGTTTCCTTTATTCTGCAACACTACTGAGATTGGTAAGGAAACCGGTTGACGTGTTGAGCAGGCTGAAGGCCTTGAACTGCTGTGTCCCGGTTATCCTGAAACGCCACTTACCGACACCAGTACCAATGGCCTGCTCGATCTCGGCTGCCGTAAATTCCACACTGGATAGCGTACCTATCTGCGAGTTGAACGTTTTCTCATTGCCAGCGTCATCCCACGCCTGAACCGACAGTTGGTTCGTATTCGCCCCCAGGTTGACTAAATAAAGGCTACTGCGCTGCTCAGTGTTACTCGCGGGGTTAAACATATAGATATGGGTGGCACCACCGGATTCCGGGGCGGGTCTGCTCAGATTGGTGAGAAAACCGTCCGAAGTGCGCACAAGACTCATCACCCGGGTATCTTCGAGCGCGAGATCACTGCTGACATAAAGCTGCCAGCGTCCAGTACCGTTGCCCAGGGCGCCAACAAGACCTTTTTCTGTATTACCGTTCTCGATATCCTGGGTGGTCAGTTGTTTTGAGGCAAAGGGGTTCAAAGTGAACGTTGCCGTTCCACCAGGCGCTGCAAATCCGTTGGCGTCAAACCCCGATATGACAAATGTACCAGTTTGAGAACTCGCATTGACAATGCGCAGGAATGACTGTTGATTTGTCTCACTGGCCGGGTTCGCGAAATAGATCCCATGGCGATCGTCGTCGGTCGCTTCTGCCACGCCGCTGAGGTTGGTGAGGAAACCATCTGGCGTACGAATCATGGATTGTGCCGGTACATCCGTCTCGGGGTCGGATTGAATTTCCACCCGCCATTTGCCGCTTCCCGCGCCGATTCCCGACGAAAAACCTTTGTCTGGATTGCCGTTCTCCAGGTCCGCTGAAGTCAGCTGCAGAGATTCTCCGGATGCAAGTGAAACAGTAATAGGACGTTGTGCACCGGTATCGTCGTAAGCAACGAGATTAAGCGCCAGGTTGAACGACGACGGATTCATAACGCGTATAAAGGTCTGCTGATCGGTATTTGATGCCGGATTGATATAGTCGACTGCAGTATGCAAATCGCCGGGGCGAGAGACAATTTCATCCTGCGACGTGAGGAATCCATCTGGCGTCCGGATCAGGCTCATCGCCACTATTGAATTGTTGGACCGAATACGCAAGCGCCACTTGCCTTCACCGTCACACAGGTTACCGGTAACGCCCTTTTCTGTATTACCGTTTTCCAGATCCTGAGCAGTGAGTTGAAGTGCTGCCTGCGCTTGTAGAGTAAATTCGACTGAACCCTTCCTGCTGGTGTTTCCCTGATCGTCGATCGCATAAATCTGAACATTCGTCACCGCATCATTGGGATTGATGATTCGAAGAAAGGTCTGCTGGTTGGTATTGCTACCGGGGTTTGCAAAGTACACCTGGGTTTCTTCGGCCAGGTTCGAATCCGAGGAAGCGGAACCGGTCACAAGGGTACTATCACATGCATCGAAATCTGCTGCATTATCTGACTCGCTACCCCGCAGCGATTCCTTCAGATTGGAAGCACCGTCATTGTCGAGATCGCCATCAGCATCGGCGACGAGAACGTCAAGCCCATTGCCCTGCTCATACTTGTCTGGCATACCGTCATTGTCATCGTCGTCATCGTCCCGGTTCGATAGGCCATCACCATCGCTGTCTGCCGAGTCGGATAACCCTGGTGAGCCGAATTCCACGACATACTCCATAGTCCAGAAAAGCGGACCGTCATTCCATGATCCATCTGTTTCCATGATCGTTACATGCTCTATACCCGCTGAGTTATTTGGCTCATTCTCACCCCAGTTCGTAAAGGTAATGGTTTCACCGGTCACGAGCCGGAAATCATCCTCGACCTGACGATCGTCAAAACCAATCCATACCCAGTCGTCGTCGATGACATTGTTCAACAGAAAGTTCTGCTCCTCCTGACTGTTAATGGTAACGAGATGACCAGTGAAGCCTTCGTGCCTTGCAGTTGTCGCGAGTACCTCAGCCTCCTCCCAGGTTGCAGATTCCTCAACAAGGCGATAATAGTGGCCGTTCCCGCTCGCGTTGGTTTGCCATTCTTTTGGCCCGACAGCTTCGTATTCGACGATCCATACCGATGACAACCCGACATTAATATCGTTCCATAGGCCACTACCGGCGAGTAACATCGTCGCGTCTTCGCCACCAGCATCGTTAGGCTCACCCTCGTTCCAGTTCGTATAAGCCTTCACATCACCGTTGAGCCAGTAGAAGCTCCCCTCGGTTTCCGCATCGGTTAGGCCTATGTGCGCGCCGCTACCTCCCAGGATATTGTCCATGAGGAATTGATTCTCCTCTGCACTCCCGATCGTCACAAGGTGACCCGTTAGACCATTGTAGGTCAATGTCGCTGCGGTACTTGCTGCATCAGACCAGGATTTCATATCGGTACGAAGTTCATAAAAATGTTCGTTGCCGCCATCGAAGAACTGCCATTGTTTTGGGCCGGTATCTGCCTCAGTGTATGCAACCGCTGTGAGACTGCGGTTACCCCCTTCAGAATTGGTTAACCATGGGCTTTCTTTCAGGACGGCACCGGTCTCGTCGTATTGCGTAACACGGGTGCCGGAGACAATATACATGGTGTTGCCGGGTGCATCGCTGATATCAGAAGGTATATAGTCAATACTAAATAAATCTGCTTGCGTCAGATTTGAATCCCTTATCGTTACACCGTATGAGGTGCCCTGCTTAAACATTGTGTAGATGCGACCATTGTTGTAAGCATTTTCCAGGTAACTGACGCCTTCAAAGTTGAAGGCATTGCTCTGACTCCCAAACAAGGCGGTGTGCTTGAAAATACCGGAGCCCGAGGTAATGTAAATCACGCCATCGCCATCAACGGCAATACCCTCTACGACAGCACTGCTGCTATCAAAAAATACCTCCTGCGACGACAGACTGTCTTTGTTGCGGATAGTAGCGCCAGTTTGAACACCCTTTATTACTGCATAGATCAGGTCTCCCTGAACGGCAATCTGGTGATAGGAGATGGTATCTGATGACCAGGTGAAGCTTGTTACCAGCGATCCCGTGCGGGTGAAGCGGTAAATAGTGGTACCCGCTGTCGCATAGAGGTCACCGCCTGCCCGATCAATCCCCAGGCCATTTATCGTTGCGCCGACGTCGAAAGAGTTTGTCTCGGTCAGGGTATCTGAATCCAGTACGACTATGGTAGATCCGTCAGCGACAAAGACTGTACCTGAAAGTACTTCCTGTACGGGTAGCAATGCCAACATCACTATGCTCAGAATGTGTAAGCGGCTGTGGCTGAAGGGATTCATCCGGTTTTCCAGGAAGGATAGGGTTTTGACAGAGCGTACCGTAGCTTAGAAACGATAACAAGACAGCCTTCTGGCCATCCAACATGTGGATATTCGCTATTTGATACGGGATTGGATTAAGATCTTTCAAAACAAAGAGGGGATCACCCTGATCCCGGGGAGACAGAAATTGAAAGCAGCTAAAATAATAGCAATTCTGTTACTGGTCTACGTTGGCATCGTCGTCATATTCGAGTCGCTGCTCGGTTACTATCAGCCCGCAAACGAAAGCACGCTGGTTATCACAACAACTGATGATGCAGGTGTTTCAAAGGATCGGGTACTGGCCCGTATCGAAAACGAGGGCAAGCTTTATGTTGCCGCTAACCACTGGCCAAGAGCCTGGTTTAACCAGACGCTGGACAATCCGGAGGTGAAAGTTACTTTTGCGGGAGAAACCGCTGATTATCTTGCGGTACCAGCCACAGACGCTGAACACCAGCGTGTAGACAGTGCCAATAGCCTTCCTCTGGCTTTTAAATTTCTGACTGGCTTTCCGCCCCGGTACTTCATCAGACTGGATCCTCGCTAGATTCGGGATCTACGTTAGCAGACAGGCCCTGCTCACCGAATTCCGGGCTTCTGTCTTGCTTGAAACCAATCGAGGTACCTGCTGTTTGCACTGTTCAGTCGCATAAGTACAACGGGGATGAAAATGACATCCTGAAGGCGGTGAAATTGCACTAGCCACCTCACCCTGAATAAGGCTGCTGTCTCTTTGTATTCCCGGGTCGGGTCTGGGCACTGCACTTAGAAGCGCCTGGGTATAAGGATGGCTGGGTGCGCTGAATATCGGGCTGGTTGGTCCATACTCGACAATTCGGCCAAGATACATGACGCCAACCCGCTCGCTGACGTGTTCGACCAGCGCCAGATCGTGAGCAATGAGCAGATAGGCGAGTCCCAGTTCATCCTGGATGTCCTGTAATAAATTCAGAATCTGCGCCCGGATAGAAACATCGAGCGCAGAAATCGGTTCATCCAGAACAATGAGACTCGGTTCGAGCGTCAGCGCTCTGGCAATGGCAATCCGCTGTCGTTGGCCACCGGAGAATTCATGAGGGAAGAGCATGGCAGCATCGGCTTCAAGTCCAACCATTTCGAGTACCTGCTCAATTCTTCCTGAACATTCCTTTTTCCCGACACCATGCGCCAACATGGGTTCTGCCAGAATAGTTTTTACTCTTAGACGCGGATTCAATGAGCTATAGGGATCCTGAAAAACAGCCTGGACTTCTCTTCTGAACTGTTTCTTCTGCTGTCGATTCATGGATTTAAGATCAATCCCCTTAAATTGAATCTGGCCTTCTGTGAGGGGCACTAATCCGAGAATAACTTTTGCCAGCGTACTCTTACCGCATCCTGATTCGCCCACCAGGGCAAATGTTTGACCGGCATCGATTGAAATACTCACACCATCCAGTGCTCTTACCATCCCTGCTGCAGTAGAGAAATGGCAAGCCACATCATTTACTTTGAGCAAGCTCATAATCAGTCAGGTCCCCCGTCAGAATGGAGCCAGCAGGCAACCTCCCTGGAATCCTGTAACTTCAGATCAGGTGCATTCAAACGACACTGATCAGTCGCATGGGGACATCGGGGATGATAAGCACATCCGGACGGTGGTTTTAATGGGTCCGGGGGTGTGCCGGGAATCGTGTACAGGCGGCGGCCAGTCTTCTTGCCAATGTGCGGTACAGATTTCAGCAATCCCTCGGTATAAGGGTGAAGCGGCTCACCGTAGAGTTCGTCAGCCGGTGCAATCTCAACAATTCTACCGCCATACATGACCGCTATTTTCTGACACAGGCTGGCGGCTACTCCCAGATCATGGGTGATGAATAACAATCCCACACCGGTTTCCTGCTGGAGTTCACTGATCAGATCCATA
Source organism: uncultured Pseudomonadales bacterium (assembly GCA_964548025.1). Lineage (GTDB taxonomy): Bacteria > Pseudomonadota > Gammaproteobacteria > Pseudomonadales > Azotimanducaceae > JAHRVQ01. Next base: position 12,733 of record CAZJRI010000060.1, read on the forward strand.
AACTGTACCTGAATCGTTACATCCAGGGCACTGGTTGGTTCATCTGCGATTAAAAGTTTAGGCTTGCTACCGATAGCCATTGCAGCCACCACGCGTTGCCGCATGCCGCCACTGAACTGGTGTGGATAATCCCGAAACCTTTGAGTTGGTGACGGCACTCGTACCCTTTCCAGTTCATGGATCGCAAGTTCTCGTGCAGTGCTTTGGCCCTGATCGTATCCATGACGATGGATAGGGGCTGCAACCTGACTGCCAACCGTAAAGACAGGATTCAACGAAGTCATTGGATCCTGAGAAATCATGGCGATCTGCTTCCCGCGGATTTCACTCGACAATTGGGATTCACTCAGTCCAACCAGTTCACGATCGTCAAGCCTGATGGAACCTCCGACAATACGCCCAACAGGCTGGGGCAATAGTCCGAGAAGTGAAAGTCCGGTCATTGTTTTTCCGCTGCCGGACTCACCAATTAATCCCATCGCTTCTCCGGCTTTTATCTCAAAGCTGACTCCGTCAACTGCTCTCACTACGCCCCGATTCAAAAACAAGTGAGTTTTGAGATTGCGCACAGACAGCATAGTATTGGCTGCTTCCATTTCTTTTTGACCGTTTGCCTCACTCATGACTGTCGCAACTTCGGATCGAAGTTATCCCGAAGCCAGTCTCCAAGAAGATTGGAAGCGAGGCACGCCGCCATGATCGCTACCCCTGGTATGGTGATAAGCCACCAGGCAACCTCGATGAAGTTACGTCCATCAGACAGCATCCCTCCCCAGGATACCTGTGGTGGCTGTATCCCGAGCCCAAGAAAACTCAAGCCCGCCTCAAATACTATGACGCTGCCGAACTGAAGCGTGGCGAGAACAAACAACGTGTTTAGCAAATTGGGCACTAGATGCCGTATGAATATTACCGGCGTACTTACGCCTGCGACTTTTGCCAGGCTGACAAAGTCGCGTTCACGAAGACTCAAAACCTCACCCCGAACAATGCGGGCATACCAGGTCCAGTAAGTCAGAACAATAATAAAAACAACCATTGCTTCTCCAGGTGACAAGACGGCTGCAAACAACATGGCAAGGGGGATGGACGGGACAGACATCTGCACATCGATCAGGCGGGATATAATCGCATCGGTCCAACCACCAAAATAACCTGCAGCCATTCCCATGGTGGCACCAATCAGTCCTGACAATACGATGGCATAGGCAGCAATCATCACGGAAACGCCAGCGCCTTCAATAATTCGAGACAGGATATCCCTGCCAAGATTATCGGTACCGAGCAAGAATCTTGAATCACCACCTTCCATCCATGCAGGTGGGGTCAATGTATCCGGCAATGAAATTGCACTGGGTGGATGAGGCGTCAACCATGATCCGAATATCGCAGCAATCAAAACCATTGTCAGAATGGTCGCTGCGATGTAGGGGAAGCCTCTTCCAGGTCTTAGCCTGACCAACCTGCTTTTTGTAACAGATCCTTGATCAACCGGATACGAACCGACACTTTCACTCATGTCTGATCCTCGGATCTA
>CAZJRI010000060.1:14279-29267 GCA_964548025.1 uncultured Pseudomonadales bacterium
TCACGACGACAAAAAATACCGCTGTCAGAACGACACCAGCCTGAACGATGGGAAAGTCCCTGGCGAATACAGCCTCGACAACCGTGCGTCCGACACCTGGCCATGCAAAAACGACTTCAACGACGAATGCACCACCCAACATATTGGCAAAATAAACTCCGATCATGGTCACCAGCGGGACTGCTGCATTGCGCAGTGCATATTTCCAGATAATGGCGCTTTCCTTTAAGCCCACTGACCTTGCCATACGTATATAGTCACTCTGCATAATCTCCAGCATGGCTGAGCGCAAGGTACGAGTCATTGCAGCTACCGGGTACCAACCAAGCGCAATGGCCGGAAGCACGAGATTCGACATATCCCCCCGGCCGAAGGCGGGCAACCACTTGAGATTAACCGCAAACAACAGAATCAGCAGAAGCCCAATCCAGAAGTTTGGTACTGCCTGACCCAACATGGCGAAAATCTTTGCTGTCCTGTCAATCCAGCCATCACGATATACTGCTGACAACACGCCGAGGGGGACTGCGAGCATTATTGCAAAAAAAAGTCCGGCAAATGCAAGTTCGAGCGTCGCTGGCATACGTTCCAGAATCAGGTCCATGGCAGGCGCATTCCACTGGTATGAATGCCCGAAATCTCCCATGGCTGCCGCCAGCATAAATCGACCAAACTGGATCGCTAGCGGTTGATCCAATCCCAGTTCGGCACGCATGGCAGCAAAGTCTGCTTCAGTCGCGTCCATGGGTAAGAGAAGCGCCAGGGGATCACCGGATAATCGTTGGGCAATAAACACGATCGCCAACGCGCCGACGATAGCAACCAGTCCCTGCCACAGGCGATTAAAAATATAACGACTCATCTATCGGGATCCTTCGGGCTGGCAGTCCCGATTCGGACACGGCGCTATCCCGCGCATCGAACGCCAGAACGCGCCCGGCCAGGGTTTAAAGTCAATATTGTCTCTCCAGGCGAAGGTTATTTTTGGTCGGTATGTCGGCACACCGCCAATCATACGTTCGTGTTTCAGTCGCGCAATTCTCTTAATCATATCAACTCGCGCTTTCTCATCCATCAGCCGCCTAAGTTCCTCAATCAGATCATCGAGCTCCGGATCATTGCTGTAGGAATAAGTCCCCCAGCCATCGCCATTACTATGCAGGTGCCCGCCCCATGCATCTGTCGGGTCACCGGGCAGGCCCTGCCCCCACATGGTACTGAGCAGGCCATCCATCCAGGGTCTGTTACTGAACCGACCCAGGTTAATCCAGGCGCCGTATTCCATCTGAATGATCTTGCAGCGGATGCCGGATTCAGCGAGATACGCGTAGATAGTCTCCCCTACCTCCTTGAAGTAGGGTTCCCTGGGCGTGGTGAGGTTATAACAGTTGATATTGAGTCCGGCAGGATAACCGGCTTCTTTCAACAGAGTGCGCGCCTTTTCAGGCTGATAGGGATAAGGTTTCAATGCCGGATCATAACCTGTTGAACCAGGAGCCAGTTGTGCGGTGCGCACGCCCTGGTCAAACAGGATGTACTTAATAATGGCATCATAATCCACTGCATAGGCAATCGCCTGGCGTACCTTTTTATCCCGAAACGGACTCCCGGCATCAATCGAATTCAGATTGAGAAAGAGATTATTTGGTGCCTGCCGGGTTGCGACAACCGTATTGGGAATTTCACGGAAAGACTCAATCTGCGCAGGTGGTACCGCGTCAATCCAGTCTACTGCGCCTGTCTTATAAGCCGCCACCCTCGTGGTATCTTCCGGAATGATCTTGATAACGAGTCTCTTGAAACGCGGCGATGCGGAGGGATTCCAGTAGTTTTCAAATCGTTCCACGACCAGTTCGTCTCTTGGTTTACGTGAAACAAACTTCCAGGGGCCTGTTCCAATCGGATGAGCCAGGACACCTTCGTCTCCAACTTCTTCATAATAGCGACGGGGTATGGCGGTTAGAATCAGATTCTGCACCACGATTGACCCGTCAGGTTGTGACAGATGCATACTGAATCGCAAATCATCATGCACTTCAAATTTGCTGATATATCTCAATCGACTCGAGGTCCCTGATCTCGGATCACTCAGACGCTCGAACGAAAACTGAATATCATATGCAGTAAGAATGTCGCCATTGTGAAATCTGACCCCCGGACGCAAGGAAACATCAATGCGAATTTTCCCGTTTTCTTCGATGACTTCCCAGGATTCTGCCAGCCAATTGACTTTCTCAAGATTCGGCGCTGTCTGCACCAGACCTTCATAGAACAAATCGATGAAGTAGGCATCGACCCCGGCAGTCGTCCGGGTCGGATCGGTCTGGGTTGCCTCCGCGCCAAAGGCAACGGTCACCGTATCGCCGAGTGTTAACTCGCTTGACGGTACGTGGTTATCAGCCAGGGCAACTTGAACCGTTGTGCAGAAAATCAGTGTCTGTATCAGTATTCTTGTTGTGATTAGCCTGTTCCCGGGCAAAACTGTTTATAAGCTGATAGTGAAGATTAATCACAGCCAAAGCAATCTTTGAACACAGACAATTAGAACCAATAGCGAGTCGCGAAGACGTATAATGAAAACAATGATCCCTGAAATACTTATAACCTAACCATGCGTAGATTTAGGTCTTATTCGAGAGAACTGATCCTGTCGCTCCTTTTATCTTCATCAAGTATTGGTACGGCAAGTGAGAGTGAATATGTCGGATCGAAGACATGCGCTACTTGCCACGAGCGTGCATACACCGACTGGCAGCAGTCAGATCACAAACGGTCGATGGAAATGGCGAACTCAACTTCTGTACTTGGCGACTTCAACGAGCAAATCGTGTCCTTTTCGGACATAGAAAACCGTTTTTATTCTCGTGATGACAGCTATTTCGTCGAGACTATCGATCGGCAGGGACGTACAAGAGAATTCAGGATCAGTTATACATTCGGCTTCTATCCACTACAGCAATATCTCATCGAAACAACCGGGGGTCATATTCAGGCATTCACAATCGCCTGGGATAGCAGACCTCATGAAGATGGCGGGCAGCGCTGGATCAATCTGCAACCAACAGAAGATATCAATCCTGATTCGCCTTTTTTCTGGATGGCGCATTTGCAGAACTGGAATAGCCGATGTGCAGAATGTCATAGTACAGATATCGCAAAGCACTACGATGCGAAGAAGCATGCCTACAATACAACCTGGTCTGAAATAAATGTCGGCTGCGAGGCCTGCCACGGTCCCGGTGAAGAACATGTACAACGAGTGAAAAATAACAACCTGGTAGCCGGATCTGGACTCTTTAACGAGCCGGTTAAGACGCGCTGGGAATTTTCCCCAGATGAATCAATTGCGCATCCGGCGGGTGCAAAATCCAATACACAAATCAACATGTGCGGCGGCTGTCACTCCCGTCGATCAATCATCGGTGAGTTAAAACCCGGGGGTGACTTTCATGATCAATATCGACTAACCACACTGCGGGAGAATCTCTATCACCCTGACGGGCAGATTCAGGATGAAGTCTTTGTGCTTGGTTCTTTTCTTCAAAGCAAGATGCATGGCAGAGGTGTTACCTGCTCGGATTGTCATCATCCTCACAGTGGCAAAGTGTTTGCACAAAATAATAATCTCTGTGCCCGGTGTCATAAGCCAGACGTCTTCGATACACCAAATCATCATTTTCATCCTGCAGATTCTCCCGGTGCACAGTGCGTAGAATGCCATATGCCACAAACCACCTATATGCAGGTGGACGAGAGACGCGATCATCGATTTGGTATTCCCAACCCTTCCGTAGAGGGTTCACCTAATCCATGCAATAGCTGCCACAAGGCGACAACGAGAAGCTGGGCATCGAACAAGCTGTCACAATGGTATGACAAACCACCTTCGCCAACCCGGTTCGCTAGCGTAAATAGCCTGGCTCGATCAGGTGACCCGGTTTCAACGAACCCGCTTGTGAATACAATCGCGGATGCCGCAGTCCCCGCCATTCAAAAGGCAACTCTACTTGAACACCTGTCCAACTTTCCTTCGAGAGTCGGCATTGAAGCGCAGATGTCTTATCTGAGTCACAACAGCCCGCTGGTGCGGAGTGCTGCTGCACGCAGCATGCGCCTCGCACCTGCTGAAATTCGATGGCAGTCTTTAAAGCATCTGGCAGAAGATCCTGTTAAAACCGTTCGATATGCTGTCGCTGAGGCAATTTCAGATATTCAATCGGAGATTCCACTCAAGGATATAGGTGTTTTTTATGATCTCATTGGGGAATATCGTGAATCCCTGAGCTTGTCGAATGATATGCCATCGACGCAGACAGAGATCGCCAATCTCGAACTGGGTCTGGGTAATGCGGACAAGGCTGAATCCGCCTATCTGGCGGCTCTTCTGATCGAACCCCACTTCGTCCCGGCACTTTTGAACCTGGCAGACTTGTATCGGGCGACCAACCGGGAATCGAAAGCCAAAACCTATTTAGACCGTGCCCTTGCATTCGCGCCTGACAGTGGTGCCGTCAATTACAGCTATGGGCTTTCACTTGTACGCCAGACAAAATATGAAGAGGCTTTGCCCTTTCTCAAGGCAGCAACACAGCAGATGGATAGTGAACCCCGATATGCCTATGCCTACGCTGTGGCACTCGATTCAATAAATCGTACAAAACAGGCGCTTGTATTTCTTGAGCAGGCCAATGCCCACTGGCCGAATCAATACAATCTGCTGATGACGCAGGTACTCTATATGGAGAAACTGGGACAGACTGAAAATATGCCCGGGCTGCTGTCAAAATTAAGTCGCCTCGCGCCTAATGCACCCGAGGTAAAACAGCGCGTGAGACGGTATATCGAAAGGCAAAATCCAGGTCAGCGGGAGAATTAAACTAGTCAGGCGGCGGATAGTTAATTGCCGGGCAGGAAATTCAGTCTGCTGGCCTGAAATCCTCGAAAGTCCTGATCAGTTTGCAGCCTGTTTATACCCCTCAAATGACATCTCTTAGAAGGCACTCAATACTTCGTTTGCCATCAGCTCTTCAGCTTCAATCGTAGCCTGCCTGTCTGCGCCGGTTGAGGGTCCAACAATCATGACCTTATCGATACCCATCGCCTCAATTTCTTTCAGCCTGTCTATACAGTGATCTACCGAACCGACTATCGCGTACTGGTCGATAAATTCATCCGTCAGGATATTTGCCTGCTTCGAGTCCGACCGGGTGTGTTCATTCATATCATAGGCGTCGTGCAGCCGATTCAGAACCGACTCCTGACCTGGGGGGATACTTCCCCTCACTTTCCCGTGTATCACTGAGAAGCGGGCGAAGGTTGACAGTCCTCCCTGAACGAGTTGCCTTGCAACAGCCACATCCGGATGACAGACGAGATTGATATAGGCGCCTATTTTGACAGGATTATCTGCTTTCTCAGCAGCGCGTCTGACACTTTCAATGCCCCAGCCCAGTCGTTCACTGCCTGCACCCAATGCCAGCATCACCCGATCACCATAGGTAGCTGCAGCTTCTATCACTTTTGGCCCGGTCGCTGCGACTTCGACGGGCACCTTTATATCTCTGTCATTCAGCCACTTGATTGAACTGGTATCCGGTGTATCAGCCAATCCCAGTGTCGATACATCCGGTGCGATCTGTTCATGAAACTGAAGCGACTCGAAGGCAACCTCTTCACCTCGCAGATAAGCCTGAAGGACCGCCAGATATCTGCTGAATGATTCAACCCTGGCAGGCGCCTTTCCCAGATGCGCAAGTGCGGAGTCACCACGGCCGATGCCAAGTACAGCACGACCACCGGATATTCTCTGGATGCTCGCTATAGCGCCTGCAGTCACAGCCGGATGACGAGTCACCGGGTTGGTAACCCCTGTACCGATACCAATTGTTTCGGTCCCAAGGGCCATTGCCGTGAGCAATACAAAGGAATCTCCAGCGAGGTTTTGAGAGTCAACCACCAGAGTGCCGTGCCATCCGGCGTCTTCTGCTCTTTTAGCTGCTGCTGCACACCGCACAGGCGAGCTGGGCACCATTCTCCAAAATTCCATATCGACTCCTCTTAAGGCCAGATCCCTTGGATCTGAATCAAACTACCCTTTACCACGCATCTATTGACGGGCGTTTCTTGCCTTCTCGTTGTGTATTTTTCGTGACTGACTTCATAGAACTGGCCACCCAGAAACGCGTATCTGCCGGGTCAATCGTGTCGTCAACGCTGAATAGTGAAGCATAATTTAGCGCCTTGCCGTTCTCATAAGCCCTGGCTACCATTTTCTCGTAAGCCGCAAGGCGTTCTTGCGGATCATCGATCGCTGCAAGTTCTGCCCGATATCCCAACTTAACACTGCCTTCCAGACCCATGCCACCGTATTCGCCCGTTGGCCAGGAAACGGTAAAAAACGGTGTCTTGTATGACCCACCGGCCATGGCAATTCCACCTAAACCGTAAGCCTTTCGTAATACGACCGTGAAGAACGGCACCGAAATATTGGCACCGGTTATAAACATTCGACTCGAATGGCGCACCAGCGCGGTCTTTTCTATCTCAGGGCCCACCATTATCCCGGGTGTATCACAGAGATAGAGCAGTGGTATGTCAAATCCGTCACAGAGTTGCATGAATCTTGCGGCCTTGTCTGCGCCGTCTGAATCAATCGCACCGCCAAGATGTGCTGGATTATTCGCAATGATACCAAGCGGCATCCCTTCCACCCGAATCAGGGATGTGATGCTGCCAAGCCCGAAACCTTTTCTCAATTCCAGAACGGAATCTTCATCTGCCAGCGTCTCAATAACATCTCGAACGTTATATACCCGCAAACGATTCTCCGGGATGATACGGCGCATCAGTCGCTGATCCGGTTCCTTCCACTCTTTTGTTCTGCCCTGAAAATATGAAAGGTACTTTTTCGCGATATCAACTGCTTCGACTTCATCTTTTACCAGCAGATCTACAACGCCATTAGCCACCTGGATTGACATCGGACCAATTTCTTCAGGCGTAAAGATACCGAGACCACCGCCCTCGATCATGGCAGGTCCACCCATGCCGATATTGGAGTTTTCGGTTGCAATGATAACGTCGCAACAACCGAGCAGTGAGGCATTACCAGCAAAACAACGGCCAGAGGTGATACCCACCATGGGTACAAGACCACTCAATTGCGCAAAACGCGCAAAGGTATTTGTGCCTGCGCCACCCAGACCATCCGTGTCTCCAGGCCTGCCACCGCCGCCTTCCGCAAACAGGATCATGGGCATCTGACCTTCCTCAGAGACCCGAATCATCCGGTCGGTTTTTCGATGGTTCTGCCCACCCTGGGTACCGGCAAAAACCGTATAGTCATAGCACATCACCACGCACCTGTTATCCGGTTCGTCAAAAAGCTCGCCATTGATCGAACCGACGCCGGTGATCATGCCATCAGCGGGGCTCTTTTCGATCAGTTCGTCTATGCTCCTGCGGCGTCTCTGAGCGGCGAGCACCAATTGACCATATTCAACGAAACTGCCTTCATCACAGAGATAATCAACATTCTCGCGAGCTGTTCGCTGATTTGTTTTCCTTCTGCGCGCCACGGCGTCGGGCCTGCCGTGATCCAGAGTTGTATTTCTGCGGGCGACGACTTCTTCAAGATCAGGTCTGATGAAATCGAGATCAACATCCTCTTCCTTCTCACCGCCGGTTTTCTCAACTTCCTGTGCCACCAGAGAAAGCAGAGGCTGACGCTCATACAGGGTATCACCAACGACCACACTGATGTTATCAACCAAGCCACTGTATTCAGCCTTTATCTCATGTTCCATTTTCATGGAATCCATGATTACCAGCGTTTCGCCTGCTATGACTTCATCACCCGGTGTGAAAAAGATCTCGATAATGGTCCCCTGCATGGGTGAGAGAATCCATGATTCATCAAGGGCTTCTCCTGAACCCTCAGCATCAGGAGCCGCTCTGTCTTGCTGCTGACCGAAATTCAGCACTGCAAGCGGATCATTGCTATCAACAGTTGCCCCCGCCTGTTTAGCTTTGACATCGCTGCCGCCAACCAGGTAGTGCTGCTGGTGCGCCTCGTTATTTACCAGTCTCTCAATATTGTCATCAATGAACCGGGTATAAAACTCGACATCAGTGACCCGCTCATCGATCAGAATGCTTTGCAGAAAAGACAGGTTTGTTGCCACACCACTAATCTGGAACTCGCACAGAGACCGATAGGCATTCTTTAACGCACCCGCAAAATCATCCTTTTTATGATGAACAATCAGCTTGCCGAGTAATGAGTCGAAGCGCGGATTCGTCGAATAACTTGAGTAGGCGTAAGTATCGAGTCTGATCCCTGGTCCGCTAGGAGGATTGAAGGCAACCAGCGTCCCACCACTTGGTCTCGTAGATCCATCTGTCTGCATCGTCTCCATGTTGACGCGAAGCTGGATCGCGATGCCGGATGCGCTGCTTTTATCGATGTTGATATCAGCTAGAGATTCACCACTGGCAATTCTCAATTGCGCTTCTACCAGATCAAGACTGAATATTTCTTCCGTGATTGTATGTTCAACCTGCAGGCGAGCATTCGCCTCCATAAAGATAAATCTTCCCGCCTCGGTATCAACAAGAAATTCAATCGTCCCAGCGCTTCTATAGGCTGCCGCCTTCGCCAATTTAACTGCAGCTTCAATGATGCGCTCTCGAAGGTCCGGTTCCAGACCGGGGGCTGGCGCAATTTCAATGATTTTCTGATGGCGTCGTTGCAGGGAGCAGTCCCTCTCACCTAGCGCAGTTACTCGACCGGTGCCATCCCCGAGAATCTGGACCTCTATATGCCGCGCTTCCTGCATATATTCTTCGACATAAAGCGCATCGTTGCCAAATGCAGATGCCGCCTCGCGGGCACTTTGAGTATAAGCCGCCTCAAGATCACCGGCATCGGCAACAATTCGAACGCCTCGACCACCGCCACCCGAGATCGCTTTTAATATGACTGGCGCACCAGACTGCTGCTGCAGGAATTCAGCAGCCTCGCTCTGACTGGTAGCGCCCTGGGTCCCTTTAAGTACCGGCACATCCTGACTAATTGCAAATTCTCGGGCTTCTCCCTTATCTCCAAAGAGGCGCAGTGTCTCTGGGGTGGGGCCCACAAATGCAATGCCCTTATCGGAACAAGCCGTTGCGAAATCGGCATTTTCACTCAAGAATCCATAACCGGGATGGATGGCATCACAGGCATTATCTTTTGCAAGAGAAACTATTGTCTCAGAATCAAGATAGGCTGCAGCCCCTTCTCCATCAATACAAACTGCCTCATCCGCACGGAAAACATGCAGTGAGTCTGCATCATCTTTCGAGTAAATCGCGAGGGTTTGAATGCCAAGATTGGCTGCAGTTCTCATGATACGAATTGCAATCTCGCCACGATTAGCAATCAGTAGTTTTTCAATCATGTCACATCCCGAATTAATAAAAGACTAACCGGGAGTGTACCTGCTTTCCGCCAGAGAACGGCTGATTAAGTAAAAACGGCGTGAAATTGACTACTCGGCTGAGCCCGCAAGAAATTCCATCATTTTTGGTCCGATCTCATCCTTCAGTGCCGACAGGGCATTCATGGGGCGAATCATGACATCGAGATCCTGAATCTTACCTTCATCGTTCAATGTAATAAGATCGATACCCTGCAGGTCAAGCTCACCTATACGTCCTTTGAATTCGAGGGCAATTTCAGTTTCACTTTCTGCACCATACCACTGCCGATGATAGGTAAAGTCCTCAATCGTATTGACAATGAATTCAAGCAGTTTGTGCACAAGCTTCAATCCCTCCAGCCTGTCCCAATAGGGTGGTGCCCCGATGGTGATATCTTCTGCAAGAATTTTCCCGAGTGCTTCAATATCCTTTTCACCGACGAGTCTATGCCACTCAACCAGAAAGTCCTCTCTCATCGAAGTCATCTCTATTCTCCAGGGTTTACAACCAACCTAACGACATCTGTATTCTGACTCGAAAGTCTTTCCAGCGCTTGGTTTATTTCTGACAGAGGGTAGCGGGCAGAAATCGACCGACTGAGGTCCAGACGGCCTCGGGCTATCAGTGTCAGAAGGTCTTCAATATCAGACTTATCCATGCCGAATGATCCGATGACTGAATTCTCACGACCAACGAATCTAACCAGCGGTGGCAACTGGGGCGTCTCCATACCCACACCCACGACCACGGCTCTGCCACCAGTTTCAAGCACACTGACAGCCGTATTTACCGAGACTGCCCGGCCGACGAATTCAAGTGAAAGGTCCACGCCGCCCCCAAGATGTTGTCTGATGACCTTTCGCGGTTCAACTTCACCAGCAGGGTCAACAGCCAGGTCCGCGCCCAGTTCAAGCGCCCTCGAACGAGCCGCTTCCTGGGTATCAATCGCTACGATAAATCCTGCACCCATCATTCTTGCCAATAAAATGGCATGAGTGCCAAGTCCACCACAGCCAACTACAGCAACAGACTCTCCCGTTCTAAGCGCACCACGTGAGCGAAGCGCATGAAAGGGTGTGGACACGCCATCAGTGACGATGGCAGCTTCATCAAAGGAGACTTCATCAGGTATCGGGACAATTGACCAGACTGGTGCTGTCACATATTCCGCGAGTGAACCATCACGAACCATGCCGTAGACCTTGGCAGATTCGCACAGGGATTCTCGCCCTGACATGCAGTATCGGCACTGCCCGCAGGTCGCAGATGGAAACAATGCGACTCGATCGCCAATCGCATAACCAGCAACAGCTTCACCTGATTCGACTATCGTACCGGCGGCCTCGTGGCCAAGCGTTATCGGTGATGCCTGCACAGGGATATCACCATCCACCGCTAGGTGGATATCTGTCCCGCAAAGCCCGCAGGCTTCTACTTTAACCAATACCTCGTTCGCACCCGGCACAGGGGTAGGTATTGATTCAACCTTGAGTGGTTCACCAGCTTTGTAAAGGCGCGCCGCATTCATTTCATTCATATCAATACCTGTCGGTCATGAGTTCTTAATACCATTTTTAAGCCATTCGAAAGCTGTATCCCGATCCTTTTTTCTACTGCGTACATCGCCATGGCCCAGGTTTATCCTCGAATCCCTCAAAATCATGAGGCCAAGAAATGTCGCCCACATGGTATCCGCCATATGCCTGCCATCCGTTTGGCCCGTTGTCTCCTCAAGTAATGCTGCAAGTCGCTGAAAATTTTCCCCGGACTGCTGAACAATTCGCTCCTTAATTTCCTCCGACACACCTTCAAGGACATTGGGCTGTGCCAGATAGGCAGATACCACGTAATATTCCGGGTGTTCTTCGTTTACCTTTTCGTGAAAGCGCCATATCTGATCGAGCTTCTTATCAGCACTGGCAGAAGACCGCTCAATCTTCTCAAATCCCTCTGACCAGAACCTGATGCTTTCAAATAAAAGAGAGACAAGAATTTCATCTTTGTTATTGAAATAGAAAAACAGCGTGGCTTCGGAAAGTTCACACCGCTCCGCTATACCCTTGGTGGTCGTCCCCTTGAGTCCCTTTTCAAGCAAAATTTCTCTTGCCGCATCGAGTACCGCCCCTCTACGGGCTTCCCGTTCACGTTCCCGGCGCTCCTGTACACCCATTCACTAAGCTCCCAACTGTCTGAAAATGGTCTCTCTCTGAATTTCACTGGTGCCTTCTCCTATCTCCAGGACCTTGCAGTCCCGGTAGAATCTCTGCACAGCACTTTCTTTCATATAACCCTGCGCACCACAGAGATGAAGTGCGCGTTCACATGCCCAGGTGCAGGTTTCTGTTGCAAACAGTTTTGCCATGGATGCTTCCCGATCATGGGGCTGACCGGCATCTGCCAATCTTGCACTGTGAAGACACAGTTGCCAGGAGGCTTCAAGCCGGGTTGCCATATCAGCAATTGTGAACCTGATAAATTGATTAGCCGTTAATGGACCGCCGAACTGCTCCCGCTGCGCACAGTAAACTTGAGTCTCCTGCATCGCTGCGCGCCCGAGGCCAACACCAAATGCTGCACTTGCGATACGCCCAAGCGTTAAAACCTTGAGCGACCTGATAAATCCCGCTTCTTCCGGACCCAGTCGATTGACGGCAGGTATCCGGCAGTTATCAAATACGATCTCTGCCATTTCAGACGCGCCCATGCCCAGCTTATTGAGCGGTGTACTAACCGTCACCCCGGGTGTATCGGCATCAACAACGAAAACCGACAGGCCTTTCAGTCCGAGTTCCGGTTGGGTCATCGCCACAACGACCATAAAGTCGGCAAACGGAGAGTTTGTTATGTACATCTTCGTGCCATTGATGACGTAGCCGTCACCATCCCTTACAGCGCGAGTTGAGACTGTCGACACATCAGCGCCTGCATTGGGTTCGGCATATGCCCAGCAACCCACCTTGTCTCCACTGACGGCGCCCGGTAACCACCTTTTCTGTTGGGCTTCGTCACCCAGATGAACCAGCGCCGAACTTGCCAGAGCAGTGTGCACATAAAACCCAAGTGCAATTGCGGCTGAACCTCTTGCCAGTTCAGCGCAGAGCAAAGCGTACATGACAGAACCACCACCAGAACCACCGTAGGCCTCTGGTATTGCCACGCCAAGCCAACCCAGTTCACCGAACCTTTGCAGTAGATCCTTCGGATAGGATTCCGCAAGATCCCATTTTGTTGCATTAGGCACTATCTCGGCATCTACAAATCCCCGAACCGACTCGACGAACTGTGCCTGTTCCTGGTTTATCAGCGCATCGGCCATGTCTAGCCTCCCCTTTTTTCGAAGAAGGCAGCGACACGTTCACGATGAACCTCACTCTGCAGGCACTGTACCTGTGCAAATACCTCATAATCGAATTCACTTCGAATATCATTGTCCAACGACCTTCTAATGGCGCTTTTTGTGAATCCAAGTGCCCGGGCCGGACCAGAAGCGAATCCGCCTGCCAACGAACTTACGGCGTCATCAAGTTCATCTTCAGGGACCAGCCTGCTGATCAGACCCATGCCAAGTGCTTCCTCGGCATCGACAAATCTTGCCGTCATCATCATATCTGTAGCACGACCCAGGCCAATCAGCCGAGGTAGAAAATAACCCGACGACATATCACAACCGGCGAGACCGAGATTGACAAATGGCGTGCAGAATCTTGATCCTTCTGCTGCCACCCTGAAATCACAGGCCAGTGAAAGCCCGAGGCCACCACCAACAACATCACCGTGGCATCTTGCAATAACAGGTTTCTCTATCGTATTGATGAGTCGTATGGGATCCAGGTAGCGGTCAACAATTTGCTCCCAGTCTGCGGGTGTTCTGTTGATCATCTGACCAATATCAGCCCCGGCACAAAAAACACGCCCTGCACCTTTAAGAACGATTGCACCCACGTCATCGTCTTTACCTGCTTCATCCAGTGCAGAGATCAGCATCTCAAGCATTTCGATGTCGATCGCATTCAACCGCTCTGGTCGATTCAGAGTCAGTGTTAACACGCCTTCGCTATTTCCCTTAAGCAATTTGTCAGACATTCTGATTTTCCGCCTTTTCTCTATACAGTAGTATTAGTTTTCAGTTTCTGGGTCTCAATGCATAGTTGAATGTCCCCTGAAACACCGAGTTTTTTTCACTGTCCGTTATATCGACCAATACCGCCATATCAGCTCGAGCGGACTCTGTAAAAAGTTTTCGAGTCTGATCCGCCAAACCCGCATCCACCTCTCCTGTAGCGGTGAGTTCTCCCACTGCCCGTTTCGTATACCTGACTTCAGCACCCCTCAGCAGGATGAATCCATCCATCGACTGGGCAATGCCGTCGGCGGTGACACCTGCCGCCGTTTCTGCCAGCGTATAGATTGCACCAGCGTGACCTGTGCCCACATAGTTGAGCAGATCTTCTCTAGCAGGGAGAACCATCGTTACCTTGTTATCCAAACCTTCATCTACTACCCGGATGTCGTGCCAGAGCACGTACTCGATATTGTTGAGTGTTTCCTGAATTGTCATCAGACATCCAATCTCAGTGCGCGAACCACATTGTCACGAACCAGTTTCCGATAGATCTCCGGTGTGACACCAATGTCTTCAAGTTCGGCCAGGGTTCTGTCAAAGCTTAAAAGTGGATAGTCAGTAGCCCAGATGAGTTTGTCCTGGCCCCAGCGCTTGGCGAAGTCAACCAGCGACTCCGGCCACTGTCTTGGCCCGCGGGCAGATGTTTCGAGATAAACGTTGGGGTGTTTCCAGGCAAGAATCATCATTTCTTCATGCCAGGGCTGGCCCACATGACATCCGAGAATCACAAGATCAGGAAAGGCTAATGCCACTTCGTCAAGGTAGATGGGTCGCCCACATTCTGAAGGCAGGAGCGGGCCTGTATGACCTACCTGCAAAGCGACGGCGACGCCCAATTCCGAACACTTCATATAAACAGGCCAATAATGTTTGTCATTTGGCGGTAGTCCCGTCATGCCATCGCCGTACATATAGGGTTCCAGTCGAATACAGACGAAGTTCAGCTCTTCAACCATATACTGAACCTCTGCGGCGACTTCCATCGGCTTTTGCATGATGTTTACTGTTCCGGCGCCGATAAACCTGTCCGGGTACTGCTTGACCAGTTCCGCCACTTCCTCGTTACTGAGTACCCATTCACCCTTGTAGTGAAATGCCGAGAGGATAATGCGGTCAACACCCGCTTCATCCATTTCTGCCAGCAGGGCTTCGACACTCTGACCCTCTGTCATCACCTTTGGAGATTTATATTTGTTAAATATATGCATGAACTCGGCGGGCCATTTCTTCGAACCCTCCGGTGATATATGAGTCGCCCATGCATCTATAGCGATTTTTTCTCTGGCCATTTTCAGTTCCTGTATTTCAGATGTAATATTTGTTCGGGATTTCTATCTACCTTTGAACTCGGGCTTCCGTTTCTCAATAAATGCCTGGACACCTTCACCTGCATCCTCTGACAA
>CAZJRI010000061.1:0-5247 GCA_964548025.1 uncultured Pseudomonadales bacterium
CAGTCGGTGGTTGCCCAGGTTGTTGAAGTCAGCATGATCGATGGTAATCTGAAACCTGAAAGAGTGGTCTGCGTTATTGACTGTGGATACGCCATCAATCCTGACAATGTCATTTCTCAGATGGAAAGCGGGATAATCTATGGTATGACCGCTGCTCTCTATGGCGACATTTCCATCAAGGACGGACGGGTTCAGCAAAGCAATTTTGATGACTATGAAATGCTGCGAATCAACGAATCGCCTAAAATTGAAACCTATATAGTCGAAAGCGACAACTCACTGGGTGGAGTCGGTGAACCGGGCACCCCGGCAATAGCCCCGGCGATAGCAAATGCAATATTCAATCTAACCGGAACGCGAGTGCGCACACTGCCAGTCAAACGGTATGACTTCAATTGGAAACCCGAAGCGGAACGAGTCTGATCGTCTGATTTCACAATGCTTGAAACGGAATTATATCCACCGGTTAAAGAATACCTGCAAAAACACGGCTACGAGGTTCAGGCAGAAGTAAAGCACTGTGATATCGTCGCCACAAAAGATGACGAACTGATTGTAGTGGAATTGAAAACCAGCGCTAATCTGACATTGCTGGTTCAGGCAACTGAAAGGCAGACCATCTCAGACAGCGTCTATGTGGCCATACCAGAACCCACTAAAAAAAACAGGAACTGGCGAGGTATAAAGCGAGTCATCAAACGACTCGAACTCGGGCTTCTCGTCGTGAACCTGAGCCCACTCGGTTGCAGCGTGACAAAACACTTCGATCCCCTACCCCCCCAACGGCGAAAAATTAAGCGAAAGCAACGAGCTGTCATACAGGAAGTCGCTGATCGAACCGGAGATTATAATATCGGTGGCAGTAGCAAGCAGAAATTGATTACCGCATACAAAGAAAATGCGATTCTCATCGCCTGTTGCCTCAGGCACCTGGGACCATGTTCACCGAAGAAATTGCGAAGTTTAGGGACTGGCGAGAAAACAACCAGCATTCTGTCACATAATCATTATGGCTGGTTCCAGCGAATTGAAAGAGGTGTATATAAAGTAACCGAGCAGGGTGCAATTGAGGCAAGTGCCTACAAAACGATATACCGTCAGTCTGAATCATTTCTACAACAACATGAGATACCTTGACCAAACATTGTCTCGCAAATAATATTACGCACGATGTTTAAGGTATTAACTCATGGATGAGCCTGAATTCCCTGAACCGAAAGCTAATGTCTCCTGTCGAAATATCGGTTGGTATTTCGATCTTTGCGCCGACAAAAAACTGGATTTTTACCGCGTTCTACGCAACGTGCCATTTGCAAGAGAGCATCTTCAAGATCCTGCGGGTTTCATTGACTGGCAAAGCTTCGCAACCCTCAGCGATAATTTTCTCAACTACTTATCTGAAACTGAAATAAGGGAGGCCAGTCGATATTCCTGGCAAACCAGAACGATGCGTGTATACCGAATTGTCGGTAGTCTCTTGTATTCTGTTCGTGAACTCTATTCCTCCTCCTACGGACCGATGGGTTTTATCGCAAAACTCTATCCATGCGATATGTCGATCACAGAGGTCTACTCAGGACATCTGAAAATCAGTCTTCGAATGAAACATGGGCTGACACCCTGCAGAACGTTTCACCTGACACTGGCGGGGCAAATGAGCGGACTACCGGAATCAGTCGGGTATAGTGACGCCAACGTTCAACTGCATCACCACGAAAACGGCGCTGATTTCGACGTCTACTATCAACCTCACGGCGGGTTGTTTGCGCCGCTACGAAGACTCCTGGCATGGCCTTTTGCAATCAAAAATTCAGCTATCGAACTAAATCTCGCACATGAATCCCTGTTAGAGAAGTATCGTGAACTGCAAACAGGCACTAATAAGATAAAACAGGTCGAACAGAAAGCCACAGAGATTGAGAGCAGGTACCACGTACTGGCAGACAATGTCTCTGATGTTATCTGGACCATGGACATGAATCTCAACTTCGACTATTTGAGTCCATCGCTCCAATTCCTGGCTGGTTATGATCAGAAAGAAGCAGGTAAGCTCAAAATAGAAGACCTCTTCAATAAAGAGGCTGTAGACAATTTTGAAAAATATCTGGCCAGAACATCCTCAGAGAACTTCGATTTCACCACAAGTATGTCGTTTGATGCAGAGATTACCAAGAAGGACGGCTCGCCTGTATGGATCGAGGTCAGGTCCGATTTTCTTCTGGATGAATCAGGAAAACCCAAGAGGCTCGTTGGCATCGCCAAAGATATCTCGGAGCGAAAGTATATACAAGATATGCTCAATCGCAGTGAAGAAAATTACCAGGTCATAACCAATACTGCACAGGATGCTATTTTTACATTTGACGATCATGGCTACATCACATTCGCAAATCCATCCTCTGGCCGGGTTTTTAATTACTCACCAGGTGAACTTGTTGGCATATCAGTGAAGACTATTATTCCGGATGCATTTGGTACCTCGCCGATTGAACTCGAACAACTCTCCAGTGAGAACATCGTGCTTAGAGGTATCACCAAAGATTTGAATTCAGTATCACTGGAAATATCCTTTGCAAAACACGAAAAACAAGGCAGGTCATATTTCACAGGTATCGCAAGAGACATGAGTCAACGTCGAAAAGATGAGCAGGAACGAAATCAGCTCCAGTCTCAGCTTCTCGCTGCACAGAAGATGGAGTCGATCGGTCAGCTCACCGGAGGTATTGCACACGACTTCAACAATCTGCTGGTTGCCATAAATGGTTATGCAGAACTCGGTATGCAGCAAAGTGGAGACCAGAAGGAACTGACGCACTACCTTTCTGAAATCAAACTGGCTGGTGAACGGGCAGCAGATCTGACCCAAAAACTGCTGGCATTCAGCAGAAGACAAATCATCGAACCCTCTGTTCTCGATCTCTGTGTACTCGTCGATGGCCTGAAGCTGATGATACAGCGCTTGCTTCCGGAAAATATCAATATTGAATTCAACTATTCAGTAGATTCACTCAACGTACTCGCGGACGGAGGGCAGGTAGAACAGCTTCTGGTCAACCTGGCCGTAAATGCGAGGGATGCAATGCTACATGGCGGTGATCTTAATATCACATGCTATGAGCAGGAGATCGGTGAAGACTACTTTAATAATCACGGTTATGCCGATCCTGGAATTTATGCCGTAATCGAAGTCAAGGATACTGGCTACGGGATGTCCGAGGAGGTAAAGAAAAGAATTTTCGAACCTTTCTTCACCACAAAACCCGAAGGATCAGGCACAGGCTTAGGCATGGCAGTGGTGTTTGGTATCGTCAAGCAACACAATGGATTTATTACGGTTGACAGTGAAGTCGGTGAAGGGACGACATTCCTGATCTATCTTCCCCGGGTTGACAAGTCAGTCACTGAACAGGAAAGAAAGTTACCCTCCAGTTCAGGCGGCTCGGAGCAGATATTGGTCGTTGAGGACAATGATCAGGTCAGGGATCTGGCCTGTCTCATACTGAAAGGGGCCGGATATCAAATTCACGAAGCTGCTGATGGTCTGGAGGCGATAGAAAAATTTCGTGAACTTCAAAACCAGATAGACCTCGTCGTAATGGACGTAGTCATGCCTAAAATGGGCGGCAGAGAAGTCTTACAGAAGATGCAATCTATTAAGCCTGATGTTAAAGTGATATTTACCAGTGGCTATTCCAATAGAGGCATTCATACCAATTTCATTCTGGAACAGGGTCTGGAATTTATCCAGAAACCCTACCATACAGAAGTACTGCGCAGAAAAATTCGACAGGTGCTCGACAAACACCTTCGAGTGGCATAAAAAAGCCATCTACCTCAAGAATGGGTTGAGCCGACACTGTCGCATCAGAATCCGGCAGTAATCACCAGCATTAGAAAATTCATACTGGCAATCGTGGTAGAATCCGTGATCTGAGCAGCCAATTTGCACTGACAACGGGCACTATGTCTCACCGGTTATCTGCTCAAACCCTGATCCCGCTGCCCTGTTATGTGCAATAGTTATCACACGAGGAAGTTCTTTTGAGCGAGCATCCCAATCCCACAAAGACCAGGGAATTTCAAAACCATCACTTTGATTCAACAATCTGGAATGACCTTAAATTCAGAGATGATGACATCATCATTTCTACTTACGCCAAATCTGGTACGACCTGGGTTCAGCAGATCATCGCACAGTTACTCTTCAATGGGCAGGAAGGCATGGAAGTGGCCGAGATGTCTCCGTGGCTTGATTTAAGGGTTCCACCCAAGGACCAGAAACTTCCCGTGGTTGAGGCACAAACACACAGGAGATTCCTGAAAACTCATCTCCCGGTGGATGCGCTTGTCTTCTCCCCAAAGGCAAAGTACATCTATATCGGTCGTGATGGTCGCGATGTGGTATGGAGCATGTACAACCACCATTCGACAGCCAATGACAGTTGGTATGAGGCGTTGAATGAAACACCCGGTAG
Source organism: uncultured Pseudomonadales bacterium (assembly GCA_964548025.1). GTDB lineage: Bacteria > Pseudomonadota > Gammaproteobacteria > Pseudomonadales > Azotimanducaceae > JAHRVQ01. Next base: position 4,476 of record CAZJRI010000061.1, read on the forward strand.
AGTGGGTCCGCCGATTGAACGACCAACGTCTTCGATAACAGAGTATTACCACGGCTGGCTGGACAGCGACGGGCACCCCTGGTGGCCGTTCTGGGAAAACATCCGGTCCTGGTGGGCGATTCGGAATTTACCGAATGTGCACCTGTTGCATTTTGCGAATTTGAAAAAAGATATGCCTGGAGAAATACGACAGATTGCTGACTTCATTGACACACCAATCGATGAATCCAGTTGGCCTTCTATCCTGCAGCATTGTAGCTTCGACTATATGAAAGAAAATGCGACTCAAAGCGTTCCTCTGGGTGGTGCATTCTGGGACGGAGGTGCACAAACGTTTATTCATAAGGGAATCAATGGTCGGTGGCGCGAGATCTTGAGCCCGGAAGAGGTCAACAAGTATGAGATTCGTGCCAGCGAGGAACTCGAAGAAGGATGCGCTCACTGGCTCGCAACTGGTGATTTGCTAGCATAGTTCTTGTCAAAGAGTTCTTGTCAAAAAGTTCTTGTCAAAGAATTATTGTCAAAGAGCTATTTCGTAGAAGAGTTGCGTAAATACGGGAATGCCTTATTCCGGAGCCTTATTCCAGCATCTCATTCCAACACCGCACTCCAGGAACTCACTCCAGGAACTCATTCCAATAAGGACGACGCACGTGACATTAATGTCGGCATTGACAACCTTGTGATCTCCCAGGTTGGGTCGGGCCGTTTGCCACGTCTGTGGAGACTCAGATTGAATCCCGTGATGATTGCAAACATGTATGCGGCAAGT
>CAZJRI010000061.1:5257-26819 GCA_964548025.1 uncultured Pseudomonadales bacterium
GGCTTCGACATAAAGCTCCACTATCGAGTCAGGATCCAGAAATGATGGTCGTGGTGTCGCACCACCTTTGCTCTGCATCCACGCCAGTCCGTCGTTAAAGGTACAGATCCAGCCAATATCGTTTAACGTCGCACCAATGCCAACCAGTTCCCAGTCAATCACTGCCAGCAGTTTGGCATCCATGGAAAAAAACATATTGGAAACCTGAAAATCTCCATGAAAAATTCCAACGGGTGCATCATGCGGAATGGTATCGAGTAAACGTTGTCGCACGACAGGTGCTTCAGCGAGTAGCTCAGGATCAGCAGCACGCTCATAAAACCTGTCCCACCGGGTTACATCCTCCTCAAAATCAATCGGCGGCCCCAGATCAGGCGTCTCAGTTCGCCAGTCCAGACGATGTACTTCTGCAAGTGCTGTCATCATCTGACGTGCCATATCGTAACGGGTTTCATATGGCAGCGCTTCAGCCCATCCCCCGGGCTCAAGCCTGATAACATCACCTTCCAGTTTTGGTACGATAAAAAATGGACAACCGAACCATTGCAGATCGTCACCTGACCAGCGCACACTGCAGTGAGGCACATTCGTTTTGTCCAGCGCGTTCAGAATCTGAACCTGCCTCAAAACATCCGCGGTGCCACGCCAGTTAACATTGGGCGGCGGCATTCTGAGAAACCAGGATTCAGTCTTGCCAGCAGCCGTAACGGTGAAGCCATATGCAAATCCCGCATGACCAGGCATCGGGTGAACATCAGTCACAACAGTCTCATCATCCTCGTACATGGCCTGACAGAAAGGTACCAACCTTTCGTGCAGTTCATTAAGGTTCATCTTCACCTCACAGTTAATATTTGAGCGAAGGTAACGATACCTGCTCGATGGATGAAATGGCACAAGATATTTTCAGTAACCCGGATTGGAACCCAACTCTTGCCAGCTTTCAGCCAACTGCCCTATCATCTCAATCAAGTATTCAGACACCCAGCCAGCCCTCATATCTTGCTGGTTGGAGATTTGATTAATCAACCCGGAGATACCACCAGTGTCAACAATCGATGCAGCCGTCAGAAACAATGTCAATCGTGGAAGTATCATCACAAGTATCACCCTGGGTCTTGCTCTTTTTCTCTATTTGTTTGTGGGTCACGACTGGCGGCAGGCCACATTGTTTCTGGTGGGGCTTTTTGCCGGTATCAGTCTCTATCATGCTTCGTTTGGGTTCACTGCAGCCTGGCGTGAGGTCGTCAACACCGGTCGCGGGGACGGACTCCGCGCTCAGATGGTAATGCTGGCAGTCACGGTTCTGATTTTTGTTCCCCTTATTTCAATGGGTGAAGTCGGGGACACAGGTTTAAGAGGTAGCGTCGCACCATTAAGTGTCGGTGTTGTCTTTGGCGCTTTTCTGTTCGGCATCGGCATGCAACTCGGAGGGGGCTGCGCATCCGGCACTTTGTTCACTGCTGGTGGCGGTAATATTCGAATGTTGATAACACTGTCTGGGTTCATTGCAGGATCATTACTCGGAACATGGCACTGGGCTGCGTGGAGAGAACTGCCCGCAATTGCACCATTCTCCCTGATGAATAATTTCGGTGCCGTGGCTGCTGTCGTTATCAGCCTGATACTATTCGGAATCATCTGGACTATTAGCGCCCGGTACGAAAAATTCAGAAACGGCACTGTACAGAGTCTCAAGCAAAATGATAGTCAATATTCCTGGTTTTACGGCCCCTGGCCACTGCTGGTAGGTGCACTGTCGCTGGCCCTTGTAAATATTGCAACGTTGATGCTGGCTGGTCGTCCCTGGGGTGTCACCTCCGCATTTGCTCTCTGGGGTGCAAAGATTGCCACATTATCCGGATTCGACGTGACCACCTGGGCATACTGGCAAAGACCAGCGGCTGCCGCTGCCATTGATCGCAGCATTTTTTTTGACATAACCTCAGTGATGAATATAGGCATTCTACTCGGCGCATTACTCGCTGCAGGACTCGCCAGCCGGTTCGCACCTAATTTCAGATTACCGTTCAGATCCATTGCCGCTGCACTTATTGGCGGACTACTCCTTGGCTATGGCGCTCGTATCGCTTATGGCTGCAACATAGGCGCTTATTTCAGTGGTATCAGCTCAACAAGTCTGCACGGGTGGGTCTGGTTTTTCTCGGCTTTTATCGGCAGTTCCATCGGAGCCAGGCTTCGACCCTATTTTGGATTGAGTCAGTAGCAGCGATACTGCCACATTGGGTATGATGTCGGGAGAAAAATTAGAGGAGACCTAATATGCCCAGGTTCGTAATAGAGAGAGAGATACCCGAAATCGGTTCAGCCGAGCGGGAGGCTCTGCGAGATGCCGCCAGTCAGTCCAATTCTGTGCTTGCCCAGATGAAAGCAGAAAACAAGAATATCCAGTGGGAACATTCCTATGTCGCAGGGGATAAAACTTTCTGCATTTATCTCTCGGATGACGAAGCATTGATACATGAACACGCTGAACGTAGCGGCTTCCCCGCAACCGATGTAACACTCGTTCGCAAGATGATTGATCCGGTGACTGCTGAAGGCTAATCGCGTTCTCCGGTTCGTGAAGCCATCATTGCTCAATCTTGAGGTGAGTCTCTTTATTCGGGGTGAAAATACCTCACATTCCATATTTCGTTGATGGCCGGGTTGTTCTGGTTGCGAATGATCTTCAATGAGATAACTGTTTATCATGTTTGAAGCTGATATCGGAAAATGAACCTTAGTAAAACTGTCAGCCAGAAACCACAAGGTTCAAAGGGTTACTCAAAATCTCGTAACAAAATCTTGGCAAGATAAGGAATGATGGTTTAATCTTCTAGAGTAGACCAACACCCTGAACGGTCGCATTATGGTTGGTAGTTCGAAGCTTGTCCTGGCAAGCCTGATCATAGGATTCGGATCGAATATTCTTGCGGAACAGCAAACGACTACCCGAGTATCCGGTAATAATATATTCGACTTATCACTGGAAGAGTTGGTTAATGTTGAAATAACGATAGCCAACAGAACCCATCAGCCATTAAGCGATACACTTGAATCTGTCACAGTTATATCGCGCATTGAAATTGAGAACTTCCGCGCATATTCCATAAACGATTTACTGATGACAGTTATTGGTGCAGATTCTTCCCGCACCGGTGGTATCGGTAAAACCAGCGCCATCTTTCTGAGAGGTCTAAATCCGGGTCACGTTGTCACATTCATCAATGGCATCAGAACCAATTCCGCGACCAGAGGACGAACCAATTTTCAACATATTCCGGTTTCCCAGATCGAGAGAATTGAAATCCTCCACGGTCTGGGTTCGAGCCTATACGGTTCGTCAGCATTGGGAGGGGTAGTTAATATCATTACCCATCAGGGGGATGATATTAATGTTGTTAATGGGGAATTAACCATTGGTACTCAACAGACAATCTCTGCTAAAGCCGGTTTCAATGCTGGCAACGATGATATGCACTTCAGTCTGCAGGCCTCAAGACTGGATACTGATGGGATTGATATAGGTAGGCTGAACGATCCTGACAGAGATAGTTATTCCAGGCAGGCTGTCAGTGGATCGCTGAAGAAAAATCTGGGGAATCTGGGTGTTGCAGAAGTCCACTTTATGACGTCAGACGGGATTTCCAAAATTGACTCTTCAACTTCTCACCAGGGGATGAATGACGAATCTGATTTTCGATTGCAGGCAATAAGTGCAAATAGTCAACTCAATTTATCCGAGATCTGGCAATTGTCAGTCCAGCTTGGAGAAAGCAGGGACGAAACCGATTCAACCAATGTTTTCGACACTCGCCAGACACAAGGTTCACTCCAAAACAACTTCAGACTGACCAATGGCATATTTTCAATCGGTGCGGATTATCTTAAGGATCAGGTCTCGACAAACCTGGCTTTTTCAGTAAAGGAACGATCCACATCTGGTGTTTTCAGCCGTTGGCAGGGAAGGGTCGGGCAGATTCGATATGGCTTTGGCATCAGATATGATGACAATGATGTCGTTGAGAGCAGTTTTACTTACGATCTTCACTGGGGATATGAATTCAGTGGCAACCGGCGCCTGACCCTCGCCTACGGCACAGCGTTCAAGGCACCGAGTTTTAATGAGCTCTATTTTCCCGGGTTTGGAAATCCATCACTCAAACCCGAAATTGCCAAATCTGTTGAAATTGGATTCAGCAATCGGAGCAGGAACATTTTATGGGGAGTTAACGCCTATCATACGCGGGTTGAAGATCTGATTGCGTTTGGTTCGTTTGTTCGAGATGGTGAATCGCTTTTTCTCCCGCAGAATCTCAAAAAAGCGCGAATCGATGGTGTGGAAGCAAACGTGACTATTCGCCACGACAACTGGCAAGGGAAATTAAATGCACACTATATTCATCATCGTGACCTGGACACTGGGGATATGTTGGGAAGGCGCGCACGCGCAAAACTTTATTTCTCGCTGGACAGATCTTTTGGTCAGTTTAACGTAGGTGGTTCGGTATTATTCAGGTCCCATGCATTTGATTCGCCACAGGAAACCAGACGTATGCCGGGATTTGGCTTAACCAGTTTACGTTTTTCATACGAGCCGACAAATCGCCTGGTGCTGAGATTCTCAATCAACAATGTATTCGACAAGGCATACGAGACAGCAAGCGGGTTCAACTCACCGGATCGGGCAGCCTATCTGACACTTCAGTATCGAAAAGGTAATTAAGATTCCGAACCTGAAGAAAGTGCATAAGCGATGACACGACCGCCAGTTTGCACCTTGCTTTCGCCTTCGCTTTTTTTGTTATCCTCTTCCTCAGGAACCGGATTACCGCTTGGTCTTCCTTCCCCTGGCACGGTTACCACGACATATTGACGCCCGGTTCTGGGACTCATATAACTCATGGGTGTGGCATCTGAGCCACTACGCAGAGAATCCTGCCAGAGAACATCTCCTGTTAATGAATCAATCGCGCGAAGTTTTCCATCGGGAACACCGCCATTAAAGATTAAACCACCCCCAGTGATGATAGAACCCGCCGTAGAAGGAAAGCCCAAATTGAGAAACCCCATTCCACGTCGCCAAACAATTTGCTGCGTCGTGAGGTCTACCACGGCAATTTCACCATAAGGTGGTTTCAGACAGGGTAACGATAATGGCGAGGCGAACATATTTACGATTGCCGCAAACGAAGTACCCCTTTGTGGACCGCCAATACCATAACCTGGTGAAAAGCCTTCTTCAGAGGTTGACAGTTTGTCTTCTTCCCTGGGAATCATTTTAATCATGAAGGGTAGATGCATATTGTTCACAACCATGAGTTGACGCTCTTCATCAACAGCGACACTACCCCAGTTCATACCTCCGGCCGGTCCAGGATAAAGCAATGTGCCTTTTACAGATGGCGGTGTCATTGGTCCTTCATAGCGCAAGCCCAGGAAGGCTTTGCGACAGGCAATCTGATCAAAGGGACTGATGCCAAAAAGGTCCTTCTCGTGAATACGAGGATGTGCAAATGAAGGCATGCCTGTTGAGAAGGGTTGGGTTGCGCTGGTCCGTTCATTGACTAAATCCGTCTGAGGTACTTCTCGCTCGGTGACTTCGGTCAGCAATTCACCCGTGCTTCGATCCAGCACAAACAGTTCACCTCTTTTCGTCGGTACGATGACAGCCTTACGTCTTTTCTCTTCTCCCTTTAGAGTCAGGTCAACGAGCGTTGGTTGAGAAGGTACGTCATAGTCCCAAATATCGTGGTGGGTGGTTTGGAAATGCCAGCGGGTCAAACCTGTTTCGGCATCTATTGCGACGATCGAGCTGGAAAACTTGTCCATTACTTCCGTACGATGACCACCAAAATAGTCAGGCGTCGCATTGCCTGTCGGCACATAAACCAGTCCCAGTTCGTCATCTGCCGAAGTCAGACTCCATACATTGGGAGTCCCACGGGTATAGAAACTATCTACCGGCGGCAGTTTGGTCTCTCCCTCTCGACCTATATCCCAGGCCCACAATAACTCACCGCTACGGGGATCATAGCCGCGGACAACACCAGAAGGCTCTTCAATTTCCTGGTTGTCTGCCACCCAGCCTCCAACTACCAACGCACCGCTTGCAACTGTGGGTGGTGAAGTTACGAAGTAATAAAAGCGCTTAACCTCCCCCATACCAACGAGTAGCGAGATTTGTCCGTCTTCGCCAAACTCATCACAGGGTTGTCCTGTATCCTTGTCTACTGCAATCATGCGTGCATCGGTTGTCGCCGTGTAAATGCGCTCCGCACATAACTCACCTTTCTCACGCTCCGGAATGTGGTAGTAGGTCACCCCACGGCAGTTACCCAGGATTCCAAAGGGTGGGGTATTATTTTCCGGATCGAATCGCCAGCGCTCGGTGCCCGTATCGGCATCAAGTGCAATCATCACGTTTTGAGCCGTGCATAAATAAAGACCATCATCTACCTGGATGGGTGTACCACTGAATCGACCAATCACGCCAGTATCTGCCTGCCATGCCCGGGTCAATCCCGCAACGTTTGATTTGTCGATTTGATCGTGGGCTGCATAACGAGTGCCAGCCTGGCTTCCACCATAAGCCTGCCAGTCAGTCGTATTCTGCACGGGACCATACCTGGTATCTGCAATGGATAGGACAGGATTGCTGAGCAGGTTGAAGGTCATGGCCATCAGTACCGCTATGCTGCTTACCAGACAGATCTGGACAGTGCGCATACTGAGCAATCCCGGAACCGCATCACCCCACAATTGTCGTCTGATCACGGGTGTACAAAGCCAGAGTGAGATCAGGCCGACCAGCCAGATGCGCGATCCCACCAGCCAGAATTCAGTACCTGCCTCATAGACTGCCCAGCCCAGAGTGAGAAGCAGTGCAGCGGCATAAATATCGAAACCCCGGGTTTTGATGCGCCACAATTCAATCGCACTGACCGACATCAATATACCTAAACAAAAATAGTAAGGTGTGCCACCAACAACCATCAGACTGACGCCCATCCAGATCAAGGGTAATCCAAGGATGCCAATCAGGATCGATGTGATTCTCAAGGTTATTTTACGCTCTCCCGCCACGTTGCACCCCACTTGTCAGGCTATTAAATGACCCAGACTAACATGCTTTACGCTGAAATAGCGGGTTAGAGCATAGGGTCGATATTCATCCAGCTACAAATCCAGCGTACTAATGCGAGGGATTACTGATCGAGCCTGAACCGGTTCAGCCAATCTTCTGGTCAATACGGTCAAGCAACAGGATTCTGCGCTCCGAAAAGATATCTTTGGGTTTGAGTCGACTGAGCTTCTTCCTGCATACGGGTAATGCATATTTCAATTCGGCAATCGCTTTCGGATGATCTAACTCAGACAGGGCAAGTAAGGTGTAGAAGAACGGGAACCGATGCCAGATTCCTTTCTGGTCTCGATTCAATTTTAGCATTGAGAGTAAATGATCAAGTGCACGATCACTTTCGCCTAAAGCCCCAATATTTGCCAGTCGCCACACGGACGCGGTGCAGGGACCGCATCAGTACAACGATGGCCCGCTTAAGCGCTCTGCTGTCTGTCTCACTGTTGCGCATAGCTCTTCTGCTTCAACCTTTGATTCTCCCGTGATGCTGGCCAGTTGTAATTGAGCACGAGCCGCCTCACGGGAATGAACCATGCGCAGCGATGCATTGGCTACTGATTCACCCGTGAAAGTCCTGGGCTTGCGTTGGCGATCAGATTCAGTCAGATTGAAACTCTTGGGAATTGACGCCCACGCCGGATTGGGTTTGCTGGCCTGAAGGATTTTTTTGGGGATATCCTGCCGGTAACACGACTTCATAAATTCGTTAGCGGCCTTGGCCTGAACCCTGTCAATGACAGCGTCTGTATATACTGCATGATTTATGTTTTCAGCAGTCTGAGCCAGACTATCAGGGTCCAAAAGGCTCATAGATATCTCCCAGGCTAAAATCCTTGAATGTAATAAATTATCACTCAACCACTAACATCGATCACTGATTAGATCTGCACCTAGTCATCATCGGGATGATCCACCAGTCTCCATTTCACGCCGCAAATGACCAACTCATCAAACTTCTTGTTTGCACCAGGTGCGGCCCACAGATCCACACCGATAACACCCGTCCTTCCTCCTGGTTCCGGTTTTACAAACCGCATGGTCTGTTCACCTGCCAATCTGAGTGTCGTGGGATGAGCCGGATCAATCGAGCACCCTGCTCCGAGACCATCCATCCACCGCCTGCAGACCTCTTCCGGGTCATCTTCGCGGGGTGCGATCACGACGGCAGCAAAGCCAGTTGTAACACCCCCATGGGGACGAGCATCTACGCCATTTTGCCAGGTATTTCCAGCCGGAAAGTAAGCACCTTTGTTCTTAGGAAAGTCGCCATGACCTGGCCAATTCTCCTGGATCTCAGCGAGGGTTCCAAAATCCGCCGGGTGGAACTGAACGTTTACGCCCGATACCGTGCCTGGAGTTTTGGGTAGAGACTCGCCAAGTTCGTAGCGACCTGCCTCAACACCAGCCAGTCCAGACCCCGGAGAACCAGAGCAAACATTCCAATCACCTGAGACGATCCCGTGCCCAGCACCCTGAGCTGCCATCGACCGGGAAGCCACAGCAACGTCGGGGATCTGTACAATCGCCATATATCCACAATCACCGTTGCGATCCAGAAGTTTGGTTTGAGTCGTTGATCGCTGCCACGCGAGATCTGTTGGACAAACGGTCTCCAGAAAGGAATCCCCCAGTCGAATATGCGTATTGATGAGATGCCCTCCTGCTGCCATTCGAGGATCCTGGAAGACAACAGGTGCATCAAACGCCGTACTCAGTACGCTGGACGTCCATTCGAGATCCCGACTGAGAAGACAGATCTGCCGGAGTCGCACTACAGGGTCGGCACTCATGTGAAGCACCATGCACAGCGATAAAATGAATTGAATTGACGAAACAGTGTCAAGAATGGTTCATTCCGAGAATAGGCAGGCATCGAAACCCTCCCCACTTTTTTAAATATTGACCCATCCTAAACGACTGATTATTAGCTGTCAGTAATTAAGTGGAATGTTGAGCGGTCGAAACTTCGCAAGCAAGATATAGGATAAAGAACAGGAGGTATGGTTAGACCAGTCAATACCAATTAGGATAATATAGCAGGCTTTTTCACCCCCTGAATCTGTTCCTGATTTAGTTTGTTCAGTGTTTCGCGCAGACAGATCTGCATCAAACAAGAAGTGAACACATTCTGAAATGTAAAGCCCCGGATAGGTATTAGAGATACAGGACCATAAATGACATGGCCTGTTTTGGACAAGAATTAGTTATGAATTTAAGGCAAGAACTCGACTCAATCATCGCAGACGCACTCGAATCAGCGGGCGCGACCGACTGCCCGGCGATTGTAAAACCGTCTCAGAAAATAGAATTCGGTCAATACCAGGCAAATGGTGTTATGGGAGCCGCAAAACGCCTTGGAATAAAGCCGAGGGAACTTGCATCAAGCCTTCTAGACTCACTGAATCTTCCGCAGGCTGAAAAAATTGAAATTGCCGGACCCGGTTTTATCAATATTCACCTGGATCATGAATTTGTTGCCAACGAATTACTTAAGTTGCGAGAAGACAGTTTGCTGGGTGTTGAAGAAAGACCCGAGAAAACAATAGTCATTGATTATTCCGCACCGAATCTCGCCAAAGAAATGCATATAGGACATCTCCGAAGTACCACCATTGGCGATGCCGCTGCCCGAATTCTTGAATTTCTGGGCCAAAGGGTTATTCGCGCAAATCATGTTGGTGATTGGGGAGCCCAATTTGGCAGCTTGTTAGCGTATATGGACCAATTGGAGACAAAAGGCCAGTCACTCTCCACCGAACTGAAGGACCTGGAAGTTTTCTATCGAAGCGCGAACGCATTGTTTAAGTCTGATGAGTTTTTCGCAAAACGCGCACGGGAGTACGTCGTAAAACTGCAAAGTGGTGACCCGAAATGCCTTGAGCTTTGGCAACTCTTTATCAAAGAATCGGTAAAGCATTGCCAGGCGGTCTATGACCGACTTAATATCACTTTGACACAAGCGGATATCAAAGCGGAGAGCAGCTACAATGACGATCTTTCGGTTGTCGTTGACGAACTGGATCAACTGGGTCTGCTGGAAATTTCTGATGGGGCAAAATGTGTCTTCCTCGAAGAATTCAAAGGCAAGGACAATTTGCCACTACCTGCAATGATTCAGAAGTCCGATGGTGGATTTCCGTATCTGGCGAGTGACCTCGCAGCGGTCCGCCATCGAACCCAACGCCTCCAGGCGGATGAAGCCCTCTATTTCATTGACGCTCGGCAAAAACTGCACGTCTCACAACTCTTCGCAGTCGCGAAGGCTGCAAACTACCTCGATGATTCCAATCTATTCCGCCATCTGCCATTCGGCGTTATTCTGAAGGATGATGGCACTCCATTTAAAACCAGGGACGGCGCCGATGTAAAACTGGCTGATGTTATAGAGGAAGCTATTTCAAGAGCTTATCTTCTGGTCGCTGAGAAGAATCCCGATCTTTCAGAGGAGGATAAAACGAGGGTTGCCGAAGTGGTTGGCGTTGGCGCCATCAAGTACGCAGAGTTATCAAAGAACCGGACCACTGACTATATTTTTAACTGGGACACCATGCTCTCATTTGAAGGCAATACCGCGCCATATCTACAGTATGCATACACACGTATCCGCAGTATTTTTCGACGGGCAGGAATTTCTCCTACCGACATTTCCGGAGGAATAATCCTCTCGGAACCGGTCGAGCTTCAACTCGCGGTAAAACTACTCCAGTTTGTCGAAGCGATCGACGCCGTTGTAGAAGACTATCAGGCAAATATCCTGTGCAATTATCTCTATGAACTCGCAGGATTGTTCATGTCATTTTACGAATCTTGTCCGATACTGAATGCGGAAGAAAATGTACGAAACAGCCGATTGCAAATAGCTGACCTGACTGCACGTATACTGAAGCAGGGTCTTGAATTGCTGGGTATCGAAACAGTCGAGCAGATGTAATGACCGTTCATATCATCGCCGCCCGTTCAAAAAACAATGTCATTGGTAGAGGTTCGGAAATACCCTGGCGCGTAAAAGGTGAACAGAAACTCTTTAAAGAAATCACCATGAATGGGACCCTGATCATGGGTCGAATTACTTTTGAATCCATCGGCAAACCCCTGCCTGGTCGCACTACCATTATCGTCACAAGAAATCCCGCATATCACCAGGCTAACTGCATGGTCAGCACCAGCCTCGAAGATGCACTGGAGGAGGCGCAACTGTTAGACAAACCAATATATATTGCAGGGGGTGGAGAGATCTATCAGCAGGCACTCGGTCTTGCAGACGTCGTACACCTGACGACTATCAATGCAGAAATAGAAGGTGATGTTTTATTCCCTTCATTTCCAACGCCCGATTTCAAGCTGATAGAGGAGAAGCAATTCGAATCAAATATTGACTACACCTATCAAAAATTTGAGCGAATCAAATAGCATTGGTTAAATCTTGAATTCAGGTATTAGATCGGACTAATACAAAACCACTGAACCACGGGCACAGATCTCGTCATCTTCTGCCTGTATGACAGCGTGACAAATATCCACCAGAGGGATCGTTTCCACAGTTATCTGGGCTGAATCACGCAGTTTGAAAATGAGTTCAGCGGCACTCATTTGTGGTGTCCGTTCTTTCATCAATGCTGCAATTCCAGATACGAAGGCAGTAGACATGGAGCTACCGGAGCGAAAAGCATAAGTCGAGCCTGGCGTTGTGGTTAGCACCTCCAGTCCTGGTGCGACCACCGCTTGTTTCGGCATCAGCGCAGCATCCACCTGACTAAGGGAGTTCACTGCAAGAACACCAGGGATAGAAGCGGGAAATGTATTCTCCTCATTTTTGCTATCCACCGCAGCAATAACCACGATGCCTTTCTCCAGCGCCTCCTGTATCACCAGGGTCAGCAACGAGTCTTCCGGACCGGCGAGACTCAGATTCAGGATATCCGGCTCTTGAGCAAGTACATCCTCAAGCGCTTTTAACAATGAAAAGCTATCACAGGTGGCTCGACGGGTCTGGTCATTCTCAGAACAGGACTTAAAGATCATCAGCCTGGAATCAGGGGCTACACCAACAATTCCCAGATCGTTATTCGCAGCAGATCCAATAACCCCGGCAACCGTCGTACCGTGTTCATCAATGTCAAAGTCATGCTGATCGTGATCTACAAAGTTGGCTGAATAAGCAATTTTTGCCTGAAGTTCCGGATGAAGTCTGTCAACACCAGTGTCCACAATCCCAACGAATACGTCCTTTCCGGTTGTATATCGATGAATCTTCTCAAGATCATCCGATTCACCGCTATTCTGCACATGGAAAAAAGGATCGTTGTAGTTGAGGAGTTTATACTTCTTTATCCGCTGGACTGATTCTATCCGTTCATCCCCTTCAAGAGATGAAACGACTTCTTCGATCTTCCTGTTTCCCCTGAATTCCGCAACGATAGCTTCAAGACCGAGAGATTTAATAGACCATTGACTCACTTTTTTTAGTTTGTGACGACTGATAATCCCGTTGATCACAATCTGTCGAGAATACTTAAATCCCTCTTTCCGATGCCCGACGAAACTAATATTCGCAAACTCGCTTGGCTTAAACTGACCCTGCCACCTCTCTTTTGAAATAGTGAACAGAACCTGACGATCAAAAATCTCATCTGTGGTTCTCGGTTGGCTGACGCAGCCCGCCAGCGCAACAAGGCTAACGAGAACCAGTATCTGATTGCGCAAATACCACATTTTCAACCCCGTCAATCGCCCTCAACGTCGTTACAAATTCCAACTTTGACATGGCTTCAGGTACCTCAACTTCAACCAGATAACGCCCATCTTCATCGGGTCCTGATACCAGATATGATTGTGTCTCGATCAACGCAGATCGCATAGTTTGGGCTTTTATCGGCTGATTAAATGTCAGGTACAGTCGGTGTGCTGTGCCGACTGCAGCAGGTTGAGTAACATTAAGCGTGCGATAAACGTCATCGTTTGTTACCAGATAATTCTGGGAAAACACAAATACACCCAGAACCAGTCCTGCCGCTATACCGAAAATCGGCCATCGCATATCCAGTTTTTTTGGTACCATCCGCTGCTCGTCAGCGCTGCGCTGTTCCCGTTCGCTGTCATCAATCCGATCCATCAATTTCCCAAACGAAAATCGATAATCCGGTCCATCTGCGTCCTCTGTTGCGACCAGTGTCTGTACTCTCTTAAGTTGACTGTATTCCTGACGGCACATCTCACAATCATCGAGATGGCTCTCAACCAGACTGGATTCCCCTTCTGCCAGTGTTTTATTAAGAAACCAGGGCAGTAATAAGCGAACTTCCTCGTGAAGGGCTTCATTCTGCATAGTTAGTCTTTACCTCTCATATTCTTCATATCACCAAATTCCGCTGATCGCTTAAATGACTTATCAACTTTATGGTTCTGTTCCCTCAAATCGGGTAATAGTTTTGCCAATCTTCTTCTTGCATGAAACATTCTTGTTTTTACTGTGTTAACAGGGCATTCCATCAGGTCTGCAATCTCCTGGTAGGAATATCCTGAATAGTAGGTCAACTCAACAACTGATCGCTGATCTGCTGATATCTGATCAAGCGCCCTGGCAAGCCACTCTTCTTCTCCTAATTTGTTGATCAAATTAATGTTCTCTTCAATTTCGTCTGAGTCCAGCATGTTTTCATTATGCTGTTCAGGTATCTTTTTGAGACGATCCAGGGCTTTTATGCCCTTCAGATAGGCAATTCCGATAATCCAGGTTGACACCTTAGAGCGACCTTCAAATCGACCTGCTTTCTCCCAGACGACAAACATCGTGTCATTGAGGACCTCTTCAACCATCTCCGGTCGACGTAGTAATCTAGTAAGATAGCGATTCAGTCGTTGAAAATGTCTGGCATAGAGCTTTTCGAAAGCAGCTCGATCCTTGTCCGCGACGCGCTGCAAGATCCTCAGGTCTTCAACATCCTGGGGTCCCCGGTTGCTTCTGAGTTCATGAATCGACATGTGCGCGAATATCCTCGCTGGATTTCGAAGATCTATTATATTGTATTGAAGGATAATCCCATAACAGCGTAACTGAAGGTACACTTATTGTTAGCAGGTACCAAATGGACAGAAATACTGATTTTCGCTTTAAACGACATAAAGGGGATCGTGTGACGATCTACACTGGTAACAGGGCGGTAACCTCTCTGCGGGGCAAACACGCGTTAAAATTTCTGTCTAGAGTAGAAGGAGCGGCTCAGAAAGATCAACAGCTACATATGGCAAAGGCAACAGGGAATTTCAAACGTGGCAATGAGAAATCTTAGGCGGGCGGGTGCACTACAGGTTCTGGTATGGATAATCCTGCTTCTACCTGGTTTTGTTCGGGCCGATTTTGATATCGCCGCTGAACTCTATCGTCAAAAGAATTATGTCTCGGCTTTTGATGCCTTTCAGGACCTCGCAAAAAAAGGTGATCCCAGAGCAAAGACCGTCCTCGCGCTCATGCATAAATTTGGTGAAGGCACTCAACAGGATCTTTCGAAATCCTTCAACTGGTATCACTCCGCCGCAGAACAAGGATATCCACCGGGATCTGGCAGTCCATTGGTTGACCCTGGCCGCCAATCAGGGATTCGACAGGGCAATTGACGAACTCAGACAACTGGATGTCGACGTATCCGACGAAATTAGATCCAATGAACTGATACCCTGGTCAAATAGCTGGAATTTCAGGCTGCCAAACAATATCAGGCTGTCGGATCAAAGGCCGCAACCGGCGCCATCCTCAAGACGAATAACTGCTCCTGAAAAACCCACGGTTGCCGCATCCAATATTCCTTCACCATCACCAAAGGTTGAAACCAGGCGCTCGCCACCGAAGAATGAAAATAATGGCAGATTCAGAATTCAGGTCGGTGCAATGAAATCTCGCGCCTCAGCCAATAGATTGTGGGGGCTCCTGCAAACGGAACACGAAGATCTCTTCGCTGACCTGCAACCTCAAATCATCATGTTCGAGAATGCCAAGAAAAGGGTATTTCGGTTAAGAACCGGCTCATTCGCTGACTATGAACAGGCAGCAGAATTCTGCGAGAGATTGCTGAAACATCCTTCACAGGCTGGTTGTATTCCTATCAGTAACTGATTTGGCACCGCCATCAACATGGCTGCACATCTGAAGCATGATTTCATTAATGTTTCCAGGACCTGGGTCATTGTCAGCCGTTTGTTTTGAACCTATCATTACAATATCGGATGGCAGAATCTTGACTCTATATCTGCACCGGGACATTAAGCCTATTTGAAACAGAGATACCTCATGGATATTGAATTTAGCAAAGAGGATCTGGACTTCCAGAAAGAAGTTCAGGACTTCATCAAAGAAAATCTGCCGAAAGGTATGGACCTTTGGACCAAGCGGGGAGAATGGTTCCAGGCAATGAGGGACAAAGGTGGCTGGGATGTTTCAAAGTGGCCTGAGGAGTTTGGCGGACCCGGATTTACACCAACCCAGCGTTATATTTTTGACAATGAGATGTCGAAACACCCTACCCCGCTCGTATTACCGTTTGGGGTTGGAATGCTTGCGCCAATTCTCATGAATTACGGCACAAAAGAGCAACAGGACAAATACCTGCCATCCATTCGTGATGGATCCGTTAATTGGTGTCAGGGATATTCTGAACCAGGCGCAGGATCTGACCTTGCAAATCTCAAAACAAAGGCTGAATTAACGGATGATGGTAAATACTATATCGTCAATGGTCAGAAGATATGGACTACACTCGCCCATATTGCCCACTGGATGTTCTGCCTGACCCGTACCTCAAATGAAGGCGTCAAACAGGAGGGAATTACCTTCCTTCTGATCCCCATGGACGATCCGGGCATCGAGGTAAAACCAATCATCACCCTCGGAGGTAGCCACACCGTCAATGAAGTTTATCTGACCGATGTAAAAGTGCCTGTAGAAAACAGAATCGGTGAAGAGGGCAAGGGATGGACCTACGCAAAGGGTCTGCTGATTCACGAGCGAACCGGATTAGCCGGTATCCAGAATTCCGTTCTGGCACTGGAGAAGGCCAAGGAAAATGCTGCAAAAGTAAAAGTTGCCGACGGTACTTTGTTGGACCAGCCGGTATTCTAGAATAAAATTGGCGCTCTTGAAGCTGAACTACTGGCGCTTGAATTTACGGAACTCCGCTCTCTGGCTCAGGTCTCCGCTGGTGGCGATCCCGGCCCGGAGTCGTCAATCATGAAACTTAAAGGGACAGAAATTCAGCAACGTATTTCAGAACTGAATCTCGAGGCTTCGGGGATTTACGCCGCTGCCTGGGGTGATCCTGTAGGCCACGATTTCTCAAAGGGTGCGGTCAGCGGTTATCTCGGCGCACGGGCCACCACCATTTATGGCGGTGCGAGTGAAGTCCAGAAAGATGTCATTTCAAAAAACGTATTAGGGTTGGGTTAGTAGAACTATGGACCTTTCATATACTGAAGAACAGATACTCCTGCGAGACAGCGTTCAGAAATTTATCGACGACAACTACGATATCAGTGAACGAAATAAACTCACCACAACCGATGAAGGCTTCTCACGGGAAAATTGGCAACAATTTGCGGAACTCGGTTGGCTTGCCCTGCCATTTTCAGAGGAAGACGGCGGTATTGGCGGATCACCAGTTGATACCATGGTTATGATGGAAGAGTTCGGAAAAGGCCTGGTGGTCGAGCCTTTCCTCCCTACCATCGTAATGGCCGGTACAGCAATTTCTGAAGGAGGCAGCGAAGAATTAAAGTCCTCTCTGCTTCCAGGAATTATCGATGGGAGTACCATCGCGACATTTGCCTACGCAGAGCAACAGGCGCATCACAACTTGAATGACATCGTTACCACAGCAAAAAAGGATGGTGACTTTTTCCTGATTAACGGCACAAAATCGGTTGTCTTGAATGCACTTTCCGCTGATCAGCTGGTTGTCACAACCCGCACCTCTGGCGCACAGTCGGATTCAGCCGGTGTATCGGTATTTATCGTTGACGCCAGTACTGATGGAATTTCCCGTCAGGACTATCCAACGGTTGATGGACTACGAGCATCGGAGGTAACCTTCAAAGACGTAAAGGTGCCTGCTTCAAATATACTTGGAGAGGTCGATGGTGGATTTCCCCTTGTACAGAAAACTGCTAACAGGGCAATTCTTGCGCTCGCCGCCGAAGCCACGGGAGCGATGGAAGTGCTATATCAGGATACCATTGCCTATACAAAACAACGGGAACAATTTGATCATCCACTGAGCGAGTTCCAGGTTCTGAAACATCGAATGACAGAGATGTTTATGGAGTACTCCCTTGCCAAATCCCTCTGTATGAAAGCGACGATGTTAGAATCACAAGGCTCGGAAGAAACCCAACGCACCATTCATGCATTGAAATACCTCATTGGGAAGTCCTCCCGATTTATCGCGCAGAATGCCGTTCAATTACATGGTGGGATGGGCATGACCGAAGAACTGAGGGTTGCTCACTACTTCAAAAGACTGACCATTATCGATTCGCAATTCGGCAATACGGACCATCATCTAACAGCATTCGTCGACTGACGGGAGGTACTCCCGTAGTCCTCGTGGGGCGTTTAGCTGAAATCTCGGTTCCTTGACTTCAGGGTATGTTAAAATCAGGTTAAAGCCTGTTTAAACGACCACTTGACCGATTCTCTGCAAGATTCAGCGCAATCCGATTCAATCTGCCCTAACTGCAAGTCGTCGCTGCAAGGGCAGTTTTGCTCAATCTGCGGGCAGAATCAGAAAGGCTTTGACCGATTCTTCTTTTCCTTGCTGGCGGAGGCATTTGAAGACGTATTCGCGGTAGACTCCCGCGCAGCCAGGACGCTTATGGCGTTGATATTTCGCCCCGGTTTTCTGACCGTGGAATATTTCCTGGGAAGGCGTGCCCGCTATGTTCAACCACTCAGACTTTATTTCATCACCAGCATTGCCTTTTTTACGATGATATCTATTCAGAACAGTTTCGATGGACAAAAAATTAATATCGACTCGGACCAGGCCGCTCAAGTTGATGACGCCGAAGTAACTCAAGATGACAAGATAACAATGGCAGATCTCGAACTGAAATTCCTGTCGGTGGAGCAAAGACAATATATTGTAGACAGAATGAACACTCAGGTTGAGAAGGCCAAACAGATGGTCAGGGAGGATCCCCAACAGATCATAGCGACATTCATGTCCCTGGCACCACCAACTATCTTTTGCCTGCTGCCTTTCTTTGCGCTATTGCTGAAGATCTTCTACCTTAATATCGACAGATTCTATACGGAACATCTGGTACTGGCGGTTCACAACCATTGCTTTATTTATCTTGTTTTACTTCTGAACAACTTCTCCGATCTTCTGCCGGAATCAATCGTATCCGAAATCATAGGCGGCGCAATTGTAGTCTGGATTCCCATCTACCTGTTATTCAGTCTTAAAGCTGCTTATCAGGAATCCTGGCCTACCACTTTCGTAAAATACCTGTTGCTGACATTCAGCTACTGGATTTTGTTTCTGTTTGCCGTTTCAATAGCCACCGTTATCGGATTGATGTCACTATGACCTCGGTTCATCAATCAAACCCAAGGTTAACAGCGCTCGGTATTTCCGCTCAGGATTGTCTTGACTGTAATTTACCTGTTCAGATTGAAGCTCAGAACCTGGTTGCTTCGGAGGACGATATATTCGGCCGCAGCCAACTAATGACCAGAACAACGCTCAACTGGTGGAATCAAATGAAGCAAGCTGCTTTGGATGATGATATTGAATTGACCCTGGTATCTGCCTATCGATCCTTTGACTATCAATGTAACCTCATCCAGAAGAAACTCGATAAGGGTCAGACGATCAACGAGATAATCAAGGTGAACGCGATCCCGGGATATAGTGAGCATCACACGGGATGTGCACTAGATCTTTCAACAAGAGACTGTGCACCCCTGGAAGAAGAATTTGATCGTACATTGGCTTTCAGGTGGCTGACAGATAAAGCCCACAACTTTCATTTCTACATGACATATCCAAAATCCAATGAATTTAAAATTGCTTATGAACCCTGGCATTGGCGTTGTCGCCTGGATGCTGAGAATTGAGCAGCAATCATTCCCCTGAAAATTTTTTCATTTTCTCGGCAATGAGCTTCCTTTGCTGGTCTGTAAGTACAGGCTTTTTAGAGGCAGTTTCAGCCTTCGCAAATACATACTTTTCTCTCACAACCTGCCTGACGCCGAAGCCCTCCTCTTTCAACCAGCGATAGGTCTGATCTATCATATCCGGATTCCCGCACAGCATAATATAGTCAGACTCAGGACTAACTGAAAATTGCCGCAGACGATCCTGGACGTAGCCTTTGTGCTCATATGAATCAAGTACTTTGTCTGTCTCTCTGCTATAACAAACACTCAGATGAAATCCCTGGTGGGTGGCTGAATATTCCTTTAATAGATCCCCATAGACAAATTCAGCCTCATTCCGGGTTCCATAGATGAAATAGACCTCTGTCTCCCCCTTCAGGATGTTGTCAGAGAGCTGGGTCAACATGGGTAAAAAAGGTGCAATACCTACGCTGGTTGCAACCAGAAAGAGCCGCTCGGGTAATTTCTCAGGCACCACCAACCGGCCAAATGGACCATTGACTATAACGTTTAATCCCACTTCGCAATCAAATAGCAATTGACTGGCCCGGCCTCCTTCAACGATGGAAATAACCAGATCCATCTCAGCGCTATCCACAACGTTGCTGCCGAAATTACACAAGCTATAACTTCGTTCAAATTCACCTTGTTCATCGGTGAAAGTGAACCTGAAAAACTGACCGGGTGTAAATTTCACAATCTCGTCATCCGTTCTGAGAAACCGAAAATCACGGGTGGTCGGACTTAATTCCCTGATCCTTGTCAGTCGAGCTTCAAACGGCACCTGGTGGCTCTCCTTATAAAAAAATACATTATCGCACAGCGGCATAACTGAATGACTTAGCTATGGTAGTATCCAGCATTATTTTCAGATTCGAAGGCAAGCCATGGAAGTTGAAATACAGGGTGAAGTGACTTCACAGTTTGAACCGGTAAGACAAGCCTTTCTTGATCTCTGGCAAGACATCGAGGTTGGCGCAGGGCTTTGCGTATTTCACCAGGGCAAAAAAGTGATTGATCTGTGGGCGGGATATACAAACAGGGAAATGACCGAAACCTGGCAAGCAGATACCCTTGTTAACGTTTACTCAACCACCAAGGGACTCGCCACGCTGGCATTTGCTGTTCTGGTGGATGAGGGCAAAGTGAATTACGAAGATAAGGTTACAGACTACTGGCCGGAATTCGGCGCCGAGGGCAAACAGGATGTAACGATTGCCCAGTTGCTGTCTCATCAGGCGGGTTTGTGTGGAGTAGAGCAGAAACTCAGCGTTTCAGATCTCTATGACTGGGACAAGATGATAAATCTCCTGGCTGCTCAGAAACCACTCTGGCCACTGGGTGAAGCTTGCGGATATCACGCAGTTACCTGGGGCTACTTTCCGGGTGAACTGGTCAGACGGATCACGGGCAAGACACTCGGGCAGTACTTCGAAGAAAAAGTTCGCAAGCCACTCAACGCAGATTGTTATATTGGCGTTCCGGATAAGGACCTCAAACGATGCGCGACATTGGTAGGCCCAAACCGGGCCCGCAAACAACCCAGCGGTCCGGCGGCTGAAGCAGAGATGCCAGCGCTTTATCCCATCGCCCTCCTGAATCCATCGATAAGCCCATTCAGGGATGCATGCAGTGAAAAATGGCGAAAGTCCGAAATTGCAGCAGCCAACGGTCATGCCAGTGCCAGGGGTCTGGCTACTGTTTATGGGGCGCTATCCATGAAGGGCGAATTAAACGGCACACGAATTATCAGCCAGGATGCGATAGAACAAGCGACACAGATTGAAGTAGATCAGCAGCTTGATCTGGTGACAGGTACCGTAATGAGGCGTTCCAGGGGGTTTATCCTGAATACCGATCAAGCCTACGGACCAAATCCGGATGCATTCGGTCATGCAGGAGCCGGAGGATCACTGGGCTACGCTGATCAGGATGCTCAGATAGGTTTTGGCTACGCAATGAACCAGATGCAGGCTGACCCAAACCAGATAGGTAGATCCAAGATCCTGACTGATGCTGTTTTTGCTTGTCTCTAAGGCAAGAATAAATCGAACCAGGCATCCCGAGAATGATTAGAAAACTGATTGCCGAGGCAATTGGCACCCTGTTTCTTCTTACGACGGTTGTCGGGTCCGGAATCATGGCTGAGAACCTTGCCGGGGGAAATGTTGCCATCGCACTACTGGGCAATACATTACCCACCGGTGCAATACTTGTCGTCATTATATTGGTTTTTGCACCAGTCTCAGGTGCTCATTTCAACCCGG
>CAZJRI010000061.1:26829-27119 GCA_964548025.1 uncultured Pseudomonadales bacterium
TTCTTATCAGGCGAGAAATAACGTCTCTCGAAGCACTGGCATATATAGTCGTGCAGATATTGGCTGGATCAGTTGGCGTGCTACTTGCCCACCTGATGTTTGATCAGTCAATCATTCAACTATCTGGTACAACAAGAACCGGACCCGGTCAGTGGGTGTCTGAAGTGGTTGCCACATTCGGGCTGGTAATGACCATTCTTGGATGTATAAAACACCGGATCGAAGCAGTGCCCTATGCGGTCGGATTGTATATTACTGCAGCCTATTGGTTCACAGCTTCGACTTCTTTT
>CAZJRI010000061.1:27129-28894 GCA_964548025.1 uncultured Pseudomonadales bacterium
AATCCGGCAGTGACAATTGCCAGAACCCTGACCGATTCATTCAGCGGTATTAATCCGGCCGATGTGCCGTATTTTGTAATCGCTCAGATCCTTGGCTCAATTCTCGCTACATTGACAATGGGAAAGCTCCTGGAACGGTAATTTCTGAGGAAAACACCTCAGTATCTACAATACAAACCCACTAAGACCAAATTGTTTCTATACTATTAGTAATATATTCCCACTCAATAGATATATCTTCATGTTAGACAGATACAATAACCACTTACAGTATACATTGCCATATTTGGTTATATACTACCTTAATGTGGGTATTGGTAACCTGGTATCAGAGGGAATTTATCGGTGCTACAGCCCTATTTCTTGTTTAGAATCTGATTGATATTCCCACTATCTTAAAATAATCATCATATTTCTGACTTGAATTCCCATATTTATCAATAACCATCGTCATATTGGATGCCTAATGCACATATGTACCGTTTAGATTCTGTGTTCTGATAAAAATTTCAGAAAACCATCTAAGTCAAATGTGAAATCGAAGCCGGTACGCTGCGAAGTGCGTTCGCCTGAGCGTAAAAAGAGATAAATCGTCTTTTCCCGGAGATGGCTTTATGGCAACATCCGCCCTGGTCATGAGAGCCAAAAGTCGCCCGGTCCAGGGCGGCTTTTATTTTTATGCAGATCAAAAACCCGCTTTGGTGACGCTCAACCCGGTCGACGACTGAACGATAACTGAAGACATGCGCGATTATTTTATCAGGAGACTCCTTCTCATCCCGCCAACACTGCTTGGCGTTACCATCATTGTATTTGCGATTACCAGGCTGGTTCCTGGCGGTCCACTGGAACGCGCTATTATGGAGTCGCAACAATTTAACGCCGCCGGTGCAGTAAGTTCACAGATTGCTGGTGAGGGCATGGCCCTATCTGAGACCCAGCTACAAAAACTCAGGGAATACTATGGATTCGACAAACCTATTCTTGAGAGTTATGTCGACTGGGTATTGAAAGTAGCCCGTGGTGATCTCGGCTCGTCCTACAGATACAATGAACCGGTCTGGGACGTGATCAAGAGCCGCTTCCCTGTTTCGCTCTACTACGGTCTTGTTACACTCATCATCACCTATGCTGTTTGTATTCCCCTGGGCGTGCTCAAAGCGATTCGCCATAAGACGGCAGTGGACAATATAACTTCCCTGCTGATTTTTATCGGCTATGCCGTGCCTGGATATGTTCTCGGGGCATTATTACTGCTGTATTTTTCAGTTCGACTGGAGTGGTTTCCCATGGGCGGCTTCACCAGTTTACGATTTGATGAACTGTCAGCGGTGGACAAGGCTATGGATCTGGTGAATCATTCAGTACTTCCACTCATCTGCTATCTCATCGGCAGCTTTGCTTTCGTTACCCTGCTTCTAAAAAACCACCTGCTTGACAATCTGGCATCTGACTATATTCGAACCGCAATCGCGAAAGGGGTGTCTTTCAACTCGGCCGTTACGAAACATGCGATGCGAAATTCTTTAATTCCCATAGCAACCACATTTGGCCAGAATATTGTCCTGCTGGTGTCCGGCTCTTTTCTGATCGAGACTGTTTTTGATATCAATGGCTTTGGACTGCTGGGTCTGACAGCAATTCTTGACAGGGACTACCCGGTAGTTATGGGGGTCGTTCTTCTGGCAAGTTTTCTGCTCCTCCTGGGTAATATCATCTCGGATGTTCTCGTCGCCATGGTAGATCCAAGGATCAGGTTCCAGTA
>CAZJRI010000062.1:0-5629 GCA_964548025.1 uncultured Pseudomonadales bacterium
CCGACCGAATGGTACTGCTGAATGAAGATCTGCGGGGAGCTGAACAGAGACTGCAGGATTTCAGAGAACAGCAGAACATCATTGAGACGTCCTCAGGCCAGGGAGAAGTTGATGAAGAGTTGGCTTCTGTATCAAATCGATTCTACGATGCACGCGAAACCCGGTCGAAACTACAGGATCTCTACGAGCAGGTAAAAGGGAAGTCAGTCAGGGGCATCGAAAATGTCCCGGCAATTGCGAGTGATCCGCGAGTCAGTCGTATACGAGATACGATCTTTGAATTAACGAAAAGAAAGAACGAACTCAGCAAGCGATACGGCCCGGTGCACAATACGATGATCGCTCTTGAAGCCGAGTTAACAACTGCAAAGGCTGCGCTTGCCAACCAGATTTCAGATGTTGTCGATGGTATTAAAGCTGATTATCAATTCGCTGTTAAGAATGAACAGTCCCTGGAGGAAACGCTTGAATCAGTCAGGGGACGAAAACAGTCACGTGGCAGAAAAGATTATCAGTTAAGAGATTTCCAACAGGATGTAGATACCAAAAGAGAGGTCTATACAACCTTTCTCCAGCGACTCAATCAGGGTGATGCCACGGGGCCAATTCAGAACAACAATATCTGGATTGTTGATCCGGCCACTATTCCATTCGGTGCGAATCTGCCATCCACCAGAGACTATCTGTTGGTGGCGGTCATTCTCAGCCTGTTTGCGGGGCTGGGTCTCGGTATTGTTGTTGAGAGTTTTAGAAATAATATTACCAATGAAGATGAAATCGAGAAAAATCTTGGTATAAATTCGCTGGGGGTTTTACCGCTTATCAGAGGGCTGGAGTCGGATGCAGATATAGACAATCTTGCGTTTAGTGCGTATATCCGAAATCCAACATCCTCATTTTCCGAAGCCATCCGTTCCGTTAGAACTTCACTCACACTGCAAGGTGCTAACAAGGGAGTGAAGAGATATATGGTGACGTCAGTGGATCCCAGTGAAGGTAAAACTACCCTGGCATTGTGTCTGTCAGCATCTTTTGGACAGATGAAGAAAGTACTGATCATTGACTGTGATCTGAGAAGACCAAGTCTTGAGAAGGCATTGAGCAATACTCATCGAAAGATGCTCGGTCTTTCTGATGTGCTGGCAGGTGCCACCTCCATTGATGACTGCCTGGTAAAGCATGAAGAACTAAATGTAAGTTTCCTCTCTGCAGGCAGCAGGACTCTGAATCCGCTTGAGTTGTTAAGTTCGTCTGAGTTCACGCTAATGTTGAATGACCTGTCCAATCAATTTGATATCATCATACTGGATACGCCGCCTTGTCTGGCTGTTAGTGATGCCTATGTTGTGGGCGCTCAGGTTGATCGGGTGGTTTTTGTTATCAAGGCTGAGCAAACAAAAGTACCTTCGATCAGAAAAGTAATTAACCGGTTTCGAACCATGGATATTGAATTTGCTGGCGCTTTATTGAACCAGGTCGACTTTGAGTCACGCTACGCAAGTCGCTCCTATGGTTATTACTACCACAACTACAGAGACGAAGAACGAAAAGAAGAAGCGAGTGCTGTTGGGGTGAGTTAACGATTGATTTTGTTTTGATACCAATTGAAGTATCGATTCCAGAAAACGGTTAAGTTAAAAAGAAGAAGAATTAGTGAATATGAATTACTGCCCGCGATGCGGGGCTGCATTAATAACGAAACATGATGGTGGCCGTGATAGATCTGCCTGTCCGGCAGATGCTTGTGGTTTCATTCATTTTGGAGATTTCTCGATAGGGTGTGCAGGTGTTGTTCTAAGGGAAGATGCCGGTGTACTAAAAGCATTGCTCGTGCAGCGTGGGCAGAATCCTTTTGCAGGATCATGGCAGATTCCCGGCGGCTACGCAGAGCACGATGAACTTTTATCCCTTGCCGTAGAACGGGAGGTTGAAGAAGAATCAGGCATCATCGCGCGTATCAATGACCTGATCGCTTTCAGACACTCTCTGGCAGGGTCAAGCGGTGGTCCAAGTACCAATGTCTATATGATTTTCCGGTTGGACTATGTAGAAGGTGAACCGAGATCTGATGGTGATGAAATTGCCGATGCTGGATTTTTCTCCCTTGATGAGATGGCAGGAATGGAAGCTGTACAGGGATTATCCAGATGGGGAATTGAGCAGGCATTGGTAACCAAATCTGGCAGTGGATTATCAGCAGGGAGAGACGAGCAACGCCCTGGATGGCAGTTGTTTGGTCTGGAAGATGTCGATATTGGATTGCTCAGGCGCTGAAAGCCTGCGCCATAATGGCATTGTCTTTATCTGGTCAAGTCAAATTATTTCAGGTTGTACTGGTCGCACCCCCATCACAAGGTATGGTTACGCCTGTGACGAAGCTGCCAGCCCTGGAAGAGAAATAGATGACCAATCCAGCAGCATCCTCCATTGCACCGGATCTTCCCATTGGCTGAGCCGCTAACAATTGCGTCTCCAATTCTGAAGTAGCGAATAGTGGTGCGGTCATTTTTGATTTAAATAATCCCGGTGCCAATACATTCACGTTGATATTGTCCTGCATCAGATCTCTGGCCATCTGTACGCTAAGTTGCCCCAGTCCGGCTTTGGCAGCAACATATGAGTAGTTTCTAAGTCCGCTAGGCCTGAGTCCGTTTACCGAGGTAACATTAACGATTGAAGCACGGTTGTCTGAGGTGGCTGCCTTGCGCAACATGGGTAGTAATTGTTGTGCAAGAAAAAAGGCACCCTTCACATCAAGGTCCATTACTTTATCCCAGGCTTTTTCATGAAATGCATCGATGTCTTCGCTCCAGGTCACGCCAGCGTTATTGACTAGTATGTTCAGATGCTCTTCTTTTTCTGCGAGTGCACCCGCTAACTGTCTGCAACCCTCTATCGAGGAGACGTCAGCAGGGATTGCGACACAAAACCCAAGTGCGCTGAGGGTATCTTCTGTTTCCCTGCAAGCATCCTCTTTTCGAGAGCTGACATAGACTCTTGCACCAGCACGAACCAGACCTTCAGCAATCATCAAACCGATACCTCGGGTACCGCCCGTTACCAGGGCTACCTTGTCCCGCACACCGAAAAGGTCTTCGTAAAATGAACTGTCCAATCTAAAATCCTCTTAGTTTTTAGGATCACATCGTTTACTGAATCTGTTGATTGGCTATTAGTCTCCCAACTGATGACTCACCTGTAGTTCTTCACAGGTTTGTTTGAACCAGTCGATAACATCGGGGTGATAGGGAATTCCTGTCTCGCCCCTTTCAATCTCTGTCTCGCTCTCCGGCATACCCGGATAAACAACGCGACTCTCACCCGGCGCGGGTTTACATTCCCGGAGGCGTTTAAGATAGGTGTCCATATCCTCTTTAAAGACTTTAAGGTCAGTAAAAGCCTCAACGTTATAAGCCATGAAGTAATGAGCAGAATCGGCTCGTCGGTCTGGCCCTCCACCTGTGCCCGCCAGTATTGAGGTTAGCACTTCTACCATCAACATCAGCCCGAACCCTTTATGGGAGCCTATATCCCTTGTACCCCCCAGGGGCAGCATCATGAAATCGTCGGGTACTTCAGATTCCTCCATGATTGGCTCTCCATCACCGTCAGTAATCCAGCCCGGAAGTACTTTACCATCCACGCGTTTCAACAAACGAATCTTGTTGGCTGCGACTGAACTCATCGATGCATCGAATAGAAAAGGAACTTCGTGTTCTGAAGGTACTGCAATACCGATTGGATTGAGACCCAACAATGGTTCTGCGCCCTGGGTCGGTGCAACCTGAACCCCGCCGGTGGTCATGGACATGCCGATCATGTCGTGAGACAGCGCCCTGTGTGCATAGTAGGCTGCTGGTCCGTAGTGGAAGGCGTTAAATGCGATTACAACGCCAACACCGTACTTCCCGGCACGTTCGATGGCTATATCCATTGCGGCAGGTCCCACGGCCAGTCCAAGGCCTTTATCACAGTCAATCGTAACGGCTGCGCCGGAATCTTTTGCGATCTTTGTTTCGGGTGTTGCATTCAGAATCTGGTTCTTGAGCCAGTAGACATAAGCGGGCGTCATATTGCTGACCCCATGTGAATCAATTCCGCGGATATCAGCATAGATCAGTACATCAACTGCCTGTTCTGCATCTTTGTCAGGCATGCCGAGAGTCTTGAATATGGTTTCGACTGTTGCGCGCATATCATCAGCCTGAACGTGAACGGCGATATCTTCGGGTACCTTGAACCTGTCTAGCACTCTATTGCTCCTCTGGTCATATTTCTGATCGGTTGTCGTGCCTACCTTAATATCACAATCCGTGATTAATTGTTAATAGCATTCAGGGTATGTATTGGTGATGCACGCAGCGGTTATGGTTGGTGGCTGGTTACTTTGCTGGCAAGGGTTAGGAATGAATTTGAAAAATAACCACGGAACAGGCGAGGCCAGGTTTTTATCCACTGAGGTTTCGACTGTACCCAATAGTTCTCCGCAGTCTGCCAACCGGTTCTGTGAAGCATCTCGTTCAGGGTCAGGGGGTCGAACCAACAGGTATGATCCTCGTGCACCTGCGGTCGGTTGTAGCGCCATATCTTGTGGCGCTGTTTTGCATAGAAGGGGTTCGGTGTGCTGATTGCGAGAATACCACCCGGTTCGATATGCGGGAGCATATTGCGGAGAAAGAGACCAGGATTCTCAAGGTGCTCGATGATTTCTCCGGCGATAATGACATCAAACTTCGTTCCAAGTGACATGGTCTCAACGTTGTCACAGATAACGTGATAGTTTTTCGATCGCAGGTGCTCAATGCCTATCTCATCGATATCAACACCGGTTACATCCGGATTGATCTCAGCGATCTGACGGAATAAAAGGGTAGGATGGGTTTCAAAATACTGTTCGTTGTCCCGTCGTCTTTCACGATAGTCGACTACACCCAGGTCCAGTACCTTTTTATCTCTGACAAGCGGTGCGAGCACATCCATTCTCGACTTTATGGTCTGTTTTGGAATGATGTGCTCTTTCATATGACCAGGCTAAGGTATTTATTCAGGGGGCATCCCCCATTCAGGGTCCTGGTGCAATCGGGACTATTTGCCCTGCCAGTTAGGTGGACGTTTTTCCGAGAATGCCTTCGGTCCCTCGATAAAGTCTTCACTGGTGGACATCGTCTTGACGGATTCATATTGTTTCTCCATCGAGGTGCGCAAGTCCTCATCAAGGCTCGCATAGACTACCTCCTTACTGGCGCGAATAGACAGAGGAGCACATTCAAGTATCTGCCCGGCCCATTCGAGTGCCCTTTTCATGAGATTGTCGTGAGGTACAACTTCATTGACGAATCCGAGCGCATAACCCTCTTCTGCGGGTACATGGCGACCGGTGAGGATCATGCCCAGTGCTCGCTTCACGCCTATCTGTTTAGGCAGTCTGTTCAATCCTCCCGCAAGTGCTGCGAGTCCCACCTTTGGCTCCGGTAGGGCGAATGTTGCCTTGTCAGAGGCGATAATCAGGTCGCAGGACAGTGCTATTTCAAATCCTCCTCCCATTGAGACACCGTTTACAGCCGCAATGACCGATTTGTTAAGGTCCCAGCGTGAAGTCAGTCCGGCAAAGCCTTTCGGCGTCGGTACT
>CAZJRI010000062.1:5639-11913 GCA_964548025.1 uncultured Pseudomonadales bacterium
AGCACTGAACCCACGACCTTCACCCGTGATGATTGCTACCCACATATCATCATCGCTGGCGAAATCATCAAATACCTCACCAAGTTCTGCATTGGCGGGCGGGTGGAGTGCATTGAGTCTTTCCGGTCGGTTCAGCCGTACCGTCATGATGTGATTTTCTTTCTCTACAATACAAAATTCAGGCATTGTTCTTCCCCTTGATAAATTGTTCTAAGAAATTACTTTTAGCGATACATATGTGTACCACCGCAGACAGCCAGTGCCTGACCGGTGATATAGGAACTTGCCGCAGATGCTAGAAATACGGCTATTCCCTTGAGATCTTCCGCCTCGCCAAGCCTTCGCATGGGCGTCTGTTCATTCGCACGCTGAGCTGCCTCAGGATTATCCCAGAGCGCCTGGGCAAAGTCAGTTTTGATTAATCCGGGACAGATGGCGTTCACCCGAATACCCTTGGGGCCCAATTCTGCAGCGAGATTCCTTACCAATGCGATGTCTGCAAGTTTCGAGATGTTATAGGTGCCGAGAACTTCAGATGGCGCAAAGGCGCCGGTGCTTGATGTGATCATAATTGATCCTGAACCAGAGGCAATCATGTCGCCAGAGACCATCTGGCATAACCAGTGATTTGACCGGACATTACTACCCATGATCTTGTCGAATGCCGCATCTGGAATTTCTGACATGGGCCCATAGAATGGGTTGATACCCGCGTTGGCTACCAGGATGTCAATTGGCCCAAGTAATTCATGAGTTTGATCAACCAGGCTCTGTAGCTGTTCCTTGTATCCGATATTACAGGCGATTGCGACGGCGGATCCATCCCCACATTTGTCATTTATTTCCTGGACAGCGGCCTCGCATTGATCCAGTTTCCGGCTAGACACCACTACTTTTGCACCGTGTTCAGCCAATCCCATTGCCATGGCCTTGCCCATGCCCTTGGAAGCGCCGGTCAACAATGCAATTTTACCGGTAAGATCGAATAGTTCCGTTGATATCATGAGGTCTCCTGTCGGATTGAAACAAATTTGGAACGACAAGATAACGTCAGAGAGATGAAAGTTCACCTTTTTTTGTCAGTTGAGCCCCATAATGATCACAATGGATCACCCGTCTTTATGATCTCATTAAGACTTGAAGACTGCCGTGGTTGGAATGGCACTTGGACAAGTACCATTCTGGTCAGGGTAGAACCCATGTTTTTCGACGTAATGATTCCCGTTCGGGAGAATTAGCCGGTAAATGGATCAAATTCTCTCGTCTCGTGACAGCCCCGATTGAAGCCAGTGATAGGCAAGCAGTCCCACACCGCCAAAAATGAGGACCAGCCCGTAGGTAACCGGGTCGTACTCGGAAAGATCGGTTACCTGAATCACAGTTAACGACAGTCCGAGTGATACCAGTACAATTCCCCACTTAAGGTTGTCACCGGTAATATCTTCACGTTTCTCAATAAAGAGTTTTTGTACGATTTCTTCGGTCGCATTGGCGTTAATCAGCTCCCTGCGAATCCTGTTGTCCGATATGACCCGGGTTATATAGGCAATGCAATAGAGAAAGCTGGTAACTAGGATGATTGGAATGAGTTCACCTGGCATGACGGTTCCTGATGTTTTGTGTATAGACAACTGATTTGATGTCAGAAGGCGATATCCGGTTGCACTTTTTTACTCTTTTCCTACTTTAATTGAATTGATTCCCTGCATTGAGCTATTGGGATTGAAAAAAAAATGCAACCGATTTGATAATAGTTACGTCAAATCGTTATGGAGGAAGAATCTGACAATGTGCTGATTCAGAAGGCTGTCGCAGGACAGGACCAGGCTTTTGAATGCCTGGTGCAGCGATATCAGAATATGGTAGCTCAGTTGGTCTGGAGACTGGTGCCGCTAACCGGCGACCGTGAGGAGATATGTCAGGATGTCTTCGTCAAGGTGTATTTCAATCTTGAGAAGTTCAGATTTGATAGCAAATTCTCAACCTGGTTGTACACGGTGACCTATCGAACAGCCTTGAGCTTTTTAAGGAAAAACCAACTGGACACCCAGACATATGATGAGAATCTGCATGAAGAGGCTTATACGCAGCAAGATCATGGTGATCTGACAGCATTGGTCCAGAACGAGATCGGGCGTCTTGGCCTTGATGAACGTACGTCAATTACGTTATTCCACTTACAGGGTTGTAGCATTGACGAGATATCGGGGATTATGGGAAAACCTGCGGGTACGATTAAGAACATGCTCTTCAGGGCAAGGGCAAAAATGAAGCGGCAGCTTGGGCCAAAGTTAATTGATGAATTCAGAGAGGTAGTCTGATGCCAGAATATGATGAGGATATCCAGGAAATTCTGGATGGTAAAAGGGGTAAAGCTGACATTGGCGGCGGCGAAGATATGATTGCATATCGACGACTCTTCTCAGAACTGGATTCACCGGTGATAAAGCTCAGCTCGAACTTCCCCTCGAGGGTAATGATCAAAATAATCGATGAGAGAATACGCATCGCGAAACGGGAGTCGACGGTAGCTTCCCTTATGCTTACAGCCGTGTCGGCATTTGGTGTAATTACCATGTTTGTAATGTTCTCAGTTATGGACTGGTTCAAATTTGAGATGAATTTTGTAAATTCGGTGATCTCAATGGCACCTGCGTCTATTAACTATATCTGGCCATGTGTCCTGACAATTGTTCTATTGGCGATAATGGATCGGGCAATGGGGCACTTTAGACAATCAGCTTATTAGCTATTCTCCCCATCATTGATGAGTTAGCTGCTGCATCTATTTCTATCGAAGTATGGTTATTGAAGTATGGTTATTGAAGTATGGCGATTGAAGTCAGTTCTGGCCTGCGGATATTCCTCCTATATCGAACCTTCGAGCGATAGTTCGGTCGCCGACCTGTCAGGTTGAAGCCTGCTTTCAACTTTGTAACAATCCCAGAGTCCGTTTCTCGGGAATCAAAGAATTCCCCTTGACGAACGTTCCGCCGGGATCTTCGTTTCCGATCAGATTAGTTAGAAAAAGTGAACGGCCATACTAAATTAGGTGAGTTATTGTCATGTTAAAACCTGTACAACTAGGAAAGAACAGTGGACTTCGCGTATCACAACTTTGTCTTGGGACAATGAATTTCGGACAGCCGGGTCAGGGCCATCAGGGAGACTGGACCCTGGATCTTGATGCAAGCCGGGAAATTTTTAAGGGCGCTTTGGATAGGGGATTATTCTATTTCGATTGCGCTGATACCTATGGAATAGGTGCCTGCGAGGAAGTTGTTGGAAAATTGCTCAACGAACTGGCATCCAGGGAAGATTATGTCCTCGGAACCAAGATAGCCATGCCCATGGGCACAAATCCGAATATGGGGGGATTGTCACGAAAACATATCATGGAGGGGGTGGACAATAGCCTGAAACGATTAGGACATGACTACATCGACCAGCTTGTTATTCACAGGCATCCGCATGGTGTGCCAGGGCACGTGGAAGTGCCGATTGAAGAGACGATGGAAGCTTTACATGATGTGGTCAAGTCAGGGAAGGTCCTCTACCTGGGAGGCTCATCAATGTTCGCATGGCAATTCACTGAGCTTCAACTTACGGCGGAGATGAATGGCTGGACGAAATTTATTTCGATGCAGAATCATTACAATCTCATCTACCGTGAAGAAGAAAGGGAGATGAACCCTTATTGCAAGAAAACCGGCGTCGCTCTGACACCATGGTCACCACTAGCCCGGGGAATTCTGGCAGGTGCATATAAAGGCAGTTTCGATGGCGGCACGACAAATAGATCTCAAGGACAAGATAGAGCCAGAACAGAAGGACTCTATCGTGGTGAGATGGATTTCAAGATAGCCGATAGGGTGGTTGAAGTGGCTGAGAAATACGGCAAATCTCCTGCACAGATATCCGTAGCCTGGTTACTCAGCAAACCAGAGGTATATTCACCGGTTGTCGGGGTCTCTAAGATTTCGCAGCTAGATGATCTTGTTGGAGCAACTGAAATAAGCCTCGAGGCAGAAGACATAAACTATCTCGAAGAACTCTACCAGCCATTGGATAACCTGCTGTCGCTGGGGTATTCGTGAGTTCTCCCACAGAAAGTGACGATAAGTACATACTTTTTGGTTCCTACGCCTCCTATTTCACGGCCAAAACGAGGACCTTTCTGAGAAAGAAAGGAATACCCTTCGTTGAGCACCTGCCAAGTGATCCGGTATTCAGGGAGAAGGTAAGGCCGGTTTCCGGCAGCCATCGAATTCCCCAATTACTTACCCCGGAAGGAGAAGTCATCCAGGATACTGTTGAGATCCTTGATCGCCTGGAATCAAGTCATCCGGAAGTGCCTGCCTTTCCCGAAACCCCGAAGCAAAAGATATTTGTACACTTAATGGAATTGTTAGGAAGTGAGGGTTTGTTGCGGCTTGCCTGGATGCATCGCTGGGTTTTTAGTGAAAATATGCCTTTTGTAAAAATGGATTTTGGAAGATCGTTCAAACCTCAGGGTAGTGATGAAGAGTTATTGAAATACGGTAATCTCATAGCTGATCGCATGAAGAGCGGCGGGGGATTACCTGAGATCACTACAGAGCTTATGGCTTTGCTTGACAAACAGTATCTGGGGCTGCTCGAGAAGTTTGAACAGCATCTGATTTCGCACCCGTACTTCCTTGGAGGTCATCCATCTGCAGCGGACTATGCAGTCATGGGCGCCTTACATGCACATTTGGGACGAGACCCTGCTGGTCTCCGATTAATGCAGGATAATGCGCCAAGAGTCTTCAGGTGGGTTGAGCATATGATCGTGCCCGAGATTCAGTCTCCGGAATTCTTTGATCGAGTGGTTGAGTATCCCGCAGATGACGAAGTGCCGAAAACTGCAATTTCGATTCTTGAATACATCGCCGAGAATTTCGCCGAGAGATTTGTACTTGATAGTCTGGCTTTTAATCAGTTTATTGAAAGACAAGCGCCAGAGTCAGGCTTTGTATTCAATGAGGAGATGGATCAGCCCATGTTGCCAGTTGAGACAGTTGAGTTTTCAGGTAGAGAACATGAAGTTATAGCCAGTCTCCACAGTATCTGGATCGCACAAAGGGCACAACGGTATTTTCAGTCACTTGAATCGGCTGATCAGAATCAGATTAAAGAGATGCTCGGGGACGGCCTGTCACTTGCACTTGTTTCAACGCCGGTTGCGGCCGCTATAAAAAGGGTCAATAATCGACTAATGGTGTCCTAGACCTGGCCCTTGATCCTGACAGAATTAAATGGGCGTTTGCTGCATCTGAACTCAGATCATTAACCACCGGACTCACGCGGCCAGTTTGCTGGCTTCATACCTGCTGATCTGAGGCTACTGATTTGTGCCGATGCCCCATTGTTTGCAGGGATAAATGATTCGCGGCGAAGTTTGCATGGCCACCGGGATTCGAATTCGATCCCTGGTAACCAGGATAGGTTCAACTAAAGATAAGACACACATGTGGTTGTTTAATATAATCAAGGTTTTGCCGGTAATCAGGAAGCGACAGTGGTAGATAATATGTCAAAGAGGGGATTTGACCCTCTTAAATACAAGTTCGAAGATCAGGTTCCAAAGCCAGGTGGGGTAACAGAAGTCGCTGACGGTGTTTTTTGGATTCGAATGCCGATGATGGGGCGACTCAATCACATCAATTGCTGGCTGCTCAGGGATTACGACGGATGGACAATCGTCGACACCGGTATCTTTAAGGAGAACGTGCAAAAACACTGGCAGGAAGTCTTCGATAATCACCTTGATGGTAAACCTATAAAAAGAGTGATAGCGACCCACCTGCATACTGACCATACAGGTAATGCGGGATGGATTACCAAGAATTGGGACTGCGAATTATGGATGAGCCGCAGTGACTTCTATATGTGCAAGGTGATGGCGGCTGATGGCCCGTCAGATGTTCCTGAGGATGCGATCAGGTTTTACAGGAAGGCTGGGTTCACTGAGGAACGCCTGGATCGATATAGACAGAGATTCGGTTTATTTGGCGCCAACATCTCCCCATTGCCAGCAGGGTATCGTCGAATAAACGAAGGCCAGTATATTGATATCGGTGGTCGTGAATGGCGAGCTGTTATCGGGCATGGACATGCACCTGAGCATGTATGTCTGTATTGTCCCGGCTTGAAGCTGATTATTGCCGGTGATCAGATATTACCGAAAATCACGCCGAATGTGAGTGTGCAGCCATCGGAACCCAATGCAAATCCATTGCGAGACTGGCTT
>CAZJRI010000062.1:11937-28650 GCA_964548025.1 uncultured Pseudomonadales bacterium
GTTGCCGCCTGACCTGCTGGTTCTCCCGGCCCATGAAAGCTTGTACGAGGGCGTTCATGAGCGATTAACGGCGCTCATTGACTGGCATGAAGTTGCTATCGAAAAACTTTATGATTTGTGTGATACCCCGAAGCGTGCAGTAGATGTTTTCCCGGCGTTATTTAAGAATGAAATCACTGAAATGAGTTTTTTCCCGGCGACAGGCGAATCACTCTCACATTTGCACTGTGCTCTCGATCGACGAATGCTGGTCGTGGAAGAAGATGAGGCTGGTGTCGCCTGGTGGCGTCAGGCTTAGTATTGGGTAGATTCTTTGATTGTCTATAGGGAAACGATTGAGAATTCCTCGTGGATCAGGTTGTAGCTGAACTATGGTTGATCTTCGATAACCACGGCTGTACCGGTTATAGCAACCATCATCATGCCATTGGTTTGACCAAAGCTTTCATAGTCAATATCTACACCGACCACGGCGTTGGCACCAAGTTCTTGAGCCCAGTCCTCCAGATCCTCCAATGCTATTTCCCGTGCTTTGCTGAGCTCTCTTTCATACGCGGCAGAACGCCCCCCTACAATATCTCTGACGGCGGCAAACATATCACGAAAAATATTCGCCCCCAGTATCGCTTCGCCTGTGACTACGCCAATATACTTGACGATCCGCTTACCTTCGATATTTGGTGTGGTGGTAACAATCATTAGCCTTCTCCGTGTTCTTCGTTGCTCAGACTGGACGATTGTGTGCCTGGCAACCGATTATTTGATTATGAGAATTTCGCCTGAGGCATGTACCGGTCGTTTGATCCATTTTTCTTCGACTTCCACGTCATCATATTTCTGCATTATTCGTTCAGACAGGTCTGTAAACGGCTGCCTGCACGGATCCGCGATAATGACCTGTTTTACACCGGCCTTCTTTGATCGGGCTATCAGATTGTAGAGAATATTCGTCATCTCATCCCAATAGCAGATATCAGCCCCCAGAATTAAATCATATCCCTTGAGTTTATCCACGGTTAACTGCTGGAATGATGACTTTATACAGTTTACAGAGACCTTGTTGATATCTGCATGTAGTTGCATGAACGGTAGTACATGCTTGTCTGCATCAATACCCGTTACTCTGGCATCAAAGTGCTTTGCGCAAAAAATGCCCAATAGTCCCCAACCGCAACCTATTTCCAGGACTCTTGTTCGCTTTTTAGGTGGATGCTTCTTCAAATAATCCATGACCAGAAAGCTCGAGTTCCAGAATTTGTTACCGTGGAGTTCTGCGACGTGCCCTTCACGCTTGATTTTGCGAATGTCTTTGTGATTTGAATTGAGAATCTTCACCCCAAAGGCGGTTCGACTACCAGATCTCGCTGCCATGCAAACTTCCTGAATAAAAAAGTCGGGTATTCTATCAGGCATACCAGTGCTTGGGCACCTGCCGACTATACTAAATAAAGTCCTGGGTGAATTTAGAGGAATTCAAAGTGAAAGCGCGGGTAAACTGGAAATCTCGCTACGTTGAGGTGCTTGATCAGAAGGAAAAACAGCAGCAAATATTCCGGAAAAGAATCAGTCTGCTTTCAACGGCAATGGTCAATGCAGGCGCACTGGCCAGGGGTATGGATCAGGCTGCGGACGAGAAACTACTGGCTATTCAGGCGCTCTTACGCCGGGACAAACTGAAAAATGTTGACCTCGAACCGGCAGTCACTGCCCTTGATAAGCAAATTAAGCAGAGTCTGGAGATCAGGCGGAAGTATCTTGAGCAGATAACCAGTGATTTACGGAAGATTTCCAAACAGGCGAGGTCTGGATCATCAGATGTAACGACTGTGAATGCGCTGAAACAGCTTGAAAAGAGCTTCAAGGGAAAATCCAAACAATTCAAAGAAATACCGGACCTGCTCGGACAACTGGTTCTCCTTCACAAGGATGCGATCAGGCATAATCCTCACGTTGCGGGTAAGTCGCTTATGAACAGATGGTTCGGAGGCGGTGGTGATGTAGAGGGTACTGCGACCGAGGAGGATTTCCCACCCGGCGCCGATGAGACTGTTGATTGTCAGGAGGAAGCTGTCCTAACCGGGGTAGAAGACAGTGCCACTCACAGCGATCAGCATTCTGAAACAGTGATTGAGGATCAAGGTACTGAAATACAGGAAGCCTTGTCAGCTTCACTCTCCTCGTTATTGCAACATATTTGCCCCGTTGAGGAGCTAAGAGACCTCCATAAGTCAACTCTGAACTTGCTATCTTCGGATTTCCGACTGGACCAGATACCTGAAATAATCTCTTCGGTCTGCGAATTGATGTCGTCAACGATGAGTGCTGATCGTTCAGAGTTTGAAACCTTTCTTAGTCAGTTAAATGAACGGTTGAGTGAGGCAAATGATTGCCTGCTTTCATCCCAGCAGATTAATAGTGAGGGAATTGAAGCAGACCGGCAATTAAATGATTCAATTCGCGAAAGGATGGTTCAGATAAAATCCAGCGTCTCTGATGCAACAGATATTGAACAACTGAAGGTTGAGGTCAGTGCCAATGTCGAACAGATGGTGTCAGTTCTCGATGTGCATCAGCAAAAAAGTCAGGAGCGTCAGCATAGCTTGTCTTCAGAATTGAATTCCCTGGTTGATCGCGTTCGTCATATGGAGGATGTCTCTGTGGTGACGGAGCGCAGACTTGAGGAACAACGACTAATAGCGACAACAGATGCGCTGACGCAATTGCCAAACAGGGAAGCTTATAATCAGAGAGCGGAACAGGAACTTAAACGGTGGCAAAGATATGAACATCCCCTTTGTCTGGCTGTTTGTGATATTGACTTCTTCAAGAAGGTAAATGATACCTGGGGCCACGCCTGTGGCGATGAAGTCTTAAAATCAGTGGCGTCGATTCTAAAAGGCCGGGTTCGTGAAAGTGACTTTATCTCACGATATGGCGGTGAAGAATTTGTTGTGTTACTGCCTGAGACTGAAAAAGATCAGGCATTCAAAGTCATGGAAACTTTGCGTCAGGCTGTCGAAGAGAATGAATTCAAGTGGGAAGCTGAAAAGCTGGCGATTTCAATTTCGATAGGGTTGGCTGATTTCAAGGGCAAAGATAATATCGAGAGTGCATTCACCCGGGCAGACCGGGCGCTATACGATGCGAAAGAATCAGGCCGCAACCGCACCGTAAAGACTGCTGAATATTAGCCGGGCCGCGCAGGTCGGGCCGCGCAGGTCGCGCCGCGCAGGTCGGGCCGCGCAGGTCGGGCCTATACTGTTTCTAATTTGGCCTAGGCTGGGTAGTAGCTGTCTTTTCCCTGCACGTATGAGAAGAAACTCTGTTCCGGATTTCTGTTCACGAGCTGACGGGTGAACATTGGGTGATAAAGACTTCTGACTTCATGTTCGATTTCAAAAAGGTATTTGCCGGAATCAGGATCAACAATCTGATTAAATCGATATTGATGTTGATCAGATTCCTCGGTGATTAATTTTCGTCTTTTCAGTTTCTCATAGGGCCCGGAAAAGTCTGCGACGTAGATTGCAATATGGTGCCCATCATATGCTGGTAACTTCCTGGCAGCTTTAAAGCGAAGAACCTGTTCGCGACCGATAGCGACCGAGCAGGTATTTTTAGTCCTGGAAACAGGTGAATTGAAGGTCTTGCTATAAAACCTGGCAATTCCGGGGAGGTGTTCAGCCTGTACATCCAGCTCCACATAAGCCATGCCTAATTGCATCCTGAGATTCCCGGTAAAACACTTGATTTTATTTCCCCAGGGGCACGTCACCAGAATGTGGTTTTTGGCTACCTTAAAGTCAAACAGGGTGTCTGCCAGCCGGTTTCTGATACGTTCCAGTCTGAGTTTTAGTGAATTGAGGTCAGGCACAATAATCCCCACCTGACCTCGAAGCCTTTGAGGTTGTCCTGTGGGCAGGTGGAATTGTTGGTTGCCCACGTTGACCCAGACGTTGAAGGGTCCGAAATCGATATAGGGATCACGGGTAAACCCGAGACCATTGATATAAAAAAAAGTAGCGAGAGATTGATCAGGCACTGTGACATTGACGTGCTCAAGGGCGAGGATATTGCCCACATCTTCGATTTCTCTGTCGAATTTCATGCCGTGTCCTCCTCCTGCGGGTTAGTCTGAGTATATAGTACAAGCCATGTTGGGAAAATGACTGACTTTTTACTATGGCAGTCTGAGATTGTCAGTGGTGTATGACAGTTATACACTCCCGGGTACGAGATTGTAAAAAATGAGAGAGCAAAGGGATGTTAGAACAGGCGAAAGATTTATTGCAGGAAGGTGAAGAACTCAATGAGGTGCTGCTGAAATTATCGGATTCAGACTGGAGCAAAGAGACCCCGTTTAAAAACTGGACGGTAAATCAGGTGGTGGGGCATCTTCATGTATCAGACAAAATGGCAGTTCTGTCGCTGAAAGATGCTGAAGGGTTCAAAAAGGTGCTCTCTGGTGGTGCCGATGCGGTCCGGGATGCCATGACAGCAACGGAAACCGGTGAAAGTCTGCGGCAGCAGTGGTGGGCTTACTTTTCTGAAATGTGTGATCTGCTTGGAGAGTCGGATCCCAAACG
Organism: uncultured Pseudomonadales bacterium; assembly: GCA_964548025.1. Taxonomy (GTDB): domain Bacteria; phylum Pseudomonadota; class Gammaproteobacteria; order Pseudomonadales; family Azotimanducaceae; genus JAHRVQ01. The sequence continues at coordinate 16,524 of CAZJRI010000062.1, forward strand.
AAGAGTCCCGTGGTTTGGTCCTGACATGGGTATCATGATGTTTACGACAGCGAGGCAGATGGAAACCTGGTCACATGGTCAGGATATATATGATTTAAGTGGCACGACCCGGATAAATAAAGACAGATTGAAAAACATCGCTGTGATAGGCGTCAGGACCTATGGCTGGACATTTGCTAATCGGGGCGAGGAAGTACCTGGACCTGTCCCATACGTAAAACTCACCGGTCCCAATGGAGACATCTGGGAGTTCAATGAACCCGATGAGAATAATATGGTGGAAGGGGACGCGGCTGAGTTCTGCCATGTGGTGACGCAGGGCAGGAATATTCAGGATGTTAATTTGAAAGTTGTAGGCGAACCGGCAACGACCTGGATGGCAGTAGCCCAGTGCTTTGCCGGTGGACCCCAAACACCGCCGGAACCTGGTTCCCGTCTGGTGAATTTCTAAGTAGCACCACACGCACAAACAGGAGCAGTTGATGACAAGAGAAATAATCGACCTGTCCATCTACCTTGAAAATGATGTGATATCAGATCCACCTGGATCTTCTCCCAAGATTACCTATATCAATCACGAGCAATCGGTCGAAGGTCTGGCGTCTTTCTTCCCTGGTCTTAAGAAAGAGGAATTGCCGGATGGCGAAGCCTGGGCTGTGGAGCGTATTGCCCTCAGCACCCACAATGGCACTCACCTCGATGCACCGTACCACTTCCACTCAACAATGAATGAGGGTGAGCGATCGATGACGATTGATGAAGTGCCACTGGACTGGTGTTTTCAGCAGGGCGTAAAGCTCGACTTCAGGGACCGGCCTGATGGCCATGTTGTTGGTGCCGGGGAGGTTGAGGATGAACTCAAGCGAATTGATTACACGCTTCAGCCGCTTGACATCGTTGTTGTCAATACAGCAGCGGGGCAATGGTATGGGAGTGATGACTATGTATCAAAAGGCTGCGGTATGGGATTTGATGCCACCATGTATCTGCTCGAACGCGGCGTGCGGGTTACCGGAACCGACGGCTGGAGCTGGGATGCGCCCTTCGTGCATACGAAAGAAAAATACCTTGCAACAGGTGATGCAAGTCTGATCTGGGAGGGACACAAGGCTGGCAGGAAAATTGGTTACTGCCATCTCGAAAAACTGCACAATCTTGATCTTCTGCCTGACTACGGCTTTATGATTTCCTGTTTCCCTCACAAAATCAGAGCGGCGTCAGCGGGCTGGACCAGAGCTGTGGCGATACTGGACAAATAATATTGGAGAGAGTCAATAATTCGAAACGACCTATATGGAAGAAAACCGATTAAGTATCTGACCGTGGGACGACTTTTAATTTTCAGTCTTGTGCTAGTCGGCATAAAAGTCTCCGCTGCCAGCAATCCGTCGCTGGCACTTGACAGGGATAACCTGGTGTCAGTTTCGATCACTGCCTATAACAGTGATTTTGCCGTTGTCCGTGAAGTGAGGGAAACCGTTCTACCCCAGGGGTTGATAGAACTCGAATACCTGGGTGTGCCAAAATTTATTGAGCCAACCTCAGTGATATCACGATCCTTGGGGAATGGCGATAAATTCAGGGTTCTTGAACAGAATTATCAATATCACCTGCTCAATCGGGCAACATTACTCAATACTTTTATTGGCCGAAAACTGAAATATGCCCGCAGCGTTCTGCAAGGCACGAAATACGAGAAGGTACTGCGAGAAGGGATTTTGCTCTCAACAAATCCGGAAATTGTTGAATTCGGTGATGAAATTGAAATATCACCAGAAGGCGTTATTTCTCTGCCCTATGTGCCTGAGGGATTAAATCTCAGTCCAACCCTTGTCTGGCTTCTATCAAATGAGGTTAGTGGTGAGCAGTTGATTGAGACCAGTTATATAACATCCAATCTGGGTTGGCAGGCTGACTATGTTCTTGTTCTTGACGAAAATAAAAAGCAGTTTGATCTCACTTCCTGGATAACTATCGATAACCAGTCGGGGACGGGTTTTGATGACGTCAAGGTTCAATTGATTGCCGGTGAAGTCAATCGAGTAATCGATTCGCCTCCCGGTGCACAGAGAAGAATGATGAATGCTGTTTCTATGGAAATGGCCAGCGATGAATCTCGTGCAATCAGGACAAATCAGGTATTTGATTATCACGTATATGATCTGCCTTTAGAGACGAACATCAAAGATAATGAGAAGAAACAGATTCGTTTTTTCAATACTGAGAATGTGAACTATGCGAAGAGTTACCATCTGACATCCCAGGCTTATAGTCACCATAAACCCGAAATAGAGAATCGGCATCCGGATTCACGGATTTCGTTTATTAACAGTAAAAAAAATCAGCTTGGTATGCCACTGCCAGCCGGAAATAACCGGGTCTACCTGGAAGAGGTTTCTGAAGAAGAATCAGGGAGAATTCGTCATCCCCAGCTTCAACTCGTTGGTGAGGACGTTATATCGCACACGGCTCTCGATCAGACAGTCGATCTCGATTTAGGTAAAGCATTTGATATATCCGCAGAACGGAAACAACTGACATACCGGCGACTGGGTGATCGAGTGACAGAAGCCAGCTACCAGATCGAGCTGCAGAATAGTAAATCGGACCCGGTCAGCGTTCACGTACATGAGAAACTACAAGGTGATTGGCAGATAATTGAAGAGACAGAAGCCGGGACAAGAACGGACAGTTCGACGCTGGACTACCTGATTAGAATACCGGCAAACGGGAAGAGCTCGGTTTCCTATACCGTTCGAATGCGCTTTTGAAGCTACAGCACACGGTAGTCATTAAGTGCAACGAAAGTTCCGCCGTTTCTAGCGCATAGTTCCCGCATCAGGATAGCAAAGCGAATACCCGTTGCCTGAAACTGAGGAGGCTGGGCAAAGATTACAGGGAATCCGATGGCATGTATCCTGACCAAACGCTGGCCGTCTGCGCCTCTACCGTTTATCTGATCGACCATCTCAATTACCCGTTGAATAGAACGGCCGGAGAATTCATCACCGAAAACATAGAGGCTAATCTTGCGATCTGGTCTGTAGAAGGTAGAAATAGCTTTGGTGATGCCTTCTACAGGACTTGAATTGCTGAATACCTCCCATTTTTCCAATCTATCCAGAATCGCTCGTCTTCTGGCCTGGGTATCAGGTATCCATTGATTGGTGTACTGACTGAACATGAAATTGCCCATGTCATTCATCACCTGAATACCCTTTAGCTTTGGATAGACGGCCAGGGTTTCCTCAACTTTTCTGAGTACCAGTGGCCAGGCGAATTGTTTCATGCTGCCGGAGGTGTCGATGATAAAAATCACATATTCACTGTCTACGGGAATTCCACCTATGGTGTCATCGTCGATATTTTTCTGGAACTCTGCCAACAGGCGCTGCATCTCCTCGGTCAGGGATTGTTTAGCATCTGCCAATCGGCCTTCTATGGCATTGTTTATGCGAGTTTTATCCGAGGTCGATTCGAACTTGTTCTTCAGGGCTTCAAGTCTCTTCTGCAGATTTGACAGCCTTTCGATATCATCTTTTTTTTCGTCTTCCTTTTTAATCATTTCTCTGTTGACGATTCTGGTCTCGCCTCGAAGCTCGAAAATATCTTCCTGCAAGGCTGCGAGATAGCCTTCCAGGTTTTCGATGGTATCTTCAAGAATGACCGGTTCGAAAACCTTGGTGAGTACCAGCATGAGAATCAGTGCACCGAAGCCGCAGCTGATTACATCCAGAAATGATAGATTGATGCCCTCTATTTCGCGTCGCTTGTTCTTCATCAGGGCCAGTCCTTCGAAGGGCTTAGAAAAGATCCGCCTGTAATCTGGGCCAGGCGCCAGAAACTGGGGGCAGCTATCGGATCACCTTCCATGGGAAACAATATGACGTTAACAGGTGTATTCAGGGGCAATTCGTCCATGGCGCTGCCGAAGAGACCAACTCTCTGCTGGCTATCGACATTCCCTGATCCCGGCGGTTCAAAAGCCATGGTTGGCAAACTGTCAACGATCAGAAAGATACTGTCAGGTACTGGCGTCATTTGATTGGCCATGGAAAATGGGTGGTGCAGCGATGTTCCACCACCGGGAATCAGATTATTCAGGGCTTCGAGTGCCTGATCGATGTCCTCTCGATCTACAGCGCGAACCCAACTGGTGCCACTTTCAGGAATGAGCGACTTTGCCTCTGAGTTGAAAACAACCAGTTGCAGATTTGATTTCTTTGGTACGTTGGCAACGATCCATTCGATGGTACGTATGGCACGACGCCATTTCTCAGACTCGCGAATCTGATCATCACTCAGGTTTCTCCTTCTGATAATATTGACAATCGTCGTGTCCAGCATACTCGCCGAGGCATCGAGCAATATCAATATATGCTCTCCACCAAGATGAAGCCCTGTCAGGTATTGTCGATCACCATCCCCGACGAAAGATCGGGTGCTCACGCCACTTTCTTCTTCGGCGGCAACAGAACCCTCAAGCGAAGCTGCCTCGGCTTCAAGCAGTTTAAGTTCTGCTTTCAAAGCCTCTATCGATTCGGTCTGGCTTGCACCAGAATCTTCAGATTCGGTAATGCGAGTTTGTAGTTCAGCAATTTCCTGGATTATCTTGAGAATTAATCCTTCCGTCGTAATGATTTCATCTTCCGTGTCCTTGAGCGTATTTTTTAGCTCAATCAGGTTTTCGGTGCCATCCTCAACTTCAATTTCGAGTTTTTGAATTTCAGCCAACAGATCCTCGTTAGTGTCCTGGGCTGTTGTTTCGGTACTATGCTGGATAACGATGAAGATAAGAATAACAGCGCCAAATCCGCATGACATAATGTCGAGGAATGAAAGACTGAAGACGTTGAATTCTCGTCGTTTTGCCATATCAGGTAACTGTTATCAGGTCCGCTGTTTTCCCGCCCAGTTTAATCTGGTCCCCGGCTGCCAGTGGTGTCTGGGAACCAGCGCTCTTCCCGTTCAGAAGAAGATCCGGATCGTTGGAATCCAGGAATACTTCCTGTCCTCTCTGATACAAGGTGCAGCGGGCATTATTGGAACTCTCCGTCAGTGTATTGGTACCGAGTGATTCTATCCTGAGGGTTTTGTTAATGCCGTATGCCCGGGTTCCAACGAGTAAGTGTGTCGGTGACTGGTTGATTACCTGGGGCGAACTCTTCCTTGCTGATACTGGAAGACTCGTCACATGGGCGACGCTACCGTCGGTTGAAGATAATTTGTCCCAATGCACCTGCGCTGCGTCGGTTGAAGCTGATTCTTCCAGATAATTGATCTCAAGGTTTGGAATCAACTGCAACGAATCGTCTAGTCCGGGGAACCCCCTGAACCTGTGGGAAACGAATAGTGAGGCGGAGTCACCGACAGGGACGAGCCCGCGGATTGTCTTAACGATCTCAGGATATACGGTTGCACAGGCAGTCAGCAGTTGATCACCTGAAACCTTGGTCGAATAAGTTATTCCTTCCAGCTCAAGATCGAATGGATTTGCCCTTTCTCCCTTTTCTATCCAGTCGGGGAGCAGATCGAATAGCTTTTGCTCGCTCTCGGCCTGGTGCATCGGATCATATCGGGAAGTCTGTATAAACTGCTTCGCAATGATATTTGCCCATCGATCCCATAGTGTAAACAGTCCTGATTCACTGACGGTGAGGGTTTCGATTTTTCGTAACATACCGTCGGACTTGAATAAGGTGATGTTAATGCGATGTAGTGAGATATCGAGAAACATCACCGTCTGAAGACTTGGTTGTTCTGCGATTGATATGAGCCCCGTGTCGATCAATCCTGAAATCGGGATATTTGACTCTTTTGCCATTCCCAGCAATAAACCCATCTGATCACGCTTGTAATATCCGGGAACGGCAAGAACTACCTGATCAATTTTGTCATTCATGTTGTTCCACATCTGGTCGAGATGCGCAAAGGCAAGATCGGCATGATGCCTGATGGTTGAGGTACTATTTGCAATTGGGTCCGTGCTGAGCTGATTCCAAAATCGATTGTTGGTCCACCTGGGCAGCAGTCTCGCGTTTCTTCGACCTGCTTCGCCAATAAATAGTCTGTCGCCATCAAGAACCGCATAACCGGGGCTGATATCTATCAGTTTTCCGTCGACGGCCTGCTGGATGCCCGCATCGTTGAGTTCTATAAATCCGGTTGACAAAGAGCGCTCCTTAAAAAGCTTTTTTAGGTTTGAAGGTGCCGGATAAGGCGATTGTCACAATAATCTTCGCAGTCAAGAACCTGTCTCTCCTGTGCCAGTTGTAGCTGATGCATCAGAAACATCACAATAATACTGATCAGGAGTGCGACAAACGTTGAGTTGAATGCCACCCCCAGAGACTGGGTGACTCCTGCGATATCCCCCTGAACAGCTTTGTGTGCCTGATCGAGTGCCTGACCAATACCCCGAACGGTTCCCAGAAACCCTATTGACGGAATTGCCCAGGCAATATAACGGATCATGGACAGCTCTGAATCAAGCCTCTCTGATTCAGATTCACAAATGGCCCGGACTGAATTCGAGACATCCTGGATATTTCGGGTTGATCGGAACCTGTGCAATGCTGTTAGTAATGCTCTCGGGAGAAGATAAGTCTGCTGGAGATTTGTTAACGCCTGAACCGGTCTTGAATATTCACGAGCATCCTCCGGCAGAATACTCGTCCCTTGATTCAAGGGGATTAAATCCATTTGCAACACACCTCTTTCTCTGGAAGCAAGAACGGCTTTATAGGCCATCAGCGCTATTGCCCATAACATCAATATCAAGCAGGATTCCTGTTCAAAATCCCTGATCACGACATAGAGGGATCGTTCAGGAACATAGTCAGGGTTGGCGTTGATCTGAATAGCCTGCTCCTCAAGTATCGCTGTTGCATTGGGCCTGATGACCGAGACATAGAGCCCGTGAATGATAATAATGGCAATAATCAGCGAAAATAACTGAAAGATAAACTCTACTGGAAGTTGTCTCTTCATCCTCGACCTCTAGATATCAACTGGAAACGGAACAGCGTTATCGGCACTGATGGATTCGCTGGGTACAAATTTTTTGAATGCGTCACTTAATTTCCTTTCACGAAGTTTGTTTTCATCTGGTGATTGTTTCTGAAGTGATGTTTCATTATTTGCCTCTGCCGCCTGCCTGGTTGGTTCGTTTAGCCCGGTTTCTGCTTTGGTTTTGTCCGGGTTGCTGGCTTCTTCCTGTTCGGCACCATACCCGGGCGATACCAGAAATAGCACTGGCAGAAGCAGTAGCAGTAACAGTAACATTAGCTTCTCGCTATTCATTCCGTACCTTCTTCGAGTAAGCGAGCGACTCTGAATCCAACATCAGCTTGTGGATCAGAACCGTAGCCACGATATGTCCAGCGCAATTCACTGAACCGCCCGTGTTTGTAGCTGGATCCGCGAATGACGTAATAGTCACCAGCCTTCGGTCCTGTGGGATTAATCAGTTTTTCTTTCGGTATCTCCACAGAATAGTGATCGTGAATCCACTCAGAAACATTCCCTGCCAGGTCAAAAATACCAAATTCGTTAGCAGGATAGGACATTATTGGCGCTGGACCCCTGAAAGAGTCATCGTAACCACTGATATGGTAGGGAACCATGCTAATTGCTGATTCATCAGCATAGTTTGCGACGACATTGACCGGCGGCATGGTATCTCCCCAGGGAAATCTGGTCGGGTCAGGGCCTTTGGCATAGCGAGCAGCCCATGCCCATTCAGCTTCGGTGGGTAAACGATAACCACTATTCAAAGGGGTGACTGCTACCCAATTGTCATTTTCCTTCCGGTAGGCGAGTGGTAGACCATCCATTTCACTGAGCCAGTTGCAGAATGCTGCCGCCTGACTCCATGACAGATTGACCACAGGACGATCATCATCGCTAAGCAAAGCCCGTCCGAGAATGCCGGAATCATGTCCAGCATCAAATAGTTTGAACTGTTCATTGGTTACCTCTGATTCCGAGAGATAGTACGCTGTGGTTAACTGAACTTGCTTCTGAATTTCGTTGGATCTTCTTCCCGGTTCACGTCTACCAGCGCCCATGGTGAACTCCGCTGGAATAATAAGGTTCATCATCTGGCCTGCGCCATTCTCAATTGTTGTTGGAATAGCCGCAATTCGCGCCTCTTCTTCAGTCTGCAAGCGAATAAATATCTGTTGGGAAGATCCTGGCTGGGGAGTAACTCTTGCAGTGTAATCAGCGTAGCCATTTTTGGTAATTCTGATCTCATGTGGGTTTGCAGTGAGCGAAAGCCGCGTAGAAGCCTCGCCCATTGACTTGCCATCTACAAATAATTCGCTACCTGCAGGTTCCACCATCAAGCTGACATTACCGAGTATGGGAGAGAGCACGTTGCTCAAGCTGAGGTCCTGTTCCGGTTCAATGGAGATTTCTCTCTCTAATGGTTCGTAGCCCGCTTTCGATAACTGAATGTTATAGAGCTGACCAGGCGCCAGTGACAGTTCAATAGGCGTTTGCCCCCTGTATCTGCCGTTAATATTGACATTCGCGCCCGCAGGACTCGATAGAATTGAAACCTTGCCATCTGACTTGATCAAAATGGCCGGTTCCAGAATTTGATCGACTCCGGCAAGTACCTCAATGCTTGTTTGCCAGGTTTTATATCCCTTCTTGCTTATCTGCAGGTCTCGCTTTCCCTCCAGCGCTTCAACAGATTGAGGTGTAGAACCCAGGCTTATACCGTCAACAAGAATTTCAGCTTCGTCTGGTGTGCTCGTTACGGTGATATCAGCCCAGGCCGGTGATAAGCTGACCTCCAGCGACTGAATCTCTCTCATTCCTTCAATAGTGATTTCTGTATCGAAATCAAGATATCTGTCTGAATGGATGCTGATGTCATGCAGACCTGGAGAGATTTCATCGAGTCGCAGGGGAGTTGACCCCACGTCTTTCTGGTCGACGAGTACGATGGCGGATACCTCAGGTATCGTACCGATTTCGAGAATTCCCGGTAACTTTTCAAGCTCGAATCTGAAGTCCTGATCAGGATCATCGGTCACTTCAATCGACGAGGAGAGGATGTGGTACCCCGACTTGCCTGTTGTGAAAGAATAGGTTCCAGGCAGCATCAGGTATCTTTCACCCAATTGGTAGCTGAAACCACTGGTGAAGCGAAAAGTATCCGGTTTGGGGTCAATGGTTACTCTCACGGCGCTGGCGCTAAACAGGAAGGCTGCGGCAATTGCCAGGATCAGAAAAATCACACCAACAACTAATTGAAGGGGCCGGATTCGTATCAGCTTCTGAGACTGGCCACCCTCCGCCCGTTCAAATGGTATCGCTTCAATTAGATTGTTTTCCTGGTCCATCAGATTTTTTCGACACAGCTTATTTGAATTGTTGGGGCTGTATGTCCACCCCTGAGTACGACCTCTTCACGTACATCGCGATATCCGCGCCTTTTACCGACGATAGTATATGTGCCCGGATAAAGTGCCAGTCTGGTTGAACTCAACCGCCCGAAATTCCGAATTTTATAAATAGTGACATCTGTCTTGTTGTCTGATTTCAGTTCTACATTGATAGGAATACGTGCGAGAGAAATAAGATGGGATAACCGGCTTATCTGATCGAGCAGTTTTGGCCCGGGTTCTTTTATTCTCGATGCTGCGACGACAACAGTTTTTGCTTCATTCAGCACATCATCACTGATCATGACGCCAGGTTGTGCGATGTACATGAGAAGCTCCTTCTCAAGTTCGAACCTGGAATCAGCAAGGGCAAGACCCTCAACTGCGAAACTGGTGCCAGGAGAAAGTTTTAAAATGGCGCTGTAGGCATTCGCTGCATCCTTCCATTTCTCATCCTGCGTAAAAACCGATGATGATTCCCTCAGATCGGAGATCTGATCCTGTACCTCTGATACCTCAATTTGCTGGAGTCCGTCCCTTGGTTCATCCGAATTGGGCAGGATACGCTGGGCATCAAGAAAGGCCTGCCTCGCAATGTCGTAGTTCTTATCAGCCAGGTTCGCGAAAGCGATGGACATTTTGTCATTGAATGCCTGATTTGCGATTTTCCGATTGACAGATGCTATGGCCTCCGCCGCCGGGAACCACAGGCTGTCCAGCTTGAAAGCACTTGTATAGTTCTTTAATGCAGATTCCAAATCGCCGTTTTGCTCAAAAACTTTGCCATCATCCACCAGTGATATGACTTCTTCGAGGTTTTCGGCGCGACGTAGTGAAGCCTCGATATCAGGATCTCCCGCCCTGATCGCGTTCAGAATCGAATAGCTGCTGAGAGCGGTTTCTGCGTCGCCTTGCTGAAGTGCTATCTCACCTTTAGTTTCATTGTCGCTGAATACTGATTCCAGGCTGCCAAGAACTTCATCCAGTAGCGATATGCCATTCAGGTATCGGTCCATGGCTAGCTGGAATTCGTCGTTGCGATAGGCATCATCGCCAGACAATCCAAGTTGTACAGCTTCATTGTATTTAGCGGATGCCCATATCTGGCCGCCGACTTCTTCGACCTCAATTTGTAATTGCAATAATGTCCTGGCTGTCTCTTTGCCTTCTTCTTTCAGTTGCAGCAGTTTTGCGTCCGCAAGTGGCGTGACCAACGGTTCCTTGGACGCTTCACCTCGGGGTGCCTGTTGCGGCCTGGTCGATTGAGGCACGGCATGTTCTTCGGTTGTTATCACAATTGGTTCAGCAGTCGGCAGGAAGAGAAAAACAATGATTGCAATAACGACGAGTGAGATGAGTCCAGCCACTGCAACTGGCGTAGATACCGTATGGCGATCGCGCGGAAGTTGATGGCTGGTAGTTGCAGTTTTCTCAACTGGTTCAGATGGTTGAACCCGATTGAAGTCGGTGGGGATGATGTCGATCTCATTGTTAACACCTGTTACATAGGCATCGAGAATCTTGACGATATTCGAGAGGTCATTTGGTCGATCATAGGGTGAATCCTGCAACATGCTCGTGACTAATTGCCTGATATCTTCCGGAACCGGGGAATTGGTTTCGAATTTCTGATCGTCCTGCCATAACTTGCCCGTCAGGCTTTTAAAGATGAGTTGGCCTAGTGAGTAGATATCATCCGTAGCATCTGCAGGATGTCCTGTTTTGATCTGCGGACTCAGGTACACCGACAGTTGATCGTTACCTGTCAGTCCAAGTCCGAAATCTCCGAGATGCGGCTTCCCGTCAGCATCGATCAGAATATTGTCAGGAAAAAGATGACCGTGGGCGAATCCCAGGCTATGTGTATAGATGAGTACGTCGGCAACCTGTGAGAGGACCGGCCAGAGGGAATTGAAGCTGCCGTTGTAATCAAAGTGGCTGGACCCGTCATGATTGGATCGGACATGTTGAGAAATAAGGTAGTCGTGCCCGTCAAAATCACCGAACTGATAGGTTCGCGCTATCTGTGTATGTACGAGTCCCCTTTGTTTCTCAATTGTCCGGGTAATCAGATTTCGCTTCTCAGCATCAAGTGGCTGCTTCAGCACCTTTATGAATACACGTTCGTTAGTGTCGTTCTGAACGGCAAGCCAACAATCGATCCGATCGTCTTCAACGATTCGATGCAAAAGGGAATAGTCGGCAGCAAATGTCTGCCCTTCATTTAGTGAATCTGTCATATTCTGCTAGAAGATAAGTCTTAACACTCTGGATTCAGCAGTGACTACCGCGTCTCAGGTAGTCCTGTTTCTTCGATATAAATTTCCTTCAATATTGTTCGCCATTGTTCATACTGAGCATCAGCAGTGCCGGTTAATTCGATTGTCCGACCTTCAATATCCAATATATAGGGTGTTATTTCTGCACCCAGGGAATGGCTCAGCTCACGCAGTGATTCAGCATGTATCTCAGCCTGCTTTCTCAGATCCAATCCACTTTTTATCGCCCCGATACCACCGATGACACTGCCTACCGAGGCTGACTGACCAGCGTAGGTCCCACTTTCTGACCCTGCATAGATACCCCCTGCGATTAATGCGGCACCCCCTAACAGCCGGTTCCTGGATTTCTTTTTCATTTGCCGCAGGTTGAGTGCTTCTTCATAGGTAGCGAATCGCCACTCATCATAAGATTCTTTCATATTGCGATAGAACTGACCGTAGTACTCA
>CAZJRI010000063.1:0-27939 GCA_964548025.1 uncultured Pseudomonadales bacterium
ATTATCATGGGTACACATGGTCAGTCGGGTTTACAGTTGCTTCTGGGTTCCACTGCAAACGGCGTATTACATGGTTCAACCTGCGATGTACTGACAATCAGGATTGGAGACTAGCCAAAACTGTTATCGAGCTGCAAATCCCTCAGGCTTCAGGGTTAATACAGAGCAATCCAGCGAACCGAGCACCTTCTCGGCGGTGTTGCCAATAAAGAACCCGGGGATTCCTGTTCTTGCCACCGTTCCCATCACCACCAGATCAACCTCGTGTTTCCTGATAAACATATCGATAGCCACCTCGGGTTTACCTTTTACCAGATGCTGCTCAGCATTAAACTCGTCATAACCCTCAAGCAGTGACGCCAGTTTCCGCTCACTCAGGGACCTTACTGCGCGTTGAACTTCTTCAATATCATCAGATTCGAAGTCACCTCTCAAGCCCATTTCTGCAGGAGACTGCCAGGTATGTATTACGTGCAGTTGAGCATTTTCTCTCGTGGCGAGGGCTCCGGCGACTTCGATAATTCTGTTGTTCAACGATAACGAATCGGCTGTATCAGGTGTGGGATCTACCGCTGCCAGAATTGACCGAATTCGCTTCCTTCTCGATGGTTTGATTATCCAGACCGGGCAGGGGCATTTCCTCATCAACCGCATGTCGATATGACCAAAAATCGAACCCAGTGCCGTCTGCTTGTCTGGTGATTTCACAATGAGATCAAATCCTTTCTCGTAAACAAAATTGATGACCTCAACATCCTTGCCCGCAATGACAGCGCTGTTAATTCTGACTTTTTGCTGATCTGATTTAACCTCAGCGATCAGTTTGTCCAGTTCATCCTTTCGGGACTTGATTATGTTTTTCTGAATTGCCTTGATGGATTTAATCACCTGTAGATCGGTATCGTTCGTACCAACCTCAGTCACGACATCCATGACCGTCAAAATTGCCCTATTGTGCGCTGCCTGGGTCATTGCCTGCACAAGCGCATTCTTTTCGCCAGGTGATCCATCTGCAAAAAACAGAATTTTCTTAAATCTCTTCATGCTTTCTCTCACTTCCCGCTGCTACGATTGGAACCGGTCCAGATCAATCCCGCTCTAAATATTCTGGTAGTTAAACGAACCAATCAACATTCTAATTTCGTTGGGTACAAAATCAATAACCCAGGTTCAAAATCCGGAAGGTCATTGTATCGCTAGCCGGAAAAGTCCTTCAACAGACCTTCAAATGCTTCCAGCAACGCAACTGACGCACGTCCCGTATGCATATACTCTCCCGGACCCACGGTATGAATTCGCTGGATTGTCCCTGCCCACACCAGGATTCGAGACTGGTTATCATAAATGCTGACAACGACTTTCGCCAGAAATCGGACATCCTCGCCCGGTGAAATCTGACCGCCAAAGTCATCCCTCTCGGCTGAAGTGGCCAGGTTCTCCTGCTGGTAGTTAAGAACCACATGAAGATCTGCTTCATCTTTCTGAGGCTGGAAGCCCTGATTAGCAAATGCAACGCTGAAGTTACTTAACATTAGAGGTTCAAGAAATACCGGCATATTGGTCGCTTCGACGTCGAAGCTCGTATATTTACCCGCAGGAGACTCAGCACAACAGTCCAGGACGCTCATACCAATACTTGATTGCCCGGTTGCACAGCCGACGGCTAACGTGCAGATAAAACCTATCAAAATAAAACGTTGCATAACTATACCTCAACATCATCCATGTAATACTTATCTGAGACAGGCTGTGGAATTAAGAAAATCTCTTAATCTACCATCTCAGCTTCTATTGTTTCAGCACCACAACATCACACCGGGTATGACTCAGAACAATCTCGGATGTGTTGCCGACAGTGAAACTCTTCACTCCCTCGCGGCCTGCCGTACCCATCACCAGAAGTTCTGCATCAGATTCTTCAGCCACAGATTTAATTCGCTCGGCTACGCCTCCTTCCGTAACATAAAGAAACTTGTAGTCTAATTCCAGACCTTCAACGAGTTTGTCCATATTAGTACGGATAACCTGGTTGATTTCTGCCTGCAATTTTTCGAGATCGACCATCAGTGCATCGGGTTCTGCCCATGCTTCAAGCAGGGGATAAGCAACAACGACTGTGAGTTCACCGTCAAGAATACGCGTGAGGTGATCAGCTTCAGCGAGTATTCTTTTGCTAAGATCATTTTGATTCTCGTTCAAAACATCGATAGCAGCCAGAATTGTTGGGCTCCTGACCCAGGCCGAGTCTCTAAGAAGCATCACAGGAATGTCCGAATGCCGTATCAGGTTCCAGTCCTCAGGCGTCCGGAACACAGTGCCGGATTCTGAACTTGTATCGACACTTTTGACGATAATATCGGATTGACTATCCTCGGCTGCTGTCAGAATACCCTGCCACTTGTTTTTATTCCAAATGGTTGCGGATTCGATCGACCGGACCTTTACATTCAGAAAATCCAACTGATCTTCCAACCAGGATTCAGCGGATTGCATCAACAGGGTTTTTAGTTCCTGGTTTTTTTCAACCTCGCTTACCGGTAAATCTACAATTCCTTCATATATAACATGAACAACTTCGAGTGTTGCATCAGAAGCCTCAGCCAGAGCCAGCGCTTTCTCCAAGACTATATTCGCTCCTTCAGTACGATCCAGAGCTACAAGAATTTTATCTACTCCCAGCATCATTTCACCCCTTAGAAACCCTGTCTTTATTATCATCCAGAAGGGGGGATTCCCAAATGACTAAAGTCAAATCCAGCTCTAATTGACGTGTGGAACTGCCCGGTCGGGAAATAGAAAAAATAGGCTATTTGTCTTTCAAGCTCGCATAAACTGTCTGATGCACAATTACCACGCAATTAACCCGTTGCACTTGATAAATGTCATTTCGTTACACAATCTGAAGTCTATAATTAGAACCAACTGCCACGAGGCAAAGATAAGGGGGAATATAATGCCGAAAATCCTGATTGTCATAGACCCGGAGGAGACGAGACACTCCGCACTGAACCGAATCAAAGAACTTCCCGTCGATAATACTGAATTCAAAATCGACTATTACCTTTCCGCGCCATCCAGTGCTGAGGACGCCAGTGACTACCCCCGAAAGTTCGAGGAAAAAAGGATATGGCTGGATGATCTGATCGCTCCCTACCAGAAGATGGGTTACAAGATTGAGACCCAGGTTCTGGTTTTCAACCGATTATATGAAACCATCATACAGAGCGCCCTTGAGTTTACCGCCGACTACATCTTTAAACCCCTGCGTCAGCATGGGTTGCTAAAGCGGGCATTATTCACCTCCACCGACTGGAATCTCATCAGATTCTGCCCCTGCCCTATGCTGCTTGTCAGTCATGCCAATTCTCTCAGCGGAAGTCCTGTTCTGGCTGCACTGGATCTGGCAAGCCAGGATACGGCGCATCAGAATCTCAATGAAGTCATCCTGGAACAGACAAAATTACTGGCCGCGATCCTCAATTCACCTATGCATCTGGCACATGCCTATAACGTTGTTACCATACCTGCAGGGAGTGCCGCTGGAGACCCTCTATCCAGTCAGGTAAGCAAGGGAAGACGCGATGAGCAGTTTGATCGCGCATTTGAGATAGCAAATGAGGCATGTATCCCAAGAAAGAATATCCATCTAGGAGAAGGCACAGCTGATCAGTTTGTCAACAAGTGCGCCTCCGAAATCAGCGCTGGTGTCATTGTGATGGGTACGGTGGCCAGATCAGGTGTTTCCGGTCTGTTTATAGGCAACACCGCCGAGACCGTAATGGAGCAGGCTCGCTGTGATGTATTCGTCGTAAAACAGGCTGATTTTGAATCACCTATCAAGGCGCGGACTGCTTCCTGAATCTGTCTCGATTTCGCAGCTTCATAGTTTAGTCAAGCCCCTAAATTATTTATGGATTTATATCACTCAGAATATTATTTATAAGGTTGAAAATTAGACGAGTCACTGCTTCACTTAGACTGTAAGGAAATACCTGAAAAACCTTTCAGGTAGCTGCCGTTTCGCCTTTCCCAGACGGGATAATAGATGGTCGCTATAGCCCTTAATTAGTGATTTCTGGCAACATATGAGTGATAATACGTGCCGCTCATCGAATCAGATTGACATCGATCGCAGAATACAAAACCATTGACCATGGTCAATGAATAGAAGTCTCAGTTGACTACACTCAAGCCTGCAAAAAATAGGACTAAGGAAGAATTGATGAACGACGAAAACAATGACCCCCCGCTCATGCAGCGAATACTGGATAACCCCTTTATCCTGTTGTTTCTTGGTGTGGCATTTCCTGCGATTCTCTATCTAATCTGGGGGATCATGGAAATCATTAGTGTCCCTGTCGCCAACTAAATCACGAGGAGTAGTACCATGACGAGCCTTTCCCCTCCAAAGGATCTTATCTGGTGGAATCAGCCAATCGAAAAATCAGAGTTAATCTGGGTGACGATTGTGTTTATCTGGGGAGTTATCATGACCATCATGATGCCTTTCTGGCATATTTCGGGGAACCAGAACCTTTCGACAGAAACGTACAAAACAACACCAGAACGTTTCATGGCATCCGCCCAGGAGGTAGTCGATCAATATACCGTAAGAACTGATGGTCCCAAGAATTTTCCAGTAGTCAAACCACCACCAGGTGGCGATGTCTATATGGTGTCAAGATTGTGGGACTTCTGGCCGATCATCGAGTTAGAAAAAGATAAAACCTATCGATTTCATCTGAGTTCAATGGATTGGCAACACGGTTTTTCACTACAACCCGCCAATATCAATATACAGGTACTGCCAAAGTATGAGCATATCGTAAGTCTTACTCCCAACAAGGCCGGTGAGTACAGCGTTATATGCAACGAGTACTGTGGCATCGGACATCATATGATGATCGGCAAAATTTACGTGGTGGAGTAGAAAATGACAGAAGAATACAGAACATGCCCTGATACGGGCCTAAAATTCTACCAATCCGCTGAAACCCTCATCAAAGTCAACGCAGTGGCTGCAGTGGTATTTCTACTGGTTGGCGGTATCTGGGGTTTACTTGTAGGGCTAACCAGATGGCCGGCAGTACATCTGCTTTCCGCAGATTGGTTTTATCTCGCACTGACGGCTCATGGCATAAACGTGTTGATTTTCTGGATGATTTTCTTCGAGATCGCCGCCCTCTATTTCGTCTCCTCGGTTCTTCTGGGTTGCAGGCTTGCAACACCAAAGTTTGCCTGGGTGGCATTTGTCCTTATGTTGATCGGGGCTGCGCTTAACAACTACATCGTCCTTACAGGTCAGGCAAGTGTCATGATGACCTCTTATGCACCGATGGAAGCCCCTCCGGTGTTTTATCTAAGCCTTATTCTGTTCGCGGTGGGTGCGCTCATTGGTTGCTTCGTCTTCTTCGGCACACTGGTTGTCGCGAAACAGGAGAAAACCTACGAAGGTTCTGTTTCTCTGGTGACCTTCGGCGGCATAGTAGCTGCAATTATTGCTGTTTTTACGATCGCAAGCGGTGCGATCATCCTCGTGCCGACACTGTTATGGAGTCTCGGTTTTATCGCCGAAATAGACTCCATGATGTATCGGTTGATCTGGTGGGCATTTGGTCATTCATCTCAACAGATTAACGTATCCGCCCATATCGCCATCTGGTACGCAATTGCTGCCATTGTCTTCGGTGCGAAGCCGATGTCAGAAAAAGTGAGTCGAGTCGCATTCCTGATGTATATCCTGTTTCTGCAAATAGCCAGCGCCCACCATCTGCTTGTAGACCCGGGGGTCAGTGCCGAATTCAAGATGTTCAATACAAGTTATGCAATGTATCTTGCAGTCATGGCGAGTATGGTACACGGCCTGACAGTGCCGGGTTCCATCGAAAGAGCCCAACGTGCCAAGGGCCTGACTTCAGGCTTATTCGAATGGTTAAGACGAGCCCCATGGGGTAATCCAACTTTCTCAGGGATGTTCATATCACTGGTAGGTTTCGGATTTCTGGGCGGTATCTCTGGTGTCGTTATGGGTGTGGAACAGATTAACCTCCTGATACACAACACAATCTATGTCCCAGGTCACTTCCATGCCACAGTTGTTATAGGTTCGACGCTTGCCTTCATGGCTCTGACATATTGGCTGGTACCCATATTATTCCGAAGAGATCTCATTCTAAAACCGCTTGCCAGTTGGCAGCCTTATCTGTTCGGAATTGGCATGTCAGGTGTCGCATTATTCCTGATGGGTGCGGGCACCCTTGGCGTACCGAGACGTCATTGGGATATCTCATTCTCCATGACTGGAGGGGTTGTATATGAGTTCCCAGCGGCAGCAAATACTCTACTCGCCTTGAATGGCCTGTCAGTAATTCTGGCTGTGGCGGGTGGCGCAATATTCTGTATTGTCGTCGTTGGATCACTATTATTTGGCAGAAAGATAGGAAACGACGAAAAAGTGGGCAGACCAATGATTGCAGAGCCACCCACAGATGAAGACTATGAAGCACTTGAAGCAAACGGTGGTGCTATCAGCGTGCCTGGCACACTTACCCTTGCAATGGTTTTCTTTATATCCTTCGTGGTCTACTACTTCATCAACTGGAAGTATCTCGCAGAAACATGGGGGGTCAGTTAGCCTCCTTATGGTTGGACACCCTGATGCTATACAAGAGACTGAGACTTTGGCCTATCACCTTGATACTAATGGTGATAGGCCATATTTCCCCCACGTTCGCTTTTGACCGGGACTCAGCATTCGGGATCAGTCAGAAGGCTATTGGTCTACGCCTGGATAATTACCAATTCCAAAGTACAGATGGCCGTACTGTTCGCATAGATGACTATAAAGGTAAACCCCTTGTTATCAGTCTGATCTATACGAGCTGCTACCACATCTGTCCGACGACTACGAAGCACCTTCAAGAAGTTGTAAACAAAGCAAGAAAAGCACTGGGCGAAGACAGTTTCAATGTGCTGACCATTGGCTTTGACGTGTTTCGTGACACACCGATTATGATGGAAAAATTCAGGAATCAACAAAACGTGAATGATGAATACTGGCAATTTCTGAGCTCAGACACTGCCACAATCGACCACCTCTCGAAACAACTTGGCTTTCTCTATGAAACTTCCCCACACGGGTTTGATCATCTGATACAGGCCACCGTGCTTGATGCGGAAAGTACTATTGTTCAGCAGGTTTATGGTATGCAGTTTGAAACACCAATACTCATAGAACCTCTGAAGAGGCTCGTATTCGGCAACAACGCTGAATCGGATATCATCACCACGCTCTCGGACAAAATTCGACTGTTCTGCACTGTCTATGATCCAGGGATGGACAGGTATCGTCTCGACTACTCACTTTTTATTGGTATGTTTATCGGTTTTATGAGCGTTTTTATACTCGGGTTTAACCTGATTAGAGAGTGGCGTAAAACGCTCAGAAGTAGTTGAAAGTAGTATCATGATGATAGGTGTGTTAAAGACAGCAGAACAGTCGCTGAACCGTATATTTCCGACCAGATGGAATCCCCTATACAATCTCGGCAGTTTGTCATTTTATCTATTCGCCGTGGTTGCGGTCACCGGGCTGTATCTCTTTATTTTCTTCGACACAAGTGTAGCCAACGCGTATCAATCCGTTGAGTCAATCACTTCCAGGCAATACTACGTAGGCAGTCTTATCAGAAGCCTGCATAGATATGCTTCCTCACTGATGGCTGTGACTGTGACACTGCACCTTCTCAAAGAACTGATCCAAAAAAGATATTTGGGTTCAAGGTGGTTTTCCTGGATAACAGGCGTCCCTTTGTTGTGGCTTCTATTCGCCTCTGCAATCGGGGGATATTGGCTGGTCTGGGATCAGAAAGCACAGTATATATCGCTGCTGACTGCCGATCTGATGGACTCATTGCCAATTATTACCGAACCCATGTTAATCGGATTCGCCGACAGTGAGTCGATCAGTGATCGCTTTTTCACCTTATTGATTTTCATGCATGTGGGGCTCCCACTCGCACTGCTGCTCGGTATGATCATTCACATTAAACGAATCAAAGACGCCAGAATTCAGCCACCTGCAGGATTGACCTGGGGTATTACATCAGCGTTGGTCGTTCTCTCAATCCTATTCCCCGCAGCAAGTATGGCACCGGCAAACTTTGATGAACCACTTAGGTCCGTTGAGATTGACTGGTTCTATATGAATACCTATCCGTTAATCAGCCTCTGGGGACCCGTTGCCGTTGGTTTATCGCTCCTCGGGCTGACCGCCATTCTGCTGCTTGTACCTTTGGTCCCTGTGCTTAAACCCAGTTCTGCTAAACAATCGGAAAACTTGATTGCAGTCGTTGATCCGGACTTTTGCAATGGTTGCGGCTGGTGTGCGGCTGACTGCCCCTATGAAGCTATTTATCTGAAGTCTCATGATTATAAGTTGCATCGACATCAGGCAGTTGTCGTCTCTGACTTCTGTGTGGGATGTGGCATATGCGCCGGTGCATGTCCTTCGGTTACGCCCTTCAAGCATCACAACGAAGGTAAAACAGGCATCGAACTTTCTCATGCGAAGAACAGTGATTTTCTGCTAGAGACAAGAAATAAAACGGCCAAACTGACCTGTGACAACAAGATTCTTGTCATCGGTTGTCATCACGGGGCTGACCTGGCCCGTTTTGAATCAGATGATACGACTACTTTATCGCTTGAATGTATCGGACAACTACCACCGTCCTATCTGGACTATCTGTGTCGCCGCGAGGGTGTTGAAGCCGTATTGCTGACTGGCTGCACTTCCGGCAACTGCCATCATCGGTCCGGCATTGACATACAGGAGCAGCGACTGGTCAAGAGTCGTGATCCCCATCTTCGCTATCCGGATGTTAAGGAGAAACTGGTTGAATTCTGGACGGGCAACACGAATGAGAAGAGCATAGAGGCCAAGATTGCCGAAATTCGTGATGACCTGGAGCTAAAGTCATGAATGGTGAACGAGTCCTGACAATATCGCAACTGCTGGGACAGGTTGTATTCTACGGCGTATTAATCGGCATAACCGGCTATCTTTCAGTCTACCCGGAGACAACTGTTCACAAAGCAGGTGAGACTGACCTGAAGCTTGTTATCCGCCAGAGCGGCCGAGTCATTGGAAAATGTGAAGTGCTGACATCTGAACAACTCAAAAAACTGCCACCAAATATGCAGAGACCAATGAACTGCCCCCGCGAAAAGTCAGCGGTAAAACTCAAGCTGCTGATTGACAACGAAATTAAACACCAGGCCACCATCAGCCCGTCAGGTATACACAGTGATGGCAACCTCGCGCGATATGAAGTATTTACCCTTGAGGCCGGTACCAGACATGTTTATGCAACCGCCACATCGGAAACTCATGAAGGCGAATTTGTCGAAGTATTTGACGAAGAAGTGGTTTTCAACGAGGACAAGATCGTCGTCCTGCAACTGGACGATCAGGGATTTAAGATCAAAGGTCAATTACCAACCGGTGACTGAGCCAGGGCTCTGTCAGCATCTACCGCTAATACGCCTGAAGTTCAGGAAGTACCACCACCTGAAAACAACATATTAATAATGGGGAACAGAATAAGTGCCATCGTCAAGATGATAAAGAAGAAGACCACATTTCTATAGGGCAGAGGCTCGTCATGTAGTCTCTCGAGCAGATCCAGCGCCGCATTTGCACCCAGATATAAAAAGATCCCGGATGCCGTAAATATCACAATTTCAGTCATATATTTGAACCGTCTCTGGACAGATTTAAGACTGACAGCAACAAAATGACCGACAAAAGATTGTGAATTGTGGCAATCACCAGTGAACCCTCGACCAGTCCTGATAATCCCTGAAGCATCAACAATACCAGCACGATGATAACAATCAGCGCGCTCGTTACAGGTCCCGTTATCCCCGGTTCCTGGTCCTTATTTGATCGATAAATTGAATAACCAAGCCACAGAATCAGAATAGAAGCTGCAACCGATGCCAGATGATGCATGAAACCAATCAGCGGGCCATTACCATCTTCCACCAGCCTGCCCGCTGTTAAAGTCAGTGATCGATCTACGGCAAACGCTTCTTTGAAGGAACCTTCACCAAGCCCGTCACAAACCAGCATCGAATCACACGCCGAAGCAGCAAAGTTACCACTGACCCATGCACCCAGGGAAATGGTAAGAAATACTACTGCCGCAGTAGCTATTGATAAAGCACTTCCGCGCCAGAATCGCAGAGAAGGTGTGCTGATTTTCAATAACCACCAGAACAGTATTGCCGAGAGCAACATCCCACCACTCAGATTCATGAAAGTGACAATTGGATGAACAATATCCGGTGTACGCATTCCAACCAATGAAAGAATCAACATAAGAAGAAATGCAATAACTGACTCCGCAACGCCCGCCTCGGATGACTTTCGATGCCGTATGGACACCAGCATGAGAATTAGAATCAGAAATCCAAAGACGCTGGCAGTGAGTCTATGCGTAACCCTCAGTGTCTTGTGGCTATCCTCAGATGTAATCTTGATTCCCGGATCTTCATCTATTCGTTTTTCACCCAGATAACACGCCGGCCAGTTTTGACAACCAATCCCCGAATCAGACAACCTGATATAGGCGCTCAGAGTTGTCATAAACAGACTCATCAGTAATGCAATGAGAACTGCGCGATACATCAGTTAATATCCTCCCGATTCACCTGGTCAAAATCGGAGGCTCGCAAGATGACCTGTCTTTCATCCAACCCTCGATAAGCTGGCACGGTAATAGTGACAGCATTGGCATCGCCAGCTATACCAATGGCACCGGTTTTCTCATCTGCCAGGGGCAATGCCGCAGGGCCACCACCCGGGGCTTTTCTACTCATCGGATTTACAGTCAGAATCCAACCCGTGGAATCTCCTGGCAGGGGTTCCAGCCGACGTGCCTGATTTGTGTCATTTTCTGCATGCAGCTTGAACCGACCCTCAATGGCATCTACTGCATGTTGAAACACTGTTATCACCTTGATCTCAGATCTCTCTGGCACATCTGTCATCGAGAAACGCACGAGAACAGCCGGAACAGCAAAAAGCATCACCAGTACTACGATCCAGGGAAACAACTCTCTGAATTTGGTTTCACCGGTGTTTTCTTTCCGTTCATCATTCATATTCAGCTTAAAGCGTATTATTTTGACCGGACCCATGTTTTTAATTTTCAACTGCGCATATTATGCATTCATCGTCTCAATAGATACTTGATATGGACTTAAAACACTTCGTTTTCTGGCTCGCGGTTCCTTGTGTTCTGCTTTTGCTTCTCGTGCTGGCACGAACTAATACGCATGATGTCGTTACCGATGATAACTATGCCGAACTTGGCTACTACGAGCTCCCTGAACCAAAGCCAATTACAGATTTCTCCATGTCAGATCATCTGAACCGGCCAGTCAATTTATCGTCACTCAAGGGGAAGGTTTCTATCCTCTTTTTTGGCTTCACGCGCTGCCCGGATGTCTGTCCAACAACATTGTCAATTATTAACATGGCTGTCTCCGGTATTCAAAATCCACCGCAAGTCATCATGGTCAGCGTCGACCCTGAGCAGGACACCCCCAGTGCGCTGGCTGCTTATCTTGCTGCTTTCAACAACTCATTCATCGGTTATACAGGCACAGAAGCAGAGGTTACGCAGCTTGCGAATCAACTGGATGTCGGTTTCAAACAGAGACCGCTGGGGGACGGCAACTTAACCGTTGATCACACAGCCAATATCGTCGTTGTTGATAAAAAAGGACAGTACCAGGGACTTATCAGACCACCGCATCGGGTTGAGAATCTGGCGCCAGTGCTCGAATTGCTTCAAAAAGATGCATAAAATTCAGTGAGCCCAGCAATCTCAAAGCTCACAACCGTCTTGTTGGTATGTATCTGTTTACCAGCCGTTGCGGGCACCTGGACTTGTGAGGGCGGTTTAAGCAATGGCAATGAGTCACCAGTACCAACAGATTTAACTATCCGCATACAGGCCAATATCGCTTCTATCAAAGCAGATGGATATACCTATACAACAGGTTACTTGACTGGCACAGACAATGTCCTGGAATGGGCCGAAGAAGAAACTGCCAGCGTCCTGAACGAGAGAATTACTACAATCAGAAGATTCAGATTCGATCAGACCAACGGGGAATTGGTTTTTTTTGATCTCAAAGACAAACAGTTGTTAATTAGAGCGGAATGTACTGCTGGTGAATCCTGATCCGGGGCTCATCGATTGAGCCCCGGACCCGAATTACTTTACTCGTATTGGCTGTTAGAAGTTCGCCGTGAACATCACCCAGATTTTATCGACATCAGCTTTGTAGCCGTCATCCGACTCGAAGCTTGCAGCCTTTAGCAATACGCCATAGTTCTTGCTGATTTTATAGTTCCAGGCTATATCGAGTTCCGTACCGTAATCCATAGAACCCGTTTCAGCACTGAAGTCATGATAAACCACGGTGAGCTTGGAGTTCTTGAATTTCTTGCCAAAGGACACGTACATGTCTTCGATTCCACCAGCGGGGGTTCCCAGAAACTGATCCGCCCAACCGTTTTGCCCGTGCAAGGTAGCAAGTGGCGTTGTAAACATCTCACCGCCGGTATTTGAACCTTCCAGTTCCTCTGCACCGAACATCACACTGAATGTATTAACGCTTACACCGATTTCTGCGCGCATATAGTTAGCGTCATAGCTTGAGGCGTTATCGCCATAGTCTTCCTGGCGTGCAAACTCAAGATTAACCGGCATCTTGAAGCCATCCATGTCGTAGGTATTTGAATACCGCAAACCAAAGGTTCTGTTGGACAGAGCCGCGGCGTCTTCCAGATCCAGGAAGTAGCCGTAGAAAACGAGAGAGCCGTTTTTCTGCATATTGAGCTTCGCATTGAGCAGATGGCTGTTGGAATCAAATGCTCTGGCTGCAGCGCCGTCGTCTGGCCCGAAGATCCTGTTGATCTTGTTCAGATAGCTGTACTTGACTGTCAGATTGTCAATTGCAGTATTTTGAACCGTTATAGCATCATAAGTCTGTTCATTCTGACGCCATCCGACACCACCCACGTATCGCTGGTTATCCAAAAGGATACGCTGGCGACCGAAAGTAACGCTATTGTTCTCCCCTTTATAATTCAGATAGAACTGATTCATATCTGTGCCATCAGGATCGGCAACAACGGGATAGTTTCCCTTGCCGTTTCTGGTGCTGTTAAAGGAGTCGTCACCGATATTTGAAACATCATCTACTTCTACAAACAGCGTATATCCATTGAGAGCTGCCGACCTGTAATTGAGTCGGGTCTTCAATGTCGATGCGTTTGCTTCTTTACTGATATTATCCTGATCAACACCCTCGTACCGGTAACGAAAACTAAGATGTCCTTCGCCGCCGGATATTGCTTCAGCGACCGTATTTGCTTCGGAAAAAGCAGTCGTTGAAAACGTTAATAGAACGGTAATGAAAGCTGGTCTTACTATACGAAACATAATAATCATCCTTATGCAGTTGTCTTGCCATTACATGTCTGAAAAAATGAGAATTCGGTAAAACCGAGTAACTCAAATGCCATCAGATTGACCTGATACTCCCCCCCTCGAAGCAGTGATCAGGCCTACGTCTAGCTCAGAACACAATCTCACAACCTATTAGTCTAGACTGTGATTCCAGCACGGGCTTGATTAATGTTAAGTTTTTTTAAATTGATCGAAACTGTTCCGTTGAAGCTTGATTAATATCAAGTTTCAAACGGAACCAAATTCAACTAAAGACTGAGACTGAATTTCAACCTCAGATGTCGCCCTGGGGCCAACAGATTCTCCGTGGCGCTGTGGTACGATTTGTCACCGATATTTGCCACTGTCAGGTGAAAATTCAGGTGTTCATTCCACGTATATGCCGCATCTGCGTCAAATACAACAAAACCTGAATGATTTTCGGTCTCCGGACCGTGGCTGGTGAGGACTTCTTCCTTGGTTTCTCCTTCGAATCGGGCTTTGAGATCCACGGAAAGTGGCTTGTCCTGCAAAGAGAATGCATATCTCAGCCCCGCCTGGCCTGAAACTTCCGGTACACCCGCATGCCAGGTATCTACGCCTTCATAACGTTTCTTTCTTTTCAACCACGTAATTTGGCCATAATATTCGATATTTTCCGTTTCATAGGTAGCGGCAAATTCAATGCCATGAGTATCCGCTTCACCCACGTTCTTATAGATCTTGTCTCTCCTACCCAGACAGTTGTCCGCCGCAACACAGAATAAATGGTCTATATAGTCTTCAGATTCTGTAGTAAAACCCGTCACGTCCAATGTGAGAGGTTCCATGTTATAGCGATAGCCGATCTCATAAGTTATTGATGTTTCAGGCTTTAAATCTGCATCCGGATTGATATAACGGGATCCGGCAAAAGCCCCGACTGCCAGATTCAGCAGACTGGGGAAGATATATCCCTCCGAAACATTCACTCTGATTGTTGAATGATCGGCCAGCCGGTAAACAAGCGCCAGACTGCCAATCGTATGGTCATCGGAATAATCGACATTGTCCTGGTCACGGCTTGAAACATCCAGTTCACCATCAATACTGTAATAACGGACACCGGCAAGAATGCTGATATCTTCGTTGATATCTAAATCTCCCTGTAAATAGACAGCACTGGTCTCAAGTCCCGCTTCATCAATATTGTCTGTTAGGGAGGTCGTCATGCCATTGATTTTTGCTTCCCGATGCCTGAACTGATCAACCACATCGTCAACCCACTGGAATCCGACAACCACATCGCTCCGGTCCGAAATTGTCCAATCACTTTGCACATTAAACCCGTCGCTCTGAAGTTCGCTCTCGGTAAGAATCGTCGTATCAAGCCTGGTTACCGGTGACAGCATCAGAGACGGGAATGTATTGAATTCTCGATCGGCTGTCTGTCGATAGGCATCGACGGACAGTGCGGACAAAAATCCAGATCCATCCCCGTGGGTATAGTCGTAGTCGAGTCGGATCTTGTTTCGATCACGTCTGGGGGTATCTATGGCAAAATCTACAAAAGGCGGTGTGAATCTTACTTTTGGTTCAACATAGACTTCAGAATCAGAATTAAAGTCTTCATAGGCAATCGCAAATGCATGATCGCCCGCAATGTAGTCCAGACCGGCGTGAAATCCATGACTTTCGTACTCGGTGTTTTCGACTTCTCCTTCCGGTGTATCCCTGAGTCCCTGATCGTTCTTAAAACCACCAAACTCAAATCCGAAATTGCCAGCAAAACCACCCAGATTAGCACTTGCATAGTATCCATCGGTGGCTGAATCGTAGGTACTAGATACCGAACCTCTCAACGATTCATCACGCTCTCCCCTGGTAATGACATTTATCACCCCACCCATTGCCTTAGGTCCATAGAGCACTGAAGCCGGACCACGAACGACTTCTATCCGCTGAATTCTTGAGATATCAACGAGCAGGGGGACACCGACTTCGCGATGGTCGCCAAATTCCTGACCATCAACCAGAAGCGCCATTCTTCGCGCTTCCTCACCCCTGATTCGAATTCTCTTCTGACCTGCCTGACCGGCATCAGAAAGTGTTATGCCAGGCGAATCCGCCAGAAGATCAGCCAACTGATCCTTGGTGCTACGCCTGATGGCTTCTTTGGTTAATACGCTAATGGAGTACGGATTCTCCTGATAGACTTTTTCGCTGCGGGTACCAACAACGACAATTTCTTCCATGTTGTTGCTCGATGCGATAACTGCTTGACCGGCTGTAAATATCCACACAGTCAGTGCCAAAACGGTCAATTTCATATAAAACTCCTTAATTTCAGTGCTGGGGAGGCTGACGGTGAATACCAACAATCTCCCCTCCTACCAAATGATACTAGTAAATATCCTTTCTCGTATTGAAAATATTAAACTTACCTGTTGGGGTTATCAGTCTTTCATCCTTTATAACCTTCAACAGTTTTCTGGTCTTGTCATCGACGATGACCAAAGCCGACTTCTGGTTTTGTCCATTCCACACCGAGAACCAAACTTCGTCACCCTTCTTGTTGTATTCTGGCTGTACGACCCGCTTCGGTCCTTCCCCGACATCTGCCCATTCAGCAATTGGCAACCTCTCGAAACCCGCTTCAAGATTATTGATATTAAATACGGCGATTGACTGACTGAAAGTAGGATTCGGGTTGAGCGTGGCATCTACCCAGAGATTTCTGGATTCCGGATGGGTTTTTACAAATAAAGAACCACCACCCATACCCCGCAGGGTTCTGACAACTTTCCAGGCATTTTCTGGTTTTTTATCAGGGCTCGTGCCGATCAATGTCAGATTAGCATTACCCAGTGCGCTGGTAGCCCATACCGGCCCGTATTCAGGGTCGGCAAAGTTCGCACCCCGGCCCGGATGGGGTATCTCGGTAACCTCTATAAGCGCTGCAAGATCTCTTTCCTTTGAATCAATGACTGCTATCTTATTGGACTTGTTGGCTGCCGTGAGAAAATAACGGTGAGTTGAATCCCAGCCACCATCGTGAAGAAAACGGGCAGCATCGAGTGTCGTTTCAGAAATCACCCCGGGTCGGCTGTAGTCAACCAGCAAAACCTTGCCGGTTTCCTTCACGTTGACAATGAATTCCGGATGCTGATGTGATGCAACTATCGCTGCGACACGCGGTTCTGGATGATATTCCTGAGTATCTACTGTCATACCACGGGTGGAAACTATTTTCTTAGGTTCGAGCGTATCCCCTTCCATGATGACGTATTGTGGCGGCCAATAGGCACCCGCAATCGCCAGCTTATCCTCATATCCAGGATATTTGGAAGTTTCAACAGATCTGGCTTCCATGCCTATCTTTACTTCCGCTACCTGGGCAGGTGGATTCATAAACAGATCGACCAGAACAATTTTCGCGTCCCGTCCTATGGAGTAGATATAACGACCAGAATCAGAAGGCCTGGAGATATGTACGGCATAACCGGTATCAATAATGCTCAATATGTTCTTGCTATCACCATCGATGATTGCCAGTTGACCAGCATCACGAAGCGTCACAGCAAACATATTGTCAGTATCATATCGATGTTGTTTCTTCTTCGGACGGTCTCGCGGTGGTACATTTACTTTCCAGGTACCCAGAATCTGCTCCATTCCAAATTCAGGGGGCTGTGGCGGTTCGTGCTGCAGGAATCTTGCCATAATATCGACCTCAGCTTCCGTCATGTCGCCTGAGGTCTGCCAATTTGGCATACCACCTGGCGTGCCGTAAGCGATGAGAACTTTCAGGTATTCAGTTCCTCGCTTCAAAGTGATGTCTGGTGTCAATGGCTTACCAGTTGCACCTTTTCGCAATACACCATGGCATCCCGCGCAACGTTCAAAGAAAATTTGCGCTGCTTGAAGATATTCGTCCTCCGTAATCTCAGGCGCGCCGGGTGTGAGTCTCACCTTGATATCAAGCTTCGGAACGGGAGCCCCTTCATACCTCAATTCAGCACCATCAACGTTGGGATGATCCACGTCCTCGGCTGCATAATTACTTGAAATGAAAGAAAATGTCATTAGTCCAAAAAAAATCACGCGTTTCATATGTTATCCTCCTCCTTAGATCCCATATCAAATTCGTTACTGTTAAACGTTATTGCAGGGTAGGTTTTTCAATTGCCGCACTTTATGACCGCAGGTCCATCTAGTATTTGATGCGAATCAAATGTAATGCGACTCTCTCTTATTTAGTTAATATTCTTGATCAATATCAATGATGTTCTTTTCTCACGCCGTTCACGCCGAGTGCACTTAATTACCATCGTTGAGTATTTGTGTTCATCACAGTGTCGCCTGGCATTCCGGACAGAAGTGGCATTCATGAGAAATCATCGCGCTGTATGCGACGAATGCTTTTATCGGTTTTACTGAAGATTCATGAATCGGGACAAAAGTTGGAAGAACAATCACCCAATAACAGTAACGCAGACCCACAGCAATATCCTGTACGGTTACGATCAGAGTTTAGAGGGACAATCATATCGTTTTGATATCTTTCGTCAAGTAACCCTCAATTAAGTCAGTCGACTACTCTGTGCTTAAGCATATTGTTAGATCTCATGATAAACCCCAAAAAAACTATGGTTTATCGTCCAAAAGAATTAGTTCCATCTCTGACAAAATATGTCTTGGAATCGCGACAGATATGCTTTTATGCCCAATTCTGCTCACTCCGAAAGTCAAAAATAAGCTATAATTAGACAATCGTAACGGGCTGAAAAACCGTTTGTTTTGTAAGGAGATTTATATGAGACAGTTTGTAACCATCGCCCTCTTCACCCTGATATCCCTGTCAGCTCATGCAGGTGATGCAGCCGCAGGAAAAGCGAAGTCTATGACCTGTATGGCCTGTCATGGCGCTGAAGGTATCAGCCCGAATGATCTTTGGCCCAATCTTGCCGGGCAAAAAGAAGGCTATCTGCGGAAACAGATTACAGCTTTTCGTGATGGCGAGAGAGTAGATCCAATGATGGCGCCTATGGTAGCACCCCTATCCGATACTGATATCGACGACCTGGCTGCTTTCTTCAGCGGTCTATAGGAAATCAGTTTCAAGAGACTGAACCGAAAATATCAAATTGATATTTGCAAATCCAATAAACGACCTGACAGATTAACCGCGAGGATGGTGGTCCTTATCACCGTCCTCGAATAAGTTATACCTACGGTTTTGCCGTGAATTTGTTCAGACGCCAGTTGTAGTCAATCGTATCGAAGGTCTCAAACCTCTTGAAACCGGGCTCGTAGCGACCCAGAAATCCAATTACGCCACCAGCTTCAAAATCATCCTCAAACCAATCGAATATCTTTGATAAATAGAGTTCGTTATTTACCACTCTGCTGCCCTTGCCTTTATTTTTGATAAATTTCTGTACCTGATCATTCAGTTGATTATCAAGGTCTTCTGGTCTGTAGATTTCATCACGCAGGTCAGGGCGGCTAATGGACGCACAGGCAATCGCAAAGTGAATTCTGGGTTCATTGAAACGACGGAGAATCTGATGCTCAATATGGTGAAGTGTGACGACTTTATCGTTAAGCATGCCAGCAGGTTTCTTCCACACAGGTTTAAACAGGCTTGTACCAACAGTCGGCGGCAACAACCGCTTATCCAAAATCAAGAATTTTCCTCGGCGATCACGCAGTAAGTTGCCTAAAATATAGTACCAGTCAGTGAACTGGTACCTATATTCTTGTGACCCTGATCAGGATTTATCTGATGTTAAAAATAGTCAGGCAATTCAGTGCACTACCTACAAACAATCTTTAAACACGCTATCTTTCAGGCACTGTTTTTTATCTCCCTGGGTGTTGTCTCCAGCACAGTCAGACCCGCAAGTCTGGACGAAGTACAAAGTGAAGTATTTTCATCAGCCTGCGCCCTGTCAGGATGCCATGATGGTACCCAGGCACCTGATCTCTCATCTGGCCGTTCTTATAGCGAAACTGTAAATGTCGCCGCCACCCTGATGCCCAGTTTGTCGCTGGTAAATCCTGGCAATGCCGACGCCAGTTTTCTGGTACAAAAGATGGAAGGCACTGGCATAGGATCACCCATGCCCCTTACAGGTCTACTTCAGGTTTACCAGATCCAACTTGTGCGAGACTGGATCAACGCAGGTGCTACTGAATCAGATACAAGCGATCCCGATACCGGTACTGATGCTGATGCTGATGCTGATGCTGATGCTGACAATGATGGCGATGGCATCGGTAACAGCGAAGATCCTGATGATGACAACGATGGCATATCTGATCATGCGGAGCTAAGTGTAGGCCTTGACCCTTTGGATACAAACGATGTCACCGGATCACCGAGAGAGATCGTATGGCGAAATAAACAAAGCGGCGACAATGTACTGTGGAGTATGGAGAGCCAGCATCGCATAGAACGAAATACCATCAACAAGGTCGCTGATCCGAATTGGATTGTTGTCGGGATGTCAGATTTCACCGGCAACGGAATTGATGAAATTTTATTCCGCAACAGCGCAACCGGTAGTAATCGACTCTGGACCATAGAGGACGGCAAAAGAATATCATCTGATTCTGTCATGGGCGCAGCAACTGAATGGTTAATAGTCACTATTGGCGATGGTGACAGTGATGGTGACGCTGATCTTTTTTGGCGCAACCAGGTGACGGGTGACAACCGGTACTGGGAAATGGAAGGAACGAATCGTTTATCATCACTGCCAATTCGATCTGTGCCCCTTAGTTGGTCAGTGACCGCAAGCGGAGACTTTGATGGAGATGGTCGCCAGGACCTGCTCTGGCGTAACGATAGCGGTGCAAACGTAATCTGGCTAATGGATGGGGAGGTGAGGACCGACAGAGGTGAACTGCCAAGTATCAATTCGACCTGGAACGTCGTGGATGTAGCCGATTTTGATGGAGACGGGATGGATGACATCTTGTGGCACAATCCTGAAACCGGTTCCAACAGTATCTGGTTGATAAGTGGAGCAAGTCGAAAAGGTAGAGGATCGCTGCCGGGCACTTCTGATGCATGGACACCATTCGCTGCTTACGAAATGAACGGTGATGGCTACGCAGACATTCTATTCAGAAATCATCTCAACGGTGCAAACAGGCTGTGGCTGATGAATGCTACAACGAGGCTATCGAGTCTTGAAGTGAAAAACGTCGCAGATCAAAACTGGGTACCAGTGGCAGTGGGTAATACGTCCAACGTTGAAGGTTTTCCGATCACTTTAAATGAAAGCCAGTCATCTGAGGCAATCAGCTTTTTTGATGCGAATATTTCATCATCTATCATCCAGTCCAGGTGTATTGTCTGCCATATAGATGGGGGCGTCGCAGCCACTTCGGCTCTCAGGTATTCGCAAAGCGAGACAAACGGATACAGGCTGGACAATTTCACTCTGCTTAGAGATCACGTTCTTTCAGGCGAAGAGAATGCAAATCTATTCCTTGCCAAGGTCAGGGGAGTCAGTCACGGTGGAGGTGTTCAACTCTCACCGGATTCAACCGACTATCAGAATCTTGTTCAGTTTTTAACACTGATCGGGGGTGAAATTGACCCTGTTAACAGTCAACCCCTCAGTCAATTCTGGCAGGGAATAAGTCTTGCCAGTGCACCTCAAACACTACGTCGAGCAGCTCTGATTGTTGGTGGCAGGCTACCAACTGACGAAGAATTGCTGGCAGTTAATTCTTCCGATGATGCAGCCCTGCGATCCGCTATACGAAACCTGATGCAAGGGGATAACTTCCATGATTTTCTTATAACCGGCGCCAATGACCGCTTATTTACTGATGCATTCCTGAATGGTCTCGGCTTTGAACTATCTGATCTCAATTCCAGTTTCTATCCACTTGGAGCAAACAAACAGTTTTTTGACCGCCCCGAAACCGATGAAGCGCAGGACACAAAGTATCACTGGCAGAATCAATGGAGATGGGGACTTGCTCGCGCACCACTTGAGTTGATTGCTTATATTGTGATGAATGATCGTTCATATCAGGAAGTTGTTACAGCCGACTATATGATGGTAAACATCCGAACGTCCGAAATTCTGAACTCAGGCGTGGAGTTCGAAACTAACGATCACAGGATTTACAAACCAGGTGAAAATCGAGGGCAGATTATCCGGGATGATCAACTGGTCAGCACGTTCGACAATGAGTTCGGAACCAATGTAACTTCACACGGTGGGTTCATCGATTACCCGCATGCCGGAGTCTTAAATAGCCAGGCATTTCTAAATCGTTACCCGACAACGGAAACAAATCGCAATCGCGCCAGATCGCGTTGGACCATGTTTCATTTCCTTGGCTTCGATATTGAAAAATCCGCGAAGAGAACAACCGACCCCGAAGCACTTGCAGACACTGACAACCCCACTTTAAACAATCCTGCCTGCACCGTCTGTCATATCATTTTTGATCCAATTAGCGGTACCTACCAGAATTACGGCAATGAGGGTTACTATCGTGATCAATGGGGTGGCACTGACTCTCTGCCGGATACATACAAACATCCGGAATGGTTTGATGATGATGCTGAGCCCAGTCAATACCTGCAGGGAGATACCTGGTACCGCGATATGCTGACACCGGGATTTGAAGATCAACTGGCTCCCGACCCTGCTGACAGTCTTGCCTGGGTTGCGGTACAGATTTCTGATAATCCGGATTTTGCCACTGCAGCAATCAAGTTCTGGTGGCCAGCCCTGATGGGTGCGGATGTCCTGGTTGCACCTGAGGCAGTCGAAGACGTGGACTTTCAGCAGTCTCTCGCCGCTTTTGAGGAGCAAAATTCATTTATTGAAAGTCTCGGGGCAAGCTTCTCGACCGGTATCAACGGAGGACAGCCTTTTAATGGCAAGGATTTGCTTACAGAGATGATGATGAGTCCCTGGTTCAGAGCATCCCGATTGGCAAGTTCGGATGTCAACGGCACTGCGGCACTTGTATCCGACCATGGTGCTTACCGTTTACTGACACCACTGGAACTGGAGCAGAAGAGCAGCAAACTCCTCGGCTGGACATGGGGCGAATATGAAAATGTCTGGCAATATGATGGTACCTGGTCCAGTCTCACGGACCGTTACGGCATCTATTATGGCGGTATCGATTCCAATGGAATCAAGGCACGCTCCCGGGCGCTGACGCCACTAATGGCTAACGTTGCTGAAAAGCAAGCACTCGAGATGGCCTGCCCGGCCGTAGTTTCAGATTTCAATCGATCAGGTGAGGATCGCCTGCTCTTCGACGGTATCGAAAAAACAACCACTCCGGTTTCAGAGTTCTCGGAATCATTCAACGTGATCGCCGATGACTTCAGCAACCGGCAAACCTATTCTGCCAACGGAAGACTGACTGCAGGCGAAGCCACCATCAATATCTCTTTTCGAAACGACTACTACGACGAGGCGGCAGGCGATCGCAATCTTTATCTTGATAGTCTTGCAGTAGTGGACGGATCAGGATCTGAAGTACTCCAGCTCGAACTGGGAGATATCGAGAATGTCGAGGGATCCACTGTGGAATGTGGAGGCACCAGACGAAACCCTGATACAGGCACCCTTGATAACTTCATCATCTGGAGTAATTGCACCATTTCAATCCCGTTTGAAGTGGTTCAGATGGGCAATTATGAATTTGATGTTATTGCATGGGGTCAGCAGGCAGGGCCAGATACCGTAGTTATGGAAATTGGTCTCACCACCAATTCTCCTGTTGATGGAAACTCGGCTGGTGCAATAGCAATAAAGAACAAACTCATTCAGCTTCACCAGAAACTACTCGGAGAAACACTGGAGATCGACGATGAAGAGCTTGAAGCCAGCTATTTATTGTTAGTTGAAACCTGGCAGGAGCGTACAGCCAATCCAGACCATACCTGGGCATGGTCCTGGCCGGATGAAAATTGCTATTTTTACCAGGATGATCCGTGGGGTGAAGATGGCCCTGCAAGTACAGCCAGGGACCCGAGCGGCATGTTAAACGCCTGGACATCAATACTGATCTACCTAATGACCGATTTTCGTTACTTACATGAGTAGCCGCATGGAAGATGACGCATTGAAGATGGCGCGTGGTAACAGTCGCATTGGAGATGGCGCATTGAAGATGACGCATGGAAGATGGCG
The DNA here is from genome assembly GCA_964548025.1 of uncultured Pseudomonadales bacterium. Classification (GTDB taxonomy): domain Bacteria; phylum Pseudomonadota; class Gammaproteobacteria; order Pseudomonadales; family Azotimanducaceae; genus JAHRVQ01. The sequence continues at coordinate 23,696 of CAZJRI010000063.1, forward strand.
CGTGGAGAGTTACCAACTGTCAAAAGTACAGGGAGCCTGTGAATGAACAAACGACCGGGATACTGAGATGAAGCGACGCGAATTCCTTAAAAATACCCTACTGCTGGGCGCTGCTGGTCTGTGTCTGCCAGCAGGCAGAATATACGGCGCGCCCATCGAAGGTTATACCGGCCGTTTACTTGTACTTCTGCAGGCGGAAGGCGGATGGGATGTTACCAGCTACTGTGATCCAAAGGTTAACCAACCGGGAGAACAGGAGATTACCCACTGGTCGAATGATGCCGAGATTCAAACCGCCGGGAACATCAGGTTCGCTCCCTTTGCGAATAATGCAACATTCTTCAATAAGTACTATCAGAATATGCTTGTGATAAATGGCGTTGACGCCCAAACCAACGCGCATTCCACTGGTATCCTGCATAACTGGAGTGGGCGCAACTCTCAGGGATTCCCTTCTCTCTCCGCCATGTTCGCTGCACACAATGCACCAAATCAGCCATTGTCCTATATTAGCTTCGGTGGATTCTCTCAAACCGCTGATCTTATTCGATTCAGCCGCCTGGATGATGTTTCAACGCTACGCAGGTTATTGAGCCCCGAGACCGAATCAGCAGATACAACCATCAGAAGCAGCGCCGATATGGCTCGCATCAGAGAATATCGTAATTCCAGATTGCAACGCCTGATTTCTGATCCAACGAATCTACCAAGGCTGCAGGAAAATCTCGAAGCCTATGAAAATGCGCTTCAGAACAAATCGTCACTTAAGAATTTCACTGACTTCATTCCTACCGACGACGAGATTCTGGCTGATGAAGCGGTCAATACCGAAACAACCAGTAATCTTGGGCGCCAGATTCAGCTAACCCTGTCCGCATTTGAAGCGGGAATTAGCTGTGCTGCTGATCTACTCACGTTTGGTTTTGATACACATAATAACCATGATGTTCTTCACCAGGGGCTCTTTTCCCATCTAAACAACTCGATTGACTTACTATGGACTCTGGCTGAGGAGAAAGGGCTAGCTGACAGAATCACTCTGGTGATTGGCTCCGACTTCGGGCGCACTCCACTATACAACGCCGATGACGGCAAAGATCACTGGCCAATCAATTCGTTCATTGTTATGGAACAGCAACCTTCCTGGGGAAATCAAATGACTGGCTTAACTGATGAGGGACACAGTGCTTATAAAATTAACCCGTCAACACTGGCTCGGGATGATACCGACGGTACAATCATCTATCCCAAACATGTGCACAAGGCATTGCGAAGGCATCTGGGTATAGAAAACACTTCAGTCGATGCGAACTTTCCATTTAACAATACAGAGGACTTTAACTTCTTTGCCTGATCTATCAGGCATGATCACCAGTACTTTCATCATTCGTTCTGCTATTTCGTCTCAATTCCAGCTCTACAACAATTTCTGCATGGCGCGTTCTGGACAATTTATATCCTAAATAGAGCAGCAAGCCGCTAAATGAGAATATCGTGGTTAAGGGCCCCTGCACCAAACCGAGATTAAAGATGACATCCGGATCCACGCTGCCTGGAATTGCATTCTTAGGGAAGGAAAGGAGATCGAGCGCCAGGCCACCCATCATCGTGCCTATTGCATTGGCACCTTTTAGAGCAAATGCCCTGGCAGAGTAGATAATACCTTCCTGCCTTTCTCCTGTTTTTAGTTCCAGCTCATCAGAAATATCTGCAAACATAGAATTGATGCTGATAAAAACAACAGGCACGATGATGGCAGTAATCGTTGCCTGGGTAATCAACAAAGGCAGGATTATCCAATGGCCATTTTCGGGTAGCAGCCCGAGTAATCTCGATACTATCAGCACATTGCCATTTATTGCCTGGAGCGCAGCAGGGATAACAAGACACCATTTCTTATCCAGGTATCTCGGCAGGTAGGCTGCGATGATGGTACCAATTGGCAGGCCAACAATGAGTCCAATACCTATCCATCGTATCTGATTGGTTTCCAGACCCCAGAAGTGGACATTCATGAAAGTACCAAGAACACCTTCAATAGCAACAACAACCGTACCGAGCATGAGCCCTAGAAATATCGATCGGTAGGAGGGACTGGAAAAAGCTGTTTTGAGTTCGTTATACACACGTCCGAAACCCAGGGGTTCAGTTGCCACCCGAGGCCCCGACAGGTTTGGAATTTCCTTTCGTGTACCCCAGGTACAAACAAGAATGGTTACAAAGGCAATCGCTCCTGCAGAGGCAGACATCAAGGGGTAGCCGTCCGCATTGTACATGCCATTGGCGAGTTCCGGCCGCGGTGCAAAAACCGTCGATAGCATAGCGAAACTAAATCCAAAAGCGGATACAGCACTGAAAAAGAGACCAAAGCTGAATAGAGAATTTCGATCCGCGTAGTCTGTGGCCATCTCTGCGCCAAGTGCCAGGTGAGGAATATAATAGAGTGTAAAAATAGTTCTAACCGCGATGGTAAACACCAGAACCCAGCCGAAGTAAAACATCTCACTCATTCCACCGGGTGGATCGAAAAGAAAGTACAAGGTGATAGCCAACGGCAAAGCCGATGCAGCCATAAAGGGATGTCGTCTGCCCCAGCGTGAGTCAAATCGATCAGAGACCGAACCTGCTACAGGATCACTAATCGCGTCACATAACACAGCAATGCCAAGTGCAATTGACACCAGAGTCGCTGAAACTCCAAGGATCTGATTGTAGTAGAACAACAGATACGCTGAAAAAGCGATATTCTTAACGCCTTCACCAATCTGCCCGACTCCCCAAAAAGCCTTTGTGCTAACGGGCAATATTTTTGTCACAACTTCCTCTTGTAAAAAACTGGCTCTTGTATACGTTTAGAATCAACGTATACATGACAATCAGCACCTTGTACACCATTCAGACAGGCAAGCATCAATCCAGCTTTCTGAAGGAGCATAAGAATACTGCAACAACGCAACCTTTGTTAACTTTGTATTAGCGATGAGAAATGCGATTCGTCACGTATCATTGCTGTTGGTTCAGAAGTTGGTGACTCTGACTGATGGACCATTTCTAATAACATGAATTCTTTCATCAGGTGACAATCGTGAAAAGGCTACTTCTATCATTTCTCACTCTCATATCTGTTTCAGCTTTCGGTACCTCTGCTTGTGAAAGTGCCGAAATGCGATTGCAAGTCAACAAAATAGAAGAATTGAAAGGTAGTCTTGTCATCGGTGTACATACCAACGATGAAACCTACCTGAGCAAGATCAAAGAACCATTCCGGTCAATCGTACAAAACGTTAAACAGGCAGGTTCTCAGCAGCTTAGTCTCTGTGACGTAGAATCCGGGCTATATGCAATTTCAATTTTCCACGATGAGAACGATAATGGTGAACTCGATACTGGCCTGTTTGGTATCCCCAAAGAACCCTATGGATTCTCCAACAACCTGAAGAAACTATTACCGCCATCATTCGAGGAGGCTACTTTCCAGTTCACGCCAACAGAAATGGTGGTCATAGACCTGAAGTAGTACTGCAAAGGCAGGTTAAAATTCAAGCAATTTCTTGAGTGCAGTTGCAGGCTCTCTTGCTACAGTCAGGAACGTATCATCCGCAAAATGTACTTTGAGCCGCCCATCATCCCAGGGCTCAATTTCGAACTGCGAAGCCAGATTGAGTATGCTGCTTCGATGTATGCGGAAAAACTGATCAGGATCGAGCCTCCTGGTGAGTTGATCAAGCGTTTCGTTGGTCCAAAATCTGTTTCCATTTTTGTCTACGATGTACACCATTCGATGCTCTGAAGTGATGTAGTTGATATCCGTCACCTGGACCAGCTTAATTCGCTTAAGATGTCTGGCTGCCAGTCTCTTCGCATACGTCGGTTGTTCAAGAACATCGAGTACTTCATCAGGGTGAGATGGGTTTGAAGTTACTTTTTCAATTGCCTGATTCAGTCGTTGGTTTGAAACTGGTTTCAACAGGTAGTCGGTCGCAGCAACTTCAAATGCTTTGATCGCATATTCATCATAAGCCGTAACAAATATAATCCCAGGTCGTGGTTCTTCCAACAAGCGGATCACATCAAATCCAGTCATGCCGGGCATTTGAATATCCAACATCACAAGATCCGGTGCTTTCGTCGCTATCATCTCAAGTGCTTCAGCGCCGTCCTTTGCTTCTCCCACAATCTCGGCATTTTCAATCTCTGAAAATTGACGAACGAGCTTCCTGCGCGCAGGCGCTTCATCGTCAACG
>CAZJRI010000064.1:0-27687 GCA_964548025.1 uncultured Pseudomonadales bacterium
CACGACAGCTATTTCGTTAGAAATAGCGAGAGTGCCATCCACTCACGGCTTTGCGAAGCAAAACGTGAGACATACTTAAGGCCAGTCAGACACGACAGCTATTTCGTTAGAAATAGCGAGAGTGCCATCCACTCACGGCTTTGCGGAGCAAAACGTGAGACATACCTAAGGCATTCACACACGACAGCTATTTCGTCAGAAATAGCGAGAGTGCTATCCACTCACGGCTTTGCGGAGCAAAACGTGAGACATACCTGAGGTAATCAGACTCAATCACCCCGAAATCACTTCACGTAATAGTACAAGACACTTTACTCCAACCCTGTTTATGTGGTTCATTGTGAATCGAATCCGCCAGGGATGATAAGAATGAAGAAGTCTTCGACACTTGTGATTCTAATAACGGTTCTGTTCCAGCTCGCTGCATGCACTGGTGAAAAGGAAGTTGCGGAACCTGCTGCGGTACAACAATCTAAAAGTGGTGTTATAAAACCAGGTGCGCCGGGTGTTCAGTACTACCCCGAGCGTCGTGCTCTTTTTGGTGACCTGCATGTACACACCAGTTGGTCCACGGATGCTTATGCGGGAATGAATCGGGTGGGTCCGAGGGATGCCTACCGATTTGCACGTGGTGAGGCCGTCAAGTTGCCAGGCGGTATAGAAGCCCAGTTGCAGGTACCACTTGATTTCGTGGCTCTAACAGATCATGCAGAGGGGTTTGATGCTATCGCGGCATGTACCTACGAGGACCACAGCCAATATGGGTCCGAGGTCTGTCAGAATATGCGGATGCCCGGAAACATGCAGGCAGATTATCTGCGTAAAGCCTTCAAGAGAGGAGTCCAAAGGCCCGCCGTTCGAATGCCCGGGCTATGCGAAGACGTGGACCAGTGCCTGAATAGTTCGCGATCAACGTGGCAAAGAGTGCAGGCGGTTGCAAACGAGTTCAATGAGCCGGGTCGATTCACAGCACTGGTTGGTTATGAGTTTTCTTCACTTCTTAATGGATTTGGCATGCTTCACCGAAATGTCATTTTTCGCGGGAAAGATGTGACAGCCCACGCGATTTCGTCTCTGGATGTAAATGGTCAGGCAGATTTCTTTTCCCAATTGGATGAGGCATGCGATGTACCCTGTGAGGTTCTGACCATCCCGCATAATACTAATTATTCATGGGGATTAACCTTCTCACGCACCGATGAGGATGGAAGCAGTTACACCAGTGAAGATCTGGAACGTCGATCCCGAATAGAAAGACTGGTTGAAGTAACCCAGCAAAAAGGCACTTCAGAGTGTCAATTAGGCGTTGGTGCATCGGATGAAGATTGTAATTTCGGTATCCTGTTTCCCCCCTGCAAAGATGGTCAGACGGAGCGCTGTACCCAACCAGCCAACATGGTTAGAAATGTATTGCTAGATGGTATTCAGCTTGAAAATGAGGGAATAATCAATCCGTTTAAATTGGGAATGATTGGTTCGACCGATACACACCAGTCTGATCCGGGCAATACAAACCCGAGAGTGCGATCAAGGTATGCTGACGCGGTTGGAAATGCCGAGGCAGTAAAAAGAGTTTTAAATCTGCAACATCCCGTTGTCGGTACTATGCGCCTAACGAGTGAAGGCGGCCTCGCTGCAGTTTGGGCAGAGTCCAATACACGTTCCGATGTATTCGACGCATTGAGACGACGAGAAGCATATGCAACCAGTGGAACGAGATTACAGATAAGGTTCTTCGCAGGGGATTTGACTGAATCCATGCTGCAGAGGAAAGATGCAGTTTCGATAGCCTATCAAAATGGTGTGCCGATGGGCAGCGAGTTGTCGCCATCTCTCAGTCCTGGTTTCTGGGTATCAGCAAGTCAGGATCCAAATGGAGCAACGCTGGACCGGATTCAGGTAGTCAAGGGATGGATCGATGAAGGTGAAGAAAAACACAAAGTATGGGACGTTGCCTGTTCAGCGGATCGAACCCCCAACGAGGGACGTTGCAGTCGCACACCAGCGACTGTTGATGTGAAAACCTGCGCGCGACATGACCAACAGGGCTCCCCCATGTTGCAGGCGTATTTTAGTGATCCCGAGTTCAAATTCAGTGAACGCGCGTTTTACTATGTGCGCGTTCTTGAAAATCCTAGCTGTCGATGGACGACCTGGATCGCCAACAGTGCAGATGTGGCGATCCCCGATGATGTACCTGCGACAGTTCAGCATCGCGGATGGTCATCCCCTATCTGGATTGCGCCAAGGTAGCAGTACGTAAGTCATCGATCTGGCACTAGAGAGCTTATTTGCCGGACCGTTAAATCTGGATCGAGAGAGTCAGGTTAGCCATCAAAGCTGAGCAGGATACCCTTATCCCCAATACCCCAGGTCACTGTTTGACTCGCTTGATCTTCATCATTGTGTGTTGATCCGGCGAGGGATAAGATTCCAATGCTGATGGCTGATTGGGACTTTAGCGGCAGGGTCCCAAAATTGAACTACTGGCGGGTTATCGAGAAAGACTGAACCATGGATGAGAACGATAGCGAAGATCAAGTAGAGTTAATTACTCAACAGGACAATTACCAGTTGGTAAAACCTGATGAGGTTTTGCCAGATACGCTGCAACTTATTCCGCTTGCTTCCCGTCCTTTTTTCCCCGTACTGGTACAACCCATTGTTGTTGATGAAGTCCCTTGGGGAACTGGTATCAAGACAGTTGCAGAGAGTGCGCAGAAACTTATAGCAATGAGTTATGCGCCAACGAGCAATCAAGAGATGCCACAACCTGATGATATTCGAAGTATCGGCTGTGTAGCTCGAATCCATCAGGTCCATGAGAGCAAGGGGAAAGTACAATTTATCGCCCAGGGTATCACGCGTTTCAGAATCCGTGAATGGGTTAAGAGAACGCCGCCCTACGTTGTTCGCGTTGCCTACTATGATTCTCAACCATTGCGGGATGAAAGTCAGCTCCGTGCCTATGCGATGTCTATTATCAACGTGATTAAAGAGCTGTTGGTGTTGAACCCGCTTTACAATGAAGAACTGAAGCAATATCTAAACTACTTTAACCCGAACGAGCCGTCGCCACTGGCAGACTTTGCCGCCGCAATCACTTCTGCAGAGCCCAACGACCTGCAAGAAATACTCGAAACTATCCCCCTGCTGGAACGAATGGAAAAGGTGCTCCTGCTCATCAGTAAAGAGCTGGAAGTGGCCAGATTGCAGGCAAGAATAACCAAGCAGATGCAGGAGCAGGTCAGCGATCAACAGAAGGAGTTTTTCCTGCGGCAACAACTTAAAGCGATCCAGCAGGAACTGGGTATTTCCAAAGACGACAAGCAGGCAGACGAAGAGAAGTTCAGAGACAGATTGAGGCACCTGGTGGTACCCGAACATGTGCAGGCTAGGATTGAGAGTGAACTCGAGAAGTTGCAGGTACTCGAATCAGCTTCTGCAGAATACGGTGTTACAAGAAACTACCTTGACTGGATGACTTCCGTGCCATGGGGTGTACTCTCACCTGACCAGCTTGATCTGGCTCATGCGAGATCAACGCTGGACAGAGATCACGATGGCCTTGAAGACGTCAAAGAACGCATAATAGAGTTTCTGGCAGTTGGCGCATACAGGGGCGAGATTGCCGGTTCTATTTTGTTGCTGGTGGGACCTCCCGGTGTGGGCAAGACCAGCATCGGTAAATCAATCGCCAGTGCTCTCGGGCGAAAATTCTACCGTTTCAGTCTGGGTGGTATGCGCGACGAAGCTGAAATAAAAGGCCACCGTCGAACGTATATCGGCGCCATGCCCGGCAAGCTGGTGCAGGCCTTGAAAGAAGTTGAAGTCTATAACCCCGTCATCATGCTCGATGAGCTCGACAAGATTGGAGCATCTTACCAGGGGGATCCTGCCTCGGCACTGCTTGAAGTACTGGATCCGGAACAGAATAGTGAGTTTCTTGACCACTATCTGGATGTGCGACTCGATCTCTCCAAAGTGCTGTTTATCTGCACGGCAAATCAACTGGATACCATTCCCGGGCCATTGCTGGACCGGATGGAAACAATTCGTCTTGCCGGTTATTTAACGGAAGAAAAACTTCAGATCGCCAAGCATCATTTGTGGAAAAGGCAACTCGAGAAAGCGGGTATCCCGCGGTCGAAGTTGAAGATCACGAACAGCGCATTGCGCAAGGTGATCAACGGTTATGCAAGAGAGGCTGGCGTACGCGCCCTGGAGAAACAACTTGGTCGTATCGTGCGTAAGGCAGTCATTTCTCTGCTGGAAGATGATAATCAGAAGATTGCCGTGGGCAAAGATTCCGTGGAAGACTATCTGGGTGCACCATTATTTAAAAAACAATTCGCGGATCAGGGCATTGGGGTTGTGAACGGGCTTGCCTGGACAGCATTGGGCGGCACAATCCTCGCGATTGAGTCATCTCAGGTTCACGATGGCAGTCGTGGTTTCAGGCAAACCGGACAACTCGGTGATGTCATGCGCGAATCTGCTCAGATTGCCTATAGCTATGTTGCCTCTCACCTGGTTGAACTGGGTGGGAAGCCACATTTTTTTGACGATGCCTTCATTCACTTACACGTGCCTGAGGGAGCAACGCCAAAAGACGGTCCCAGTGCGGGTATCACGATGGCGACCTCCTTGCTGTCCCTGGCCATGGGCAAAACCATCAATAGGCATTTGGCTATGACGGGAGAACTAACGCTTACCGGTAAGGTGCTTCCTGTTGGTGGTATAAGAGAGAAGGTGATGGCTGCCAAAAGGGCGCAGATCAGAAGATTAATCCTGCCTGCAGATAATGAAAGAGACTTTGATGAGATACCCGAATACCTGAAAAAAAGTCTGGTCGTCGATTTTGCCTCGAGTTATGAAGAAGTCGCCGAAATCTGTTTCGGGCGCCACTCAGGCAAAAAATAAGTTTCCCCTGCGCTCATATTGCGTCGATCCAATGGATTGCGACTGGCAAAGAACAACTGTCAAGAACAACTGTCAAGAACAACTGAAAAGAGAAACTGTTCATGCGCGCGATGGTTCTGAATAAAATTGGTGACATTGGCCCTGGTGATACGCCGCTATCCCTGGAAGAAATTCCGATTCCCGTCCCGGGTGACAATGAGCTGCTTATCCGAATTTCAGCCTGCGGTGTCTGCCACACTGAACTCGATGAAATTGAGGGGAGGACGCCACCTCCGAGGTTACCTGTGGTTCCCGGTCATCAGGTCGTGGGTATTGTCGAGGCGAGGGGCAGCAAGGTAAAAGACTTTCGTCACGGGGATCGGGTAGGCGTTGCGTGGATTTTTTCTGCCTGTGGTCAGTGTCATTTCTGTCAACGCGGGAATGAAAATCTCTGTGAGCAATTTGAAGCGACGGGTCGAGACGTTAATGGCGGTTATGCGGAGTACCTTGTTGTTCGGGCAGATTTTGTCTTCAGAATTCCTGGAGATTTTTCTGACGTGCAGGCCGCACCACTGCTCTGTGCCGGTGCGATTGGCTATCGATCACTTGCTCTCACTGAATTGGTAAATGGTGACAGCATTGGTTTGACTGGATTTGGCGCATCTGCTCACCTTGTCCTGCAGATGGTGCGGTATAAATATCCCGATTCTGCTGTTTATGTGTTTGCACGAAAAGTGGAAGAACAGGCATTTGCGCTTGAACTTGGAGCGGAATGGGCAGGGGGCATCGAAGAACCAGCGCCGACAAAATTAAATGCGATAGTCGATACAACACCTGCCTGGTGGCCTGTCGTTTCTGCGCTTGCGAATCTACAGCCTGCCGGTAGATTGGTTATAAATGCGATTCGAAAAGAGCGGCGCGACCAGGAAAGATTGTTGGATCTTGATTATTCGTCGCATCTCTGGCTTGAAAAGGAGATAAAAAGTGTTGCCAATATTACCCGTGAAGATGTTGAGAAATTTCTTGAACTAGCCACCCAGATTCCGATTTTTCCTGAGACCGAGGAATTTTCACTGGCTGATGCAAACAAAGCGCTCCTGGCGATCAAGTTCAGCCCCGTGAAGGGCGCCAAGGTACTTGTTGTTTGAATAATATGTTTGCGCACTCCTCGACCGAGACTCAATCGGCGCTCGCAACTCGCAACTCGTAACTCGCAACTCGCAACTCGTAACTCGCAACTCGCAACTCGTAACTCAAATCTCGCGATTTGTTGTCTACAACAGTCTTCCAAGTGGTTATGAATATCTGTTAGGGTTTATTTTTTTACCCTGGAATCAAGAATGCCCCACACAGATTTAGTTATTCGTAATGCAAACATAGTTGATGGCACAGGTCGACCACCCTTTAAAGGTGATGTTGCTATCAATGATGGCAAGATCATCGCTGTCGGTCGATTCGATGGCGAAGCTGCTCAGGAGCTGAACGGTGAAAACAGGGTGCTAACGCCTGGTTTTATAGATATACATACGCACTTTGATCCTCAGTTATGTTGGGATGGGCTGGCAACACCCTCGCTGGAGCATGGCGTTACCACTGTGGTTATTGGTAATTGTTCGTTGAGTCTCGCCCCGGTGCGTGAAGAGGGCCGGAGTAAATTAACCAGTATGTTTGAGGTGATAGAGGATGTTAAGAAGCCGACATTTGATGCCGCGGTACCTTATTCCTGGGAATCATTTCCTGAATATATGCGATTTATAGAACCAGGGCTGGGGGTCAATGTTGCTGCGATGATCGGTCACTCTGCTTTACGGTTTTACGTAATGGGTGAAGAGAGCCAGCAAAGATCTGCGACGGAGGACGAGATCACGCGAATGTGTGAATTGGTCGAAGAAGCGATGAAGGCAGGTGCCGCGGGTATTTCATCCTCTTATGTCGATATTGATGAGAATATGAATCCGGTGCCCAGCCGGTTGGCTGATCTTGGGGAAAAAATAGCACTGGCCAGGGCGATGCGGAAGTCTGGTCGGGGTGACTGGGGGAGATCAGTTTGGCCTCAGGTGCACTTTGCTCATTGCAGCCGGTACTTTCGACACCTGACTCACCGTTGGCAGAGAAAGTTGTTGCAGCTCTCGAAGCTGAACATGAAAGAGGCGCCAGGGTTTATGGTCAGGTGATGCCGAGATGCTTCGATATGAATATGCGCCTGTCTGAGACGAGTATGTTGCTCTATGCGCTTCCGTCCTGGAAAGCGATTATGGATCGACCGCGGGGAGAACGCAGGAGCCAGTTCGAAGATGCTGAAACTCGTCAGGTACTGATCAGTGAGATGAAACAGGCGGCAGGAATGAGTTCTGCGCTACCATTTTTGATTGTTGGTGAAACGCGATGTGATGCGAACAAGGCATATAAGGGGAGGAGTCTGGTGGAGATATGCCAGACCGATGGCAAAGAACTCGGGGAGGTTATCCTCGATCTCTCCCTCGCGGATGATCTGGAAACGGAATTCAAGCTAAAGGATATTCTGAATGCTGACAAGCCTTCAGTTGCTAAACTGCTTGCTCATCCTCTTTTGCATTTTGGCGCATCTGATGCAGGTGCCCATATTACTCAGTTTTGCGGGACAGGGGATACAACTCACCTCATAGAGCACTATGTTCGAGACACCAGTCAGATGTCGTTAGAGCGGGCGGTCGAAAGAATGACCGGTGAAGTCGCTGCAGACTGGGGCCTCAGTGACAGGGGAACATTGGAGGTGGGCAAGGCAGCCGATCTTAATTTGTTCGAACTGGACGCTCTGCACTGCGAAGATGAAGAATTTCTTGATGATTTCCCTGGTGAAGCACGCCGGTATGTCCGTCGGTCAAAAGGTTATAACGCCGTGATCGTCAATGGTGAAGTCGTACTGAGTGATGGTCAGTATACGCAGGCAAGGCCGGGTCAGATAGTATGAGAACCGGGCATTAATTGACGCTGATTGGGATGATGGCAGAGGTGAACCAGTGACGATTCTTTTCAGGCAACTATTTGATTCAGATACCAGTACCTATACCTATCTCCTGGCAGACATTAAATCACGTGATGCTGTTCTGATTGATTCAGTTTATGAGCAACATGAGCGAGATCTGGCGCTTATTCAGGAACTGGGTCTCACGTTGATCTCAAGCGTCGACACCCATTGTCATGCAGATCATGTTACCGGTGCCTGGTTAATGAAGCACAAGTTGAACTCGAAGCTGGTTGCCTCTGCCCATAGCGGAATTGAGGGACTTGATGATCGTCTCGAAGACGGTGACAGCATAGATTTCGGTGAACAGGCACTTGAGGTGATCGCGACGCCAGGGCATACCGATGGTTGTATATCTCTGGTTTTAGCGGGGCACCGAATGGTGTTCACAGGCGACTGCCTGTTAATTCGTGGCTGCGGGCGCACCGACTTCCAGCAGGGATCTGCCTTGAAGTTATTCAACTCGATCAAAAACCGTTTGTTCGAACTGCCGGATGATTGTCTCGTCTACCCTGGGCATGATTATAGTGGTCGAATGGTAAGCTCTATCGGCGAGGAGAAGCAGTTCAATCCAAGAATTGGCGGGCAGGCAAACGAAACCGATTTTGTAGGCTATATGGACAGCATGAATCTGCCTCATCCAGGGCGCTTGGATATTGCCGTACCGGCTAATTTGAAAGCAGGCAGACCTGACAATGACCAGATTCCGACTCCACCAGACTGGGCACCGGTGGTAACGACCTTTAGCGGTATTCAGGAGATCAAGCCGGATTGGGTAGCAGCACATTTGGATGAGGTTGTTGTGCTGGATGTCAGGACCCAGGCAGAACGAGATGAAGAATTAGCGGGTGTTAAAGGGTCGACGTTCATTCCTCTTGATGAACTACGTGATCGACTTGATGAAATTCCCAGATCTAAACCTGTTGTCACCTTGTGTCGATCGGGTCGACGGTCGGTGATGGCCTTCAACATATTGCGTGACAATGGATGGACCAGAATAGCGAATATTAGTGGAGGACTGCTGGGCTGGTCTGACGATGGGTTACCGCTGGACAAGTCGTGAATTCAAAGTGACGTCCGTTTAAGATACCCGGACCTTGCCTTTAGGATTGAAATCAAGGAGATCATATGAAAGTTGGTTGCCAGATGGCGTTCAACGATACAACCTCACCTCAATACATCTCAGAAGCAGGATCGGTAGTGGAAGAATTGGGTTTTCACTCTTTATGGGTCCCGGAACACGTACTTTTTTTCCCGACCTACGAATCGAGATATCCCTATTCGGACGACGGTAAGATACGTGGAGAGCCCAGGAGTTTGCTGGATCCAATGTCTGCCCTCACTTTTGTTTCCGCTTTCACCTCACGGATTAAGCTCGGGACGGGTATCTGTCTAGTGCCTCAACGGAATCCGGTTTATACCGCCAAGCAGGTTGCCGATCTTGACTATCTTTCAGGAGGCCGCGTGGAGTTCGGTATCGGCATTGGTTGGCTCAGAGAAGAGTTCGAATCATTGGGTGTCCCCTGGCAAGATCGTGCTGGTCGAACCCTCGAATGTATCAATGTCATGAAAACTCTGTGGTGCGATGACATTTCAAGCTACGAAGGTAAGTATTACTCGTTAAAGGATGCCTATCAGAATCCAAAACCCGTCCAGAAGCCGCATCCACCCCTCCTTTTTGGCGGTGAAAGCAAAGCCGCATTACAGCGGGTAGCGACTGTGGGTCAGGGTTGGTACGGATTTAATTTGAAACCCGGTTCGTTTGAGCAGCATCTTAAAACACTGGATGAAATGCTGAGCGACCAGGGCAGGTCTCTTGAAGATGTGTCGATCTATCTGTCGCCGTCACCAGATGCTACGAGTGTCGCTGATCTTAGAGCATATAAAGACCTGGGTGCAGAGCAGATTATTCTACCGGTCTTTGCCCGAGACCAGGTCAAGTTACGGGAGCGTGCATCGGCTGTACTTGAGTTGGTTAATAACGCAATTTGACGGTTCGGTTATAAACGCTGCTGTTCTTAGGGCTGTTGTTTTTAATGATGCTGTTTTTAATGATGCTGTTTTTAATGATGTAGTAATAAGCAAAGAAGCAATTGTGACTTGAATCCATTTGAATGCTGATGCAAAATTCAAACGTTTGTTTGAATTGAGATACAAATGTCGGCAATAGAGAGATCCAGTGGAAACAACAAGGCATCGACGGCGACCCAGGAGAGAATTCTTGACGCGGCCGAGGCTTTATTTGTTGAGAAGGGCTTTGCTGCCACTTCTGTTCGGGCAATTGCAGATCTGGCTGAGGTAAATCTTGCGGCGCCCAATTATCACTTTTCTTCAAAGGAAGGGCTGCTTGCGGCAACAGTACACAGACGAGTGGGATCCATCAACGAAGCCCGCCTGACAAATCTTGATAAGCTCGAAAGCGGCACCACACCTGATTTGCCTGAGATTATCAAGGCGTTCCTGGAACCGCTAATCGATAGTCACCCTGGGGATGAATTGCCACGGCTTGTTGCACGGATCTACGCTGAGCCGGAATCTGTCATTCGCCCCTTGCTGGAGAAAGAATTCGGTCAGGTGGCAGAACGCTTTATGAATGCGCTTGGCAGGGTATTGCCTGAAGTTGAAGACGAAGAACTCCGTTGGCGTTTTCACTTCCTGATCGGTGCCATGTTGCATGTCCTAAATTTCCCGGCGCCACCGGGCAGCACAGAACCGGTAGATCAATTAGAGGTACTAAAGCGTCTGGAAGCATTTGTCGTCGCTGGTTTGACCCAGGGCGATCTTCCGGCCTTGAGGAGGAGGAACAAGTGAAACGTTTATTGCCGTTCGTCATTATTGCGGTTGGATTTGGACTCGCAGCCCTGCTGATCAAAACGGGACCGCAGGTTGAATCCAAACCTGTTAATTTCCTGCCTCCGCTTGTCAGAACCGTCGATGTAAAACCAATGAGTATTCAGTTAAGTACCAACACCCACGGTACGGTAGTGCCGAGAACTGAGAGCGAACTCACCCCGGAAGTTTCAGGGCGCGTACTGGCAGTGTCTGATTCGATGGTCTCTGGTGGATTCTTCACACGGGGCCAGGAACTGCTAACTATTGATCCGTTGGATTATGAAGTTGCGCTTGAGGAAGCCAGGGCAAGGCTTGCAAGAGCGGAAAGCGATCTGGCCAATGCAAAAAAGGCTTATGCAAGGCAACTTGATCTTGCACGGAAGCAATCAACCAGTGCATCCCAACAGGATGATGCATTGAACAGACTTCGTATTGCCGAGGCGACATTGAGGGAAGTGATGGCCAAGCTCTCCAGGGCCAAGCGTGATATTGGCAGAACCAGAGTTGTCGCGCCATATGATGGCAGAGTGAGAACCGAAAAAGTCGATGTTGGCCAGTTTGTTAATCGTGGTGCACCGATTGCAACTATTTACGCGACTGATTTTGCCGAGGTGCGATTGCCAATTCAGGATGAAGAGCTTGCATATCTGAATCTGCCGGAGATGCTCTCGGGTACAAATACCGGGCGTTCGTCGAGTGTTGTTCTGCGATCGAAATTTGGCGGGAAATCTCACGAATGGCTCGGTGAGGTTGTCCGAACCGAGGGTGAACTTGATCCCCGTACGCGTATGGTGAATGTCATTGCCAGTGTGCCTACGCCTTATGATCAGATGAACGGGAAACCACCATTATCGGTCGGATTATTTGTTGAGGCTGAGATTATGGGGGCAAGATTTGACGATATTGTGGTATTACCCAGGTCCGCACTTCGTGCCAACCAGAGTGTTTATATCATAGACGCAGAAAACCGACTTCGATTTCGTGAAGTTGAAATACTGCGGATCGCAGAGGACGAAGTCTTTATCAATGGTGGTTTAAATCCAGGGGATAAAGTCTGTCTTTCTCCCCTCAGTACACCTGTTGAGGGGATGCGGGTGCGATTGAGTGAGAACCCGCAATCTTCGGTTGCAAGTTCATGAAAGGGGCTATCGCCTGGTTCGCAAGAAACCATGTAGCGGCAAATTTACTGCTTGGACTCATCGTTCTTGCAGGATTGGTCGCCCTACCCGGCATACCACAGAAAACCTTCCCTGATATTGACATTAATATCATCACCGTCGCGGTAACCTATCTTGGCGCAGCACCCGAAGAGGTAGAGCAGGGCGTCTGTATTCGCATCGAGGAGGAACTAGAGGGCATCGAAGGCGTAAAGCAGATTCGCTCCACGGCAAATGAGGGGGCGTGTTCCGTTCAGGTTGAACTCTATGAAACGGCTGATCCATCAAAAGGCCTCGATGATGTGAAGAACAGGGTCGATGCCATAGATACCTTTCCGGAAGAAACCGAGAAACCAGTTATCACACTTGCGACGCCACAGCGATCTGTTATGGATATTGCACTCACCGGACCTGAAGATGAGAAAACACTGAAGGTGCTGGGTCAGTTGGTGAGGGATGAAATTGCGGCATTGCCAGAGGTCACCCAGGTAAAGTTGGCAAATACACGTCCTTATGAAATATCTGTTGAGGTATCGGAGGCTTCTCTGCGCAGACATGGTCTGAGTTTTGACGAACTGGCCCGCGCGGTCCGGGCTGCTTCACTGGATTTGCCAGGTGGTTCGATAAAGACAGAAGGCGGAGAAGTGCTGCTTCGAACCAAAGGTCAGGCATATTGGGGGAATGAATTCAGTGATCTGGTTATCCTCACCCGTGCAGATGGGACCCGGGTTTATTTGAGTGATGTCGCGAATGTAGTTGATGGGTTTAAAGATACCGATCAGTCTTTACGCTTTAATGGTAAACCTGCTGCAATGATCCGAGTATCCCGAATTGGAGATCAGGATGTGTTGGAGATTACCGGTGCGCTACACCAGTATCTGGAAGCGGTTAAAGAGAGATTACCTGAAGGTGTCCAACTGACAATCTGGAATGATAATTCGAAGATATTGCGTGAACGTCTTGATACCCTGCTAAATAGCGCACGACAGGGATTCCTGATGGTACTGCTGCTACTGGCTGTATTCCTCAGGCCTCGTCTCGCGTTCTGGGTGAGTCTCGGTGTCCCCGTCTCATTTCTTGGTGCACTCTTCCTGGTGTCAGGTCTTGGCATATCAATTAATGCCATCTCATTGTTCGGGTTCATTCTTGTGCTGGGAATTCTTGTAGATGATGCGATAGTCGTGGGTGAAAGCGTCTATTCAGCGCAACGCAGAGGTGGATCATTACTCGAGGCATCAATTGAAGGTACTCAGCAGGTATCGATTCCAGTTATTTTCGGCGTGTTGACGACCGTTGCTGCTTTTATGCCATTCCTGTTTTCAGGTGGAACCATGGGGCAGGTTCAGGGCATCATCGGCACTGTGGTCATGTGCTGCCTTGCCTTCTCACTGATTGAGTCACAACTGGTATTGCCTGCTCATCTGGGACACAAAAGCTCCAGTTCAACCGAAGCAGAAGTGGGACTGTTACTTATCCCTATTTTTCTGATTATCATACTTGAATTTGCCTGGGATCTTCGCAGCTATGTCGGTATCGTTATCGCGTCTGCCACTGCGATGTTTGCACTACACGTTGCAGGGGGATTTCTCAGAATTGCGACAGGCATTGTTAATCTGCAATCCCGGTTTGCAAACAAGTTAGAACATCTGATTGAATTTCAATTCAGATCGCTGGTGGATCTGGCCCTTAAAGGACGATATATAACAATTTCAATTGCACTGGTAGCTTTGCTGTCCTCGATCGGCATTATTGCCAGCGGACGATTACCCTTTTCATTCTTCCCGCCGCTGGTATCAGACCAGGTAATAGCCAAATTAACCATGCCGCTTGGTACCCCGGCTTCTGTCACCAGTGATGCGGTATTGAAATTAGAACGGAGTGCACAGATTGTTGCTGATCAGCTCGCCGCTAAAACGCCGGACTCACCACCCGTCCTACATATTCAGGCAGCAACTGGTGATCATCCAGCCAGCTCATCGGCAAATGGACCACCGGGGGCGCCCAGTGACAATGCGTCTGGCGGGCACCTGGGTGAGGTGACACTTCAGCTTACCCCGAGCGAGACAAGAAACCTAAGCACCCCTGAAATTGCCAGCATCTGGCGGAAAGAAGCGGGGACTGTCCCCGATGCTGTAGAACTGGTCTTTAACTCTTCGTTGTTTGCCGCTGGAGAAGCGATCAATATCCAACTGGAAGGTGATGAGTTGGAAGAATTAAAGGTGGTTGCGGAGAAGATAGGTGAGAAACTCGCTGAGTATAATGGTGTTATCGATATTACTAACAGCTTTCGGTCAGGTAAGAAAGAATTGAAACTGGATATTCTTTCCTCTGGAGAATCGTTGGGACTCAACCTGGGCATTCTGGCGCGCCAGGTTCGCCAGGCCTTCTATGGTGAAGAAGTACAGCGAATCCAGAGGGGACGGGACGATGTGCGGGTAATGATTCGTTATACAGAAGCCGAGCGGCGTACGCTGGGTACACTCGACACCATGCGTATACGCACTCCGAACGGTTCAGAAGTGCCTTTCACCTCAATTGCAGAAGCAAAACTTGGACAGGGGTTCTCCGCCATCAAGCGGGCTGACCGACGCAGGGTTGTCAATGTGACTGCTGACGTGGATCGCAATCGGATAACGGCCAATGAAGTGATGGCCAGTCTGGGGCAAGGTTCTATTCAGGCGATCATGCAGGATCACCCCAGAGTAAGTTATCGACTTGAAGGCCAGCAAAGGGAGCAAAATGAATCGACAGCCAGTCTGATTCCACTGTTTGGACTTGCGTTGTTTGTTATCTATGCACTGTTGGCAATTCCTCTTAAGTCCTATAGCAAACCGTTGATAATCATGAGTGTGATTCCGTTTGCGCTGGTGGGGGCAATCTGGGGGCACCTGATATTCAAGAGCATTGGTATGATCGTCGGGTTGGCCATGATGTCTGTGCTTGGGTTTATCGCTGCTTCCGGTGTGGTGATCAACTCGTCCCTGGTCCTGGTGCACAATATTGATGCCCGTAGAGCAACCGGGCAATCTCTCCACGACGCTGTGCTGGATGCTGCTGTATCCAGATGTCGTCCGATTATACTGACGTCCCTGACAACCTTTGTTGGGTTGTCTCCGTTGATGTTGAACAGGTCAGTGTCAGCTCAGTTCCTTGTGCCAATGGCGGTCTCTCTTGCATTTGGGGTGCTGTTTGCAACAGTGGTAACTTTGCTGGTCGTACCCTCGGGTTATTTGATCCTTGAAGATATTCGATCTCTGGGGGCTGATGAGGACTCCGTTCCTGTACTTGAACCAGGTGTGGGTGGTTAGATTTTACCTGTTCAGCTCATTATCGAGAAAGCATCAGTCATCTGACCTCGATCCTGATGCATGAGATTATGAGGTATGCATACGACCTGAAGCCTTGCTCTGAGCGCCTGAATTCTCAGCCGATCATTGACTGGAAACTACTTCGCTGAATTCTTCTACCCTATCGGCAAGAACTGCGATGGAATCGTCATCGAGATTCATCTGACTGAGAAATCTCTGGTAGTTGGCATCCTTTAGCGGTTCGTTCGGCAGGATGTGGGCGAAAGCTCTGGCGTTTAAGACCTGGGATATACGTTTATCCAGTGAAATCTGCAACCAGCGGATGGCCTCGTCATTATCGCCCATCAGCAGAGCGATCCATCCCGCAAGCGGCGCATACTTAATTCCATCCGGTTGTTTTGCAAGATTGATAACTGACTTCAGAAATTCATGTGACTTGCTGTGCTGTCCACTGGATGCATAGATTCGACCGATACAATTCATTACCAGAACATCATCATCGGTCAAAAATTTACGAATCGTATCTACATGGCGATCTGCTTTCCCGAATTCGCCCATTGATATATGCGCCAACACTTTTGCGAGGTTTGCATAGCCATAGTGAGGATTAATGGCAAGCGCCCGTTCAGCTTCTTCGAGGGCTTCTTCAAATCGTTTTTGATAACGCAACACAAATGAAAGTGAAGACCTTGGACCTGGATTAATGGGATCCAGTTGAACGGCTTTGGATAACAGGTCTTCTGCGGCGGCAAACTGACAGGTATCCCGGTAATATCTGACAGCGAATTGCGTCATCACGTCTGTACAGTTTGGTGCGGCTGCTCTTGCTTTTTCAAACATGGACTTCACTGCAAACCAGTCCCATGACTGCCATCTGACAGATATCGCCTTGGCCATAAGCGCTTCGACCTGAAATGGATTGCCTTTTAAGGCCGCCTCGAAGGATCTCTCTATATCCGTTTTGTTTTTATCGAATGATTCACTGGTGGAATTGAGCGCCGTGATGAAAGCGTAGAGCCCCTGGGCTTCAGTGAATCCTGGTGCAAGCCTGATAGCTTCTCTGAGTTCTTCATGACCCGTATATTCCATCCCTGGCTGGTCGGTTTGATATTTCAGTCTTCCTTTCAGGTATTGCTCGTATGCCTCAAGGTTAGGGGTTTTGGGACTTACGAGATTGGGGTTCTTGAGATTGAGTTGTATTTTAAGCGCATCAACAACAGACTGTGTAATCTCTTCCTGAACGCGAAAAATGTCATCCAGTTTCTTGTCGTATTTCGCCGTCCAGAGCTGAAATCCGTTGTCTACCTCAATCAATTCGGTAGTGATTCTGAGTCTATCCTGTACCAGGTGAACACTGCCTTCGAGGAGATGATTCACCCTAAGCGTATCGCCAATTTCGCTGACTGACGCGGCGCTGTCTTTTAATGAGAATACTGATCTCGACGCGGCCACGTCCAGTCCGCTGATTTGTCCGAGGGTCGAGATCAGCTCTTCTGTTAGTCCGTCACTAAAGTACTCACTATCGGGGTTGTTGCTGATATTTCTGAACGGCAGAACAGCGATCGACACCTGGTTGCCGCTCTCGGAACTGGCTGGCATTTCACATTCTGCCTTGTAAATCTTCTTTACGTCTGCGACCAGGCTATAGCCTCTTTTCGGGATTGTTCTGATGTATCTTTTCTCGCTTGCGCTGTCACCCAATGCGTGTCTCAGTTCGGATATTGCCCTCGTTAGTGCTTCTTCATTTACGACAACGCCTTTCCATACTGTTTTCAGAAGATCTTCCCTGACCACTACATGACCGTCGGCAAGCGCCAGTTGAACCAGAACATCCATCAGCTTGGGTTCGACACGAGTTTCCCCTGAATCACATATCAGCTTGTTCGAAAGCGGTTTAACCAGCCAGTCACCCAACTGAAAATCAGCTCTGAGGTTGTCTTCCATATCTATTTTGATGTCGATGCCAGGTCATGACACTTTAGCCTAATTTTGATCGTATTCGAATCCACCGGCAAGTTTCCAGAGAAAACCCGAAGGTTTTTTCAATCAACCCCGAATCAGATCAGAAGGAATCATGCGACTTCCGTCAGGTTTCCCCCGTGCAGGATAAGCAATATTTGCTCTCTTGATTAAAGAGGGAAGAAGATGGAACTCCGTCATGTTTTTTGTTTACTGGTTCTGGTACCTCTGCTTGCAAAGAGTAACGAGATTATTCCAGCGGTGTCCGATCAGTTTCGGTATAAAGATATAACTGATACCGTATTTGCAGCAGGCGCCAGGTATAACCCGTTATCTGTGCGTGAAGATCGTGAGTTTATTGGTGCAGTCCTCTCGTATCCTGATGGTTACAATTATACGGTTGCAGAGGGTATACCTGGTCAGGATGAGGTAACAACAAAAATTAAAATACCCAGAGGTTCAAAACTAGTTGCCCTGTGGCATACCCATGGTGCACCTCACTATAGCCGAAGCTACTTTTCGAGTGTTGATACTCGCCTGGTTGCGAGATTAGGCGTACCTTTTTATCTGATCGATCCGGACAATGGCTACAGTGTGTTCAGACCAGGCGACAGGTTACTAACTGCCAGGCAGAGTCGAAGATTGGGTCTGGGGTTTGCCCGGGGATATGCCAAGGGCACCCTGATTGGTTTCAACCCGAGCGGAGAGCGATGATTGCACGTTTGTCGTAGTGACCCGTGAGTCGTGAGAAGAAGTTAATGAGCTTCATTTTCCAACCGTATTTCTCGTCAAATGCAAGATACATCGATTCAATTTCGCGTCGGTCCTCGACGATTCTTGCACTTCCCTTAATCCACTCGCTTTTTATTTTTCCTCTGACATCACAAGCGGCAATACTTACTCTGCCGTTGTTCCTGATTCTTTTTATCTTGCCCGCTTTCGATTCTGAGAATACGTAAAGATTGCCGTCGTGTTCGGCCATCCATACGGGCGTTCTCACTTCCCGCCCATCCCTTCGGAAAGTGGCAAGACTGACGTACTCTTCTGTCACCGGGTCAAATGGAGATAAGTCTGACATCAGCAGAACCCGGTTCAGGTCTGTTGAAAACTGACGTTATTGTCGCGGGGCAACCTATACAATGGCCCCTTCCTCCCTTAGTTGGGCGATTGACGTTTCATCAATGCCAAACTCGTGCAATATCTCATCAGAGTGTTCGCCAGGTGCAGGGCCAGCGTGATGAAACGTGTCCGGTGTATCACATGCAGTAAGGTTAATGGGTGAGCGGACTAAATTGATATCACCTAGCGAACTATGATGTGCAACTTTAGTCATCTTCAGATGCTGAACCTGTTCGTCCTCAAATGCCTCACCGATATTGTAGATCGGGCCGCAGGGCACACCAACAGCATTCAATTTCTCAACCAGTTCGTTGGTCGTGAACTGCCTGGTTATATTGTTCACATCCTGATTGATGAGGAGTCTGTTTTCGTTTCTAAGTCTGCCTGTTTTGTATTTGGGATCCGTGAAAAGTTCATCGGCATTCAAAGTCTTGCAGAAGTTACCCCACATCTTCCCGGAGGAAGCCGCCATATTTACCAGTCCATCTGAAGACTCGAATACTCCCATTGGGACCTGGGTCGGATGAAAATTCCCCTGCTGTTCAGCGACATCTTTATTCATTGTGTATCGGGCACCCTGAAAATCCAGCTTGCTCAACATTCCCTCGAGCAGGGACGTATGAACCCACTGGCCTTCTCCGGTATGTTCCCTGTGCAAAAGGGCCAGGAGTATGCCCTGACCAAGAAACATGCCAGCGGTTGTGTCTGAGATCGCGATGCCGACGCGCATTGGCCCTTTACCCGGCTCGCCCGTTACGGACATAAGTCCGGAAAGCCCCTGAACGATCTGATCGACGCCAGGTCTTTCACCATACGGACCGTCCTGGCCGAAGCCGGATATCGATGCAAGAATAATCCGAGGATTGATCTCCTTCAGCGTTTCGTATTCTATATTCAGCCGTTTCTTAACATCAGCCCTGAAATTCTCGATGACAACATCTGCTTTGCTGACTAGTTTTCGAAAAAGGTCCTGCCCGCCAGGACTTTTGAGGTCTATTGCAAGCCCTCGTTTATTGCGATGCAGATTTTGCTGATCGGGTCCCAACTGGGCACCAGTGACTGAACCGCCTGACGAATCGCTGGCAGGTGGTGGTTCGATCCTGATGACGTTGGCTCCCCAGTCCGCCATCAGTCTCACTGCGGTAGGACCCGCTCTGGCAATAGTCAGATCCAGAACGGTATAGGAAGAAAGTGGTAGTTGAGTCACGGGATTCGCCTGAATTAAGTGCGGATTTTGAGTATATCCGAATTACAATCTAGACTTCACCCCACTTTTTCTGCTGTCTCAGGCTGATTTCTGAGAGTAGATTCTTGATTCGACTCTGCCATGCCTCTTCAAACTCCGCATGCCATTCATGACCGATTGAATGTTTGACTGAACTGTGCACGGCATCCAGAAGGTTTTCGTACATGTGAGGCAATACACTATAGGCGAATTTATGATTTGCAACCTCGAAATTGAGGTAGGCAGTTTCAGGTAGATAGTCTTCGGTCATGATCAGGCGAAAGACCTCTTGCATCATCCTGCCCCGCACAAGATCGTCAATATGTGACATCAATTCTTCTGACTCGGGGCAGGATTCAAAATAGCGTCTGTAAATATCAGGGGTAATATCTCCTGCTTTTTCTGCTGACAACTCAAGGGTTTTCAAAATAGGGTCATTCATTGTGGTTTTGCTGATACCTCGTAGTAAGTTGATAGGCAAAAGTAACTGCTGAGACCGTTGAATTAATCTGCCGATTGAAATTGCATGGGTGAATAATCACAGGAAGGCTTGCAATAGCCAGCCTTCCTGATGCTTGGATTCAAAAATCATTTTGTAGGATCGGCTGCATCCGGGCGTGATGTCGGTCAAATTTGTTACGGATTTTGTTCTATCTTAACGCAATCTATAGATATGTCAGATATCCTGCAAACAATCATTCATTGGATTTAGATTATTTATGGCAACCAGGTTTTTTAGTAAATTAGCCAGCAAGTATATCTTGGTGGTTGGGATTTTTTATTGTGCAACGATTGCGGCTCAGTCATCTGATTTTGATTATTATGGTGAGATCAATGTCAGCTACGATTGGAGCGATCTCAAAGATGATGACTGGCAGAATTACGTATCAAGACTCGGATTGAGAGGTTCCCACCCGATATCTGAGGATCTGACACTGATCTATCAGCTTGAACAGAAGGTAAACCTCATTCATGGTGGTACCGAGATGAACAATTTGTTCAAGACTCGAAATTCCTTTATCGGCATAAGTGGGAATTTTGGCAAGCTGATGTTTGGAACCTACGATACACCCTTCAAAAAATCCCAGGGCAAAATTGATCTGTTTAACGACCAGGCAGGAGACATGGCAGTGCTGGTGCCGGGTGAAATCAGGGCAAAAGATACATTGCTCTACCACTCTCCTGACATGAATGGCTGGCAGATTCAGGGTATGTATATTCCATCCGATGATCATTTCGACGAAAGCCAGTCAGTGTCATTGGGTTATGGTGAGGGTGACTGGCAATTCGGATTCGGACTGGATTCTGATGTTCGAAAAAATGACAGGACCGTCTCAAAAACCAGGGTCTATGATTCAATTCGCGGTGTTGCCAGGTTCGCTCCGGGACCCTGGGCATTCGGTCTCCTGTTGCAAAGTTCTGAACAGCAGAATATTGAAGATGCCGATTCCGAATTTGCCTATGTCGCAAGTATCAGTTACAAAATTGGCAAGGTGACAGTGATGGCGCAACATGGAGAATCAGACATCCTTGGGGACGACCTGAATAGTGATAGTCTGGGTGTCCACTACAATGTCCACAAAAAGACAAAGGTTTATGTGTACTATTGGACAATGGATAGAGGTTCTGATGATGAAGTGCTGTCACTGGGTTTTGAGCACAAGTTTTAGCCCGGCTATTTCCCGAGGGCCCAGGTGCATTGCCTGACTGCGATTCCCGTGCGCGGGGTGTGTTCGGTTGTGCATTTTGTCTGTACAAGAAGTTGCGAACAGGCTTGAACTTCTATCATAATGACGCCTTAATTTTTGGAAAGTTGGATTTATGAGGGCGTTTTTCGCGCTGCTTGCGTGTTTTTTACCTGTTTCAGTTTTCGCTTCATCTTCAAATGCCGCTAACCTGGGAGTAACTTCGTCTCTCCTCGGTATCTTGTGCATTGTTATTTTCGTACTTGCCTATGCTTTGGTGATGGTAGAGGAGTTTATTCATCTGCCAAAGTCGAAGCCTGTCATTTTTGCGGCGGGGCTTATCTGGATTCTTGTAGCGTATCTTTCAAGTCAACATTCTGAAGACCCTGAGGCGTTGAGGGGGGTTCTGCAGCACAATCTGGTGGAGTATGCGTCGTTGTTTTTGTTTTTACTCGTCGCGATGACCTATATCAATACAATGAGTGAGCGTAATGTATTCCAGGCGTTGCGGGCCTGGTTGATCAGTCGGGGTTTCAGTTATCGACAACTATTCTGGATAACCGGATTTATTGCCTTCTTTCTTTCACCGATTGCAGACAACCTGACAACGGCGTTGCTGATGGGGGCAGTCGTTTTAGCTGTTGGTAGTGGCAGCCCGGCATTTGTAACGGTCGGGTGCATTAATATCGTTGTGGCGGCAAATGCGGGTGGTGCGTTTAGTCCCTTCGGTGATATTACTACCCTGATGGTATGGCAGAGTGGGCATGCCGACTTTTTCACTTTCTTCAACCTGTTTATTCCCTCTGTTGTCAATTACGTCATACCGGCTGCGATAATGAGTTTCGCAGTGCCAAAAGTATCACCGGATCCCATCAATCAAAAAGTTGAACTCAGGCGAGGTGCTTTTATCGTTTGCCTGTTGTTTATAATGACTATTGCCACTGCAGTCTCTTTTGAACAGTTCCTGCACCTGCCACCTTTCTTCGGCATGATGTTCGGACTCTCGTACCTTGCGCTCTATGCCTATTACGTGAAGAAAACCTCTCACGATCATCATGAAGACATTCATCGGTTTGACCTGTTTAGCCGGGTCGCACAGGCGGAGTGGGATACCCTGTTCTTCTTTTTCGGGGTGATTTTTTGTGTTGGTGGTCTGGGATTTATCGGTTATCTGGAAATAATGTCAGGCTATTTTTATGACGGATGGGGAGCCACTAATGCAAATATTGTGCTGGGTGTTATCTCAGCCGTGATTGACAATATTCCAGTCATGTTTGCGGTATTGACGATGAATCCCGATATGGATATATATCAGTGGTTACTTATCACGCTTACAACAGGCGTTGGGGGCAGCCTGCTGTCGATTGGTTCTGCCGCAGGGGTAGCACTGATGGGTCAGGCCAGTGGAATATATACTTTTTTTGCGCACCTCAAGTGGAGCTGGGCAATTGCACTGGGCTATGCTGCCAGCATATACGCACATTATCTGATCAATTCACCGGTCTAACTTAACCCAACTGGATTCAGATCGTCATAAGTTCCGAATCATTTGGAACTTGTATTAGATGAAGGTCGCAAAGTCTTCGAGGGATTCCCGACGGGCAATCAGTGAGTTTACCGGTGCATCAGGGTCCTGATAACCAATCGCAACGCCGCAGAAAATCATTAATTCATCCGGCGCACCAACAAAATCGGCGACAGTCTTTGGCCTGGAAGCCCAGGCTTCCTGTGCACAGGTATCGAGGCCCTCTTCGAGCGCAAGTAACATGAACGTCTGTAAGAACATACCCAGATCAGACCACTGGGGCGGACCCATTTGCCTGTCTATGTAGCAGAATATAGCCGCAGGGGCACCGAAGAGGTTGTAATTCTCCATCAGACGGCGGATTCGTGCACCTCTGTCTTCTCGCGGTATATTTAACAGCGCGTACATCTCCTCTCCCACATTGAATCGAGATGTTCGATAGGGCTCCTTAAGACCTTTTGGATAAACATCGTAAGCTGCTTCCTCGGGTTCGGTGCGCGAAACCACGTGTTTTCTGAACCGCACCATCGATTCACCGTTCACAACATATATTCGCCAGGGTTGTACATTCCCTCCTGATGGTGCTCTAGACGCTTTGGTCAGGAGTGATCTGATGACATCGTCTGATATCGGCGTATCCAGAAATGCCCGAACCGTTTTTCGGTTGGCTACTGCTTCACTTATTTGCATTCAACTCTGCCTGGTTAATAGACTAGCTTTAGAATTCAAGACCCCTGGGTATACCTGGGGTATCAACTGCCTGAATCTCTTTCATCAGTTCCTTTGATCTTTCAGGAGAGATCCCACTCAATCCGAAGAAACTCATATTTGATGCATATTCCCTGTTTTCACCAAGGAAATTGGCTAAGTTGTCATAGGTTGATATCTGAGTCAGTTCCATTAACTCATCATCTGTAATCACTTCCTTCATTTTCTGCCATTCGCCGTTTAAAGAAAGGGCATGCAATTTATCACCAAGGTACTTCAATCCATGCAACTCCAGAACATCGTGATAGGTACGAGTCGAACCATAGAACGAAAGTGCCTGGCGAAGCCCGTCCAATCCTTTGGCTATTTCCTCGTCATTCTCACCGTAGACTGAATAACCACTTGCCGCGATGTCGAGATCGCTCCATGTCCGTCCTGATCTCTCAAGGCCAATTTTGACATTGGGCAATAGAACCTCTCGCATATATTTATCCGTCATGATGCCGCCATGGGGCAGGATCCCATCTGCAACTTCACCAGCTACTCTTGCCATGGCATCGCCGACAACAGCCAGGTAAATTTTCGGTCGCTTGAATTCTATGGGGCCAGGGTTGAAATTAGGTGTCATCAGGGTGAATCTATAGTGTTTGCCAAGAAATTCTGCAGGTTTGCCATCCTGCCAGGTATCCCAGATAGCATTCATCATCTGGATATACTCTTTCATTCTCGGAGCCGCGGGTGACCAGGTACCTCCGAAGCGGCGCTCATTGTGTCCCTTGACCTGGCTGCCTAATCCAATGCTGAACCGTCCTTTGGACAGGGTCTGTAGATCCCAGGCTTCCATTGCCAGTACCATGGGACTTCTTGGAAATGCGATCGTTACCGATGTCATGAGATCAATCTTGCTTGTTGCTGTAGCGGCTACTGTCATGGTGAGTATTGAATCGTGTGCGAGTTCACCACAGGTCAGGTAGTCGTACCCATTGTTTTCAGCTTTGACTGCAACTTCGGCAACACCGTCTAATCTGCCGCCTACACCTGTTCCCAATTTCATTTGTTATACCCCCATGAGGTTTCATTCAGGCTTCGACATTATGCTACCAACGCGTTCAGATCAAGACCTACAATCAGAAGTGCTCATCAGCTCCCGGTCTGCAGATAACAAACCGAGCTTTGAGCCAGTGTGTCAGGGTGCCAGAGTGAAGGAGAGTATGGTGCTGGTCTAACAGTTTACAGATGTTGTGGGGTAAATTGAGACTGAATGTTCTACTTACTATTCCATTAAATCACCAGATTTATAATACCAGACATTGTCTATTCGCTCGAAATGACTCACCTCGTGTAATCTGTTTGCCCGGCTTGATATTTTATATCGAGCAATGTACTCAACAATCCCGGTAAGATGTTTATCCGTTCCGTCGATGACTCTCACAACTTTTAATCCGAGCCACTTTTGTTCAGGCATGAGATTGATTTGAGCAGGCCGGGTATCTTCATGCCAGCTAGCGAGCAGGTACCTCGAATCCAGCAGGCAGAAAGCTGAATATCTTGATCTCATCAGAGCTTCTGCTGTGGGTGCGGTTAGTTGATTTGAGATATAAGGATGACAGCATCCAGAGAAAGGACTTCCTGAGTTGCAATAACAAAGCAATTCAGATTTCGGCATTTGCCATGGCTTCCCTGGTCAGAGTCCCGATCTCACCGGCAATCTTATTTGGAACCAGCAGCGTCAGGCTGTAATGGATGATCTTCCAGCGTCCTTCCGCCTGAATTACCACACCCGTTCCCCTGCAGCGTCCAAGGAAGTCGTTATCAAGTTGCTCGTCGAACCAGGCTGTATGCCCAGACCGATGGATATTGCGTTCAACCAGCCGATATCGCCAGCCCCCACCCTTATCAAATATTGGTTTTGCATATTGTTTGAATGCCTCAATGTTCCATCGCTCGGTAGCATCAGTGCCAAGAAAGTAAGCAGAAGGAGAAAAACGATTGAAATAGCTATCGAAATCTGACCGAGCGGCATCACTGTGGAGGCCGTCCAACAATAGTGAAATGTCGCGTTTATCATCAGCAGAAATTGAAGCGCAGAAAAAGATCAGAAGTGTCAGAATTATTCTCATTAAAGTACCTTCAGAATTAGCTGTTTATTCAGCAACATGCGATTGATGCAGAAAACCAAAAACCTATTGAATCGATTTGCATTTTACCTTGTGAGACATCGATCGGAATCGACTCTGCTATGCTCAATATAGGTGCGAACTTGTACATTTATTATGAATTTCTGGCGCTTCGTTGACAAATCTGAGTTGTCGCTCATTACCGGACAATACGATATTGATCTAATGATTGTATCCTGGATGATTGGCTCTACTGCCGTGCTTAGCGCTCTTCACCTGCCATTAAGCAATCGAGAGTATCGAACAGCATGGATTGTACTGGGCAGCCTATCGCTTGGACTGGGTTTAGGGGCGATGCACTTCATCTGGCTGAAATCATTTGCGCTTCCCGGTGTGATGTCCTATGACCCTCTCTTAAGCGGCCTGTCGGTTGCATTGCTCCTGGTTGGGGCATATATATGCATTGCTTTGTCGACGCTGGATAAGCCTGGAATCTGGCGATTGCAGTTCGCCGCAATTGTGTTCTCTGGCACAATTAACTTCTCGCACTATCTAGCATTGGAGAGTGTGACTCTCGTAGCGATTGAATTCGTCTACAACCCCGGACAGTTTCTTTTTAGCCTGTCGATATCCTATGTTCTGGCTTTGATTGCGTTGACCGTTTGTTTTCTCTCAAGCTCAGGCGAACGGATTGTCAAGCTGGTTGCTGCAGGATTGACCGGATTTCTGATAGGCGTTCAATATTATTCTTTGATGCTTGTACCCCGGTTCTATCTCGCACAAGAATATAGTGGGTTATCAGGGATGGGCGGGACGGATAGGGTAATTCCGAGTGAAGTGCTCTTCGTCAGCGGCGCAGTTATCACCTTCGTTTTGATTATGTCGCACATGGAGAGAAGATTAATTGGAGATTCTTCGGCCAGTGATCCGCTGGCAGATATTCTGCCGGATGGCCTGATTCGAGTAAATAGTGATTTCAGAGTGATATCTTCAAATCCAGCCGCTCGTGCAATGTTTGATTATCCAGAGGAGAAATTCCACAGGCTTTATGTTAGCCAACTGATGCCCGGTTGGTCGTGGGAGCTGTTTGACAAGAGCACAGGCAGAAAGCCCTTTACCACGCTGGCACGCAGTCGAGTTGGTGCCGAGTTTATGCTGGAAGCAAGATTGGTAGCTCAACATATTAACGGTGAAAAGCAGCGCGTTATGATCATGCGAGATGTCAGTGAAAGGCAGGCAGAACAGGTCCACCTGTCAAGATTGACAGCAGCTATGGATCAAGCTGTTGATGCCATCCTTGTTGTCAGCCCCGAGCAGGAAACTATTTTTGCGAACGAAAACATGAAGTGCCTGATAAGAGATTCTCTGAAACGGTTAGATATCAGAGATTTTCTGAATAAACATCCTGACGTGCGAAATCAGCTCGATAAAAATGATCTGTGGCGAGGAAATCACGAATTTCAGGGTAGAGACGATTTGAGAAAATGCATGGATGTATGTATCTCCACTGTCAGGGATAAAGATGAAGCGATATGCGCCTATGTAATGGTTTGTCGCGATATAGGTGATCTTAAAGATGCAGAGAATGCGCTCGTTGATGCCGTGGGCAGGGCTGAAAATGAAACGAGGTTGAAAGGTAGCTACCTCGCCATGCTGGGGTATGAAATCAGAACGCCGCTTAACAGTATTATGGGGCTGAGCGCAATGCTGGCTGATAAATGTCCAGACGATGCGCAGCGAACAACATTGAATCTATTGCTGCAAAGTAGTGAAAGCCTGATTACAACTGTGAATAACGTAGTGGATTATTCCAGGATCGAAACGGGAGAGATGGTCATAGAAGAATCCATTCTCAGACTTCAGGAACTTCTGCTGGATGTTGTCAATCTACATAAGGCACGTGCTGGTGAGAATGATATTCGTATCGTTCTGAACTTCGAAGATGAAATGCCCGCTCGCGTTTATGGAGATGCCACCCGAATCAGGCAGGTCATCACCAATCTGCTTGATAATGCAATTAAGTTTTCCCACATGGGAGAAATCACCATCACGGTTTCGAGCAAATTCTCTTTCGTACCTAACCTTTCGACCTTCAGAATTTCTGTGATCGATAGTGGCATCGGCATTGATGAATCTACCAGAGACC
>CAZJRI010000065.1:0-19987 GCA_964548025.1 uncultured Pseudomonadales bacterium
ATGGGCCAGATCATTCAGTTCAATCAGGTACCCTGACAGAAAAGCAGTTAGCGGCCATCTAACAGTTGAACAAGTGCTCTCCGGTAATATTTACACGGTGAATCCATAGTCTGCTGTAGTTCACACATGGCATACAGGATTCTGGTATCACAAGGTAAATGCCGTACAAACATGCAGTAATTCACGCCAAATACTGGTAGGTTAGGCTCTAAATCAGATGATCAGGTCGGGCAAATGATTGATTACTATACTTCCCCCACGCCCAATGGGTGGAAAGTATCGATGGCATTGGAAGAGATGGAAATGCAATATAACCTTCACCTGGTTAATCTGGGCAACGGAGATCAACATCAACCCGATTTTCTAAGACTCAGCCCAAATGGTCGAATTCCTGCTATCGAGGACAAGGAAGCGGGAATAACCCTGTTCGAATCCGGCGCAATCCTGCTCTATCTTGCTGAGAAAAGTGGCAAATTGATGCCAACAGATCTGGTTGGTCGCTACAAGGTTATGCAGTGGCTGATGTTTCAAATGGCTGGTATCGGACCGATGCAGGGACAGGCTGTCGCGTTTGTACGATATTTCCCTGAAGAAGTACCGCAGGCCATCTCCCGTTACTGCAACGAGACCAGAAGACTCTACGAGGTGCTTGATAATCACCTTGAGAATCACGAGTTTCTTGCAGATGACTACTCAATCGCCGATATTGCAAACTACTCCTGGATACGCAGCCACAAATGGGCACGGGTCAGTGTCGATGAACTGGATTCGCTTCAACGATGGATGGACACAATGGCCGCAAAGCCCGGCATTCAGCGGGGATGTAATATTCCACCGTCACCTGGCAAAGCGGATCTGGTCAAAAAGGGCGGAGCTGCGATTACAACAACCTAGGTATGCTGTTTACCCTCGGCACTAGTGCTTAAGTGAGATACTAACAATCCATGTCAAATGATAGAACTCTCCCGTTTCTGGTCAAATTGAACTACGGCATAGGCCAGGTGGCTGAGGGGTTAAAAAATACGGCTTTTGGCCTGTTGGTGCTGTTCTACTATAACCAGGTACTCGAGGTCTCAGGAACCTTGTGTGGCCTTGCGCTGGGTATCGCACTTATCTTCGATGCAGTCACTGATCCTCTCGCGGGTTCTCTCTCAGACAACTGGAAATCCAGCATGGGGCGACGGCATCCGTTTATGTATGCATCAGCATTGCCACTGGCTGTGTTTTTCTATTTCCTTTTCAGTCCACCTGACCTTGCGGAGACAGGTCTTTTTCTCTGGCTGATATCATTTGCAATCCTCACCCGCGCAGCGATGACCCTCTACCATGTGCCACACCTGGCCCTTGGCGCAGAGCTGACTGAAAATTTTGAAGAGCGTACCGTAGTGGTCAGCTTCCGGCAGGCATTCACCACCCTGGGTGGTTTTGCTGCGGTCGCACTTGCTTTTCTTGTCTACTTCGCCCCCAGTGATGAGTTCACCAATGGTCAACTTAACCAGGCTGCGTATACGCCATTTTCAATCACTTTATCCATCGGCATGGTAGTCACTATATGGTTGTCTGCCTGGGGGACTCGATCACAAATTCCCTATCTGTCAAAGGCACCCGACAATCCCAATCCACTCAGTATCAAGCGGGTCTATGATGAAACCAGACTGGCGCTTGAAAACCGATCGTTTCGCTGGTTATTTATCGGCGTCATCATCGTCTTTCTGATGATCGGGGTCGACGGCGCCCTCAACCTCTATATGAATACCTACTTCTGGGAACTGTTGCCACAGCAGATCTTTGTTTATTCAATCGCCGTACCGATTGGTGTCATCGTAGGCACGTTTTTTACTAAGTACCTGCACGCGCGATGGGATAAGAAACCGGGGGTTATTTTCGGTGCAGTCTTCTGGTCAGTCTGCCAGATTCTGCCTGTGACTCTACGCCTGATTGACTTATTCCCGCAAAATGGCACGACGACACTTTTTGTTGTGCTGGTAGTGATCAAATTCTTTCAGGGCATCGGTGCGGTTCAGGCACTCGTGAGTTTCAGCTCGATGGTCGCGGATATCGCAGACGAGCATGAACTGAAAACCGGGAAGCGCCAGGAAGGAATATTCTTTGGCGCAGTTTCTTTTTCAAACAAAAGTGCATCAGGTCTGGGGACGCTGGGAGCAGGCATCGGTCTGGATCTCATCAAATGGCCAACCGGTTCGGCTATTCAATCGGCAGCAGATGTACCGACCGATACACTCGTACATCTGGGATTGCTGTTCGGACCAATCGTATCCGGTTTCGCGGTCTTTGCAGTATGGTGTTTCTCTCAATACGATCTCACCCGGGGCAAGCACCAGGAGATTATTGAACAACTAGCGGTTGTGCGAAGCAAAAACCAACCTTGATCACTGGCCAGAACTCGTGTGCCCCGGGGTTGCGCAATCCTGGTATCTGTCGTTTGTACAACCTTAAAGATCCGTTGGCAGATCCCTGGCGGTGGACAGGTTCCACTCAGGTTCACGTTTTTCAATAAAGGACATGATGCCTTCTTTCGCATCTGCCTGGTTGCCAACCCAACTGAACAACGGACCTTCTTTTTTCAGCATATCCTTCATGCTTGTATTCAACCCCTGCCACAACAATTTCTTTGTAATCGCAACCGAAACCGGGGCTGTATTCACATAGTCCCGTGCTTTTTCAACAGCGGTAGAAAGCACGTCATCTTTGGGCACAGCCTGACTGACAAGCCCCAACTCGGCAGCCTCTGATCCAAGAAAAATCCGCCCCGAAAGTAATAAGTCAGCCGCATTGGACAGTCCAACCACTCTCTGTACCAGCAGATGGGAGGCTAGTTCAGGTATCATCCCGCGTCTTGTAAAAACAAAACCCATTTTGGCATCTTCTGCCGCAATTCTGATATCGCACAACATGGGGTAGGTCATCCCAACACCAACGGCAGCACCATTTATCGCCGCAATTACCGGTTTGTCCAGTTCATAGGGATGAATATTGGAGAGTGTACGCCCTTCGTCAGCATCATCGTCCCCTGACCTGCCAGCAAAGGTGTCGCCACCTGATTCCAGGTCAGCACCTGCACAAAACGCACGCCCGGACCCGGTAACAACCACTGCCCTCACCTCATCATCATCGTTAGCCTGATGGAGCGCCAGACTCAGTTCGCGGGCAACATCGCCATTCCACGAATTCATTTTCTCAGGTCGATTTATCGTTACGATGGCTACGTGGTCATTAACCTCATACAGTACGGTCTTAAATGACATAAATGCTCCTCATGAAATCAAAATATGTACTAAAGAAAAGAGGCTCATTAGGACCCTGAATGAATCTGTAATCAAGTAGCACCTGCTGATTATTCACGCTAGAGTGCAGTTTTATCAATACGGAGACAACCATGCCCATTAAGGTGACCAAGGATTCAATTGATCTCGGACTTGTGACCAGGAATCCAGAAGAAATACTCAAATTCTACAGGGATACGCTGGGCCTTGAGTTGGAAGGTGAAATGCAGATGCCCGGCGGGAATCACATGACTAGGCTTAAGTGTGGTACCACCGTCCTGAAAATAGTCGTCAACGCGAAAGAACCTGCTGCCAGCTCTGCACCGGGGGGTATTGGCGGTGCAACCGGGTTTCGCTATTTCACAATTTCTGTAGACAATCTTAACGAGGCTACCGAGGAATGTTCGGCCGCCGGTTATAAGATTGCTGTACCGGTCACTGAGATCAGACCAGGTGTGTCCATCTCCATTATCGAAGATCCTGATGGAAATTGGGTAGAACTACTTAAAATGGCCTAGCTACAACCATCGATTCCTTGTTGATTCCTCCTATGCAGGGAGGAATCAGCGGAAATTGCTGTTCCGGTCCGTGTCAGCCGTGATCAGAATAACCATCAATATGGGGCAGCGACTTATGTGCCAATTGCCGGGCTTCATCCGCTGAAATGCCAAAAACCCTGAGCAGCATTTCCACCGCAAGATCAATTCTGCGTTCGACATCCTCATGATCAAATGCTGTCAACAGACTGTTTATAAAACCGCCGAAAGCATAGCTGGTGGTCACTTTAATATCTGTCACATTAAAGCGGCCAGACTCATAACCCCTGTAAAAATCCCTCTCACTATACCGACCGAAAACCTGCCGCATATCTTCAAGCGATACCCCTGAATACTGCAGGAACCACCTCCAGAGGTTATCCGAAACAATCATGCGTGCGACGAACCGACTTGATAGGGCCATAATTTCAGCCGGATCCTCAACATCGCTAATGGCCGTTCTGATCTTCTCATCGAGTGATTCCGCCCTGGCTTTGATTATGGGCATGAGTACTTCGTTTTTTGACTTGAAATGAAGGTAAAAGCTGCCATGGCCAACGTCAGCCGCATCGGTGATATCCTTAATCGTCACCTGGTCAATGGGTCTGACGCGCATCAGTTCTTCACTGACCGCTAAAATCCGCGCTCTGGTTTCTTGTTTCTTACGCGCCACACGGCTTAAAGTGTGGTCTGATGGTGAATCTACATTCATATCAAGGCTTTGGATATAATCATTTGACTGACTGTAGTCATAAATGATTACATACATAAATGTACTTAGTCAATAACAGGGATAATCATGCATCTGATTACGTTTACCGAGAGTGATAAAACCAGGATAGGACTGTTGAATCAGAATGAGATCATTGACTTATCTTTAACTCACCCGGATTTACCCACTGAAATGATTAATTTTCTGGTATTGGGTGATAGCGGTATGTCAGCCGCGGAGCAAGCTGCCTCGTCGGACGCGCATTTCAGCATGGACCAGGTAAAGCTCGAGTCTCCTGTTCTGCGTCCTCCAAAGATTCTTGCCATAGGTCTGAACTACCGTGCTCATGCAGAAGAGTCCGGCATGGAAATTCCACAGACACCTTTCGTATTTACAAAACAATGTACTTCTATCAATGGCCCCTATGATCCCGTTCACTGGTCTGAAGACTCAAAGGCACTCGACTATGAGGGTGAACTCGGTATCGTCATCGGCAGAACCTGTAGACGAGTGCCATTGGAGAAGGCAAAAGACGTCATCGCCGGTTTCTGTATCATAAATGATGTCAGTGTTCGTGACTGGCAGCTAAGAGGCAACCCCTCCTCTTTCACCATGGGCAAGTCCTGGGATACCCACTGTCCCATGGGTCCGGCCATCGTCACACCGGATGAGGTCGACCCTCACAAATTGCAATTGAAAACCTTCATCAACGGTGACAAACGTCAGGACACAAATACAGATGACCTGATCTTTAACGGTTATGAACTCATCAACTTCATGTCAACGGCATTTACCCTCGAAGTAGGGGATGTCATCGCGACAGGCACACCCAGTGGGGTCGGTTTTGCACAAAAACCACCTGCTCCGCTGAGAGTGGACGACATCATGAGAGTGGAGATCGAAGGACTCGGATTTAATGAAAACAGGATTATCAACGAACCGGCTGATATGACTCGATTGTAGATCCGGGAGACTCTGTATCCAGGCCAGTGTGCTGAAGCATCGCGGGGAAAAACGATCTTGCCAGTCAAGTCGGGAGCGTGCACGATAAGAAGATGAACAATCGAATGCACATAATTGACTCACAGGTCCATGCCTATGAGCGCAATCGACCGGAGAGACCCTGGATAGGCACGCTAACCGGGCCATCCGAAGTAACCGGTGATGATATGGTGGCAGCCATGAATGCCGTTGGTGTCGACGGCGCCCTGCTGGTTTCACCCTGGAGCATGTATCGATTCGATGCCAGTTATGCACTCGAAGTCTATGACCGACACCCTGACCGTTTTGGGCTGATCAAGCCATTCGACCCGGGAGTAGAAAACAATGCCAATGAAATCAAGCTCTGGGCTGCAACACCTGGAGTGGTAGGTGCACGGATCATGCTGACGAATGAGGTTGCACAGGACCCTGAAAGTAAAGGTCTGAATGAAATTCTGGCTGCTGGTTCGCAGCACGATCTGCCGGTCAACATCCTCTGCTGGGGACACCTGTCTTTGCTGGGTGAACTGGCTCGCAGACATTCCCAGACCAGCATTGTTATCGATCACATCGGGCTTGTGCAGCCTTTCGCCCCACCACCACCAGAAAAACCGTTTGCTGATCTGGACAAGGTCATTGCCCTCTCACAATACGATAATGTCTCGATCAAGATTTCAGGGGCTTGCACGCTTTCAAACCAACCGTTTCCCTATGATGATATCTGGCCTCATCTGAGCCGGATTTTCGAGGCATTCGGTATTGATCGCTGTATGTGGGGCACGGACTGGACTCGGGCTGTCGAACTGCTGACGTATAAAGAAGGCGTAGAAGCATTCCGTCTTATGGATCAACTTTCGGATTCTGAACGATCCATGCTGATGGGGGGAAGCCTCTCCCGGATATACAATTGGGCACCCGGAAACTGAGGAGTGAAATTATTCCTGCAACAGTTAATCGGCTTTGCCTTAATTTCAGACAATCGCGCACATCCTCATGTACACTCTGACCCTGGCATTCCCGGCAGATGACAGCACATAGTTTCTCAGTAATATACTGGACCAACTAAAACAATAAGGGGCAGCTCATGCTACCTATCCATTTCCGACTGATTATTCTGACAATTCTTATCAGTTTGACTGCTTGCAATATCACCAGCAATGAGATCAGTCAGAACTCCAATATGACAACTCTTGCAACCGGCGCCAATATTGCTGGCGCGAACGGCATCAGTTTCTCACCTGACGGTCGGTTATATATTGCCTCTGTCCTTGGTTCAAATCTGACTGTCATTGATCCTTCAAGTGGTGAAATTCTAGAAACACTGTCAATCGCGGACGGCGTTAGCGGTCCGGATGACATCGCGTTTTCTGCAGATGGATCATTCTTCTGGACATCCATCTTAACCGGCGAAGTGGCTGGTATAAACGCGGCGGGAGAATTGACAGTCGCCGCGCAACTGGGGGCGGGTGTAAATCCCATTACCTTCTCCGATGATGGTCGCCTGTTTGTCGCCCAGTGCTTCTACGGAGACAAACTCTATGAAGTAGACCCGAAAGGCGTCTCATCACCTCGCCTGATCAGTGATCAACTAGGTCCTGGATGTGGTTTAAACGGAATGGACTGGGGGCCGGATGATCGTTTGTACGGACCCAGATGGTTCACGGGCGAAATTGTCAGTTTCAACGTGGATGACAATACCATGCGCGTCGAGGCGACCGGATTTAATATTCCTGCAGCAGTAAAATTCAACTCATCAGGTGAGTTGCATGTGCTCGATACCGGCAAGGGAGACATTGTCAAAGTGAATGCAGGAGGAAAGCAGGTCGTCGCCGAGCTATCGCCGGGCCTGGATAATTTTGCCTTCAACGACCGTGATCAGATATTCATTTCCAGCTTCGTTGACGGGTTCATCAAGCGGGTAGAGACCGATGGTAGTTTAACGACCCTGCTCCCTGGTGGTATGGCTCATCCGGGTGGTATCACTATTCATGGCGATAACCTGGTTGTCGCCGACCTTCATGCCCTGCGAACCTTTTCCTACGACGGCGAACCCGTTCAAACCCAGCGGAATATTTTCGGATCAGGGGATATGGGCAGTACGATAAATATTGCATCCGACGGGGACAATCTAATACTCACTGCATGGACTGATGCCAATGTCAGGGTATGGGACCCGAAAGCTATGAAAGTTACGGAACGATTCGACGACCTCGTCGCGCCGGTATCAGCATTGCGTTATAACGGCAGAATTGTCATCGCGGATCACGGTACCAGGAAGGTATTTTCACCAGGTCAGGATTCCATTGAATTCGCATCGAATCTCTCCGCTCCGACAGGGCTTGCGGTATATGAAGAAGACCTCTATGTGAGTGACTACACCGATGGCACAATCCTGTTAATTGCAAAGCGTGGCTCACCTCTGTCCAGACCAGAGGTTGTTGTATCCGGACTAACGACACCGGAAGGTTTCGTTGTGAACGACTCCGGTATCGTTGTCGTTGAATCTGATCCTGGAAGAATCATTCGGATAGATCGGGAGGGCAAGCGTTCAGTCCTGGGTAATATCTCACCTGGCAGCAAAGCTGCATCGCAAGCGCAGCCACCTTCGATGGTTTTCAATGGCATCACACAGGCAAAAGACGGCAATTACTATCTTGCCGTCGAAACGAGTCGGGTACTAGTGAAACTCGAAATATAGAATCATCGACCCCCGTTACCAGTGAACGGGGGCCTGTCCTTCAGCTACCCATTAGGTATAGGTGCTGCCTTTCATGCCCGTGCCAATATCCTTTCGCATCACCACATTGACCAGTGCGGGTTTTCCTGAAGCAAAGGCGCGTTCCAGTGCCGGTCCAATCTCATCGGGTGTTTCGCAGTATTCACCATGACCACCCATTGCCTTAACGATTTTGTCATAGCGGATAAAATTCAGCTCTGTTGCGACAATTCGATTGGCGCCATAGATGGCAGCCTGTGGTCTGGCCATCTGACCCCACAATCCATCGACTCCGACAATGCCGACAATCGGCAGATCAAATCGCGCTGCAGTATCGTATTCGAAACCATTCAGCCCAAACGAACCATCACCATAGATGATCAGCACTCTCTTATCAGGTTCTGCAATCTGAGCAGCCAGACCAAATGGCATACCAACGCCAAGTGTGCCGAGAGGTCCAGGGTCCATCCAGCAGTTTTCCGCTGGGATTGGTAACACCTTCGCTGCCTGGGCGACTATGTCTCCGCCATCCCCGATCAGAATCATATCCTTGTCGACAACGAAGTCGCGAATTTCACGACAGAGTCTGAGTGGATCTATCGGAACCTCACTTGAGTTGAGTGAATCAGCGAACGCGTCCTCAAGTTCGGTTTCCCTTGATATTAATTTATCTCTCCATTCGGAATAATCCAGACCATCGCCTTCTTCAATCATCCTGATCATCTCGCTAAAACTAACACCGAGATTGCCAACAACCGACGCATCTGCAGATCGATTGGTACCGATCAGTTCATTTTCAATATCAAGCTGGATAATCTTTGCATCAGCCGGGATGGTGCGACCAAATCCAAGGCGGAAGTCAAGCAGCACACCTGCGCAGATAAAGACATCACACTGTTGAATCGCTTCTTTACGAACCCGGTTGAGTAGCTCAGGAGTGTCGGGTTTTACCTGCCCCCTGCCCATACCATTAACAAAAGTGGGGATGTGAATCTTCTCGACAAATTCCTGGACCTGGGTAGATGCATTAGACCATTTGGCACTCGTACCGACCATCATCACCGGGCGTTCGGCAGCAGAGAGAACCTCAAGTGCGCTTTCGATATCCTCGCGCACGGGCATCATTACCGGTGGATTTGTTCTGATCTTGGGGAATCTTACTTTTTCAATTTCCACTTCACCACTCAGCACATCCATGGGAATCTCAAGAAATGCAGGTCCGGGATTGCCAGAGACTGCATGCCTGATACCCATCTCGATATAATCTGGAATCCGGTGGGTGTCGTAACAGGCATCGGCCCACTTTGTAATTGGCTTCATCACACTGACGTGATCCATTTCCTGTAGTGATCCACGCCTCAGGTTGTTAAAAGGTCCCTGACCACCGATGACCAGAATCGGACTATTGGCTCGCCATGCATTCGCAACACCGGTAGTCCCATCTGTTACACCGGGTCCTGCAGTAAGAACAGCGCAGCCAATCTTACCGGGATTCAGTCGGCTCCAGGCGTCCGCAGCATGTACTGCAGCCTGTTCATGTCTTACGTCAACCACCTTGATACCTTCGTCCAGGCATCCATCATAGATGGCCATGACATGCCCCCCACTCAGCGTAAAAATGCACTCCACGCCTGCCTCTTTCAAAGCGCGCGCCGCTAATTTTCCACCATGAACCTTCATGTTATTTCTCCATCTCGTTATTTTGTTTGGATACCACGATCTCTCGCACTGATTGTACCTTCACCCTGGACTGAGAGTCCTGCTTTA
The DNA here is from genome assembly GCA_964548025.1 of uncultured Pseudomonadales bacterium. Classification (GTDB taxonomy): domain Bacteria; phylum Pseudomonadota; class Gammaproteobacteria; order Pseudomonadales; family Azotimanducaceae; genus JAHRVQ01. The sequence goes on from CAZJRI010000065.1 coordinate 9,997, forward strand.
GGCGGGAATTCAGTGTCTGATCGGTGCTTATAAACCGCATTCATCTGCATCTGGTTCTGATTCGGCCAGTTCATAATCATGCCGAAAGCCCGCGCAAAAGGAAACTCAACATCTACCGGATGAGAACCCGGTGTCGGATCAGCGCCGTTTTAGACAATACGTATTTTGCCCATTCTCCACCACCAGCATCATCGAGGCGAATACCCACACCGCCATCCAGACAAGGTATACAGCCGAGGCTGCTGAATCAATCTCGACGAAAGCAGTGCATTAGTTATATGCTGATGCCCAATTTTAATTGCGCCATCCAGGTTCAGCACCATGTCTCAAAGTGCCATGTCTCAAATCAGGATTTTCTCTTATCTGCCAAATCCGAGGGTATACAAGTCTACTATCACGGCTCGATTGAATGGTGTATCGCTTGAACTCACCGGTGCCACGCCAGGGGAACTTGCAGATTGGCTGTGGGATTTCAACGCCAGACCCCTGACACCGGAAGATCATCAGAATTCTCAGAATGCAACCAGCGGAAAGACCGGTTTCAGTGGAAAGCTATTCAAAACCAGGGAATTTATGATTGCGCATCCATATGGCACCGTTCCAGCAGCATTCAGCCATGATGGCAAAATAGGCATCTTTGAATCCAACAGCATTATGCGAGCAGTCGCAAGGCTTGGCGATGATAAACTCAAATTGTACGGGGCTGATGCATACGAGGCCTCCCGTATCGATAGCTTTCTTGATACTGCCCTGCTCTTTGCCCGGGATTCACAGATATATCTGCTGGCGATTGGTGATCGATCCATTTCTCAAGAAATCCAACAATCAACAGAAGGCGCACTGCGAAAATATCTCGATGGTATTGAACAGGCGCTTGAGACGAACGAATTTCTTTGCGGTGATACACTTTCAATTGCGGATATCTGTTTCGTTTGCGAACTCAGTCTGTTTGCAAGGGACCAGGCTTCATTCAGAGTGCTTGAAAAAATCGATTGCCAGCCTATTTGGCCCGTTGTGCAAACCGACTACAGCAACTGCTTCAATCACTTCACCCGCCTGCTCGAGATTCCAGAGGTAGACAAGGATCTTGGGAGCTATCACGCGAAAATACAATCCGATATTCAGCAACGCCTCAAGCCAAATTAATACAACAGAAAATAGCCGATCTAACTTATATCAAAAAATACCGACTGGAGAGAAGGACAAAGCCATGATGAATTATGAACAAAACGGTGACGTAGCACTGTTGCATTTCGATGACGGCAAGGCAAACGCCGTTAGCCACGATCTGGTCGCTGCCATGAATGAGGGGCTTGATCAGGCTGAAAAAGACGCGAAAGCCGTAATTGTCCATGGCAGAGCTGGTCGTTTCTCCGGTGGATTCGACCTAAAGGAAATCAGCAAGGGACCCGAGGCTGCACAAGCTCTCCTGAATAAGGGTGCTCATATGATGTTACGAATGTTTTCACATCCCCAGCCCCTGATCGCCGCATGTACCGGTCATGCAATAGCGGCTGGTGCCTTTATGCTGCTGGCATGCGACAGTCGGGTCGGCACGTCCGGTGAGTTCCTGATTGGTCTGAATGAAACCGCCATTGGCATGTCATTCCCGGTATTTGGCCACGAACTGGCGACAAATCGTCTGTCGAAGCGACATCTGACCTCCGCACTGATTCAATCGCAATTATATTCTCCAGAAGAAGCAGTTGATGCCGGGTTCCTCGATCTGGTCGTTGGCGAGGATGAACTTATTCAGAGCAGCCTTGATCTGGCTAAAAAGCTTGCCGAACTCCCCGGTGAAGCCTACGCAAAGAACAAACTGGATTCTCGAAAGTTGCCGATTGACAAAATCAGGCAGAGCCTTGCATAACACAGGGATCATGAAAAAGTACTTTTATTTCCCGTCTATTTTTGAATAAACCAATCACTGAGAGAGAAAATTTATGGAAAGCTGGGAACTAGGCGCCATTCGCATTACAAGGATCGAAGAACTTTCCGGTCCACTCTTCGATCCAAAAGTGTTCTTTCCCGACTATGATGCTGATGTTTTTGAGAAACACAGGGATTGGCTTTGTCCGGATCATGTCCACGAAAATGGCAATATCATGGCCAGCATGCACTCGTGGTTGATCGAAACGCCGCATCACAAGATTCTCGTCGATGCCTGCATCGGTAATGACAAAGACCGGCAACCCTACCGCAACTGGCACCAGATGCAGTCACCCTATCTATCTAATCTTCTTGCGACCGGGGTTTCTCCTTCAGACATTGACTATGTTATGTGCACGCATATGCACGTTGATCATGTTGGCTGGAATACTCGTCTTGTGGACGGCAACTGGGTACCCACCTTTCCGAATGCAAAGTATGTATTTTCAGAGACCGAATACGCCTTCTGGAAAGAAGAGAGAACAAAAGAGAAATCCGAAGATTTTGAAAAAGTGGCTGACAAGGTTTTTGATGACAGCATTTTGCCGATCCTGGATCTCGCCCAGATGATTGAGGGAGAAACAGAACTCATTGAGGATCAATTAAGAATTCTCCCTGCACCAGGGCATACCCCCGGGAGTATCGCTATTCTGCTATCTGCCAGCTCGAAGCAGGCCATGTTTACTGGCGATATTACTCACCACCCGATCCAGGTCATTAAGCCCACATGGAATAGTGCGTTTTGTGAATTACCAGTAGAAGCTCGTGCAACCAGAAGATCTGTACTCGAACACTGCGAAAAACACGAGAGTCTGATGATGCCGGCCCATTTCAATGATGGCTATGCCGGATACGTCAGATCGGACGACAACAGCTTCTCATTCGACTTCAGTCGAAAATAGCATCCAGGGTGTCATTGGTCGTTGACTTGGGCTTATTTTTCGTTAATATTTAGCTAACTAGCTAATTAGCCTGTCTGCAAATAAGTACCAGCAGACAGTCATAAGTGATTATTGGACGATGAATCTGGTTTACAGGGCTTTAAGCGATCCCACTCGACGAAGAATACTCGAGTTGTTGCGAGATGGTGACAAAACGGCCGGTGAACTCGTCAAGGAATTCACACACAAGGCACCAACCATGTCCAGGCACTTCAGCGTGCTCAAGGCAGCAGACCTGATTCAGGGTGATAAATCAGGTACGACAATTACCTATAGACTGAATGTCAGCCTGTTGGAAGAAGCCATGCTCACATTGCTTGACCAATTCAAAATCGACACCTCAAATACAGTCGGGGGGCAATCAGATGACTGAAGAACCTCATGAACTCGACAATAGTCAGTTCAATCAACTGCTGCTTTTGGTGGGCATTTTTGTTCTTGTCATGTGCATGCTTTCTGCCTATGCATGGGTTCAACTGCCGGATGATGTTCTGATCCCTGTTCACTGGGGCATTGACGGGCAGCCGGACCGCTTTGGAGGAAAAGCAGAGGGACTGCTGTTTCTCCCGGTCATTACACTGTCGATAGGCATTGTCTTCAGGTTAATTCCCGTAATAGAGCCTCGACGCCGGAACCTGCTCAGATCAATAACGGCCTATCGAATAACACTGGTGACCGTCTGTCTGTTTATGCTCGGACTACATTTCGCCATCATTGGTAATCTCATGGGTTTCTTTGCCCCGGATGTATCAAGCATTGTCACTTTACTTATCTCACTACTGCTGATTGTCATCGGTAACTACCTGGGAAAACTGCGGAGTAATTTCCTCTTCGGTATTCGGACACCCTGGACACTGACCAGTGAATTGTCCTGGAATAAAACTCACCGCATAGGTGGTAAATTATTTGTCGCTTCCGGCAGCACTGGTCTTCTCGGACAGTTTTTACTGCCTGACAATGCCTTATATCTGTTGATTATCGTGCTGATCGCATCAGTGGTCTTTCTATTCGTCTATTCATACATAATCTGGCGTGATGATCCGAACAAGGCGCGGTACTAGTTTTCGGCCGGATCACGACCCGGGTACCAATCAAGACGAATTAATACATGGCTTTTACCTGATAATTTGCACTACAATTTAACAAACCCGGTTTACTACCCTTCGGAAGAAGGCCATGGAAAACGCTTCGCCTGCTGTGAAATATCTCTCTGTCAGCCTGGCTGCAACCCTGGCAACCGTGCTGTCTTTCGTCCTCATGATGCTGTTAATCACGGGTGAACTGAGTCGCCAGCCCGAAATTGATATCAGCCGCATTTCACCTCCGGAAATTACGAGAATTCGAGAAAGAGAGAAGCCGGTAGTCAGGAAGAAAGTTGAGAAGATGATTCCCGCCGAAATGCCACCAGATCACAAGGGTCAGATACTCCTGCCGGAGACCAACCTGGTCGCGAAAACAACCTACCCTATCCTTGATAATATGGCGGAATTGCTGGCAACAGAGACACCCGTACCGCAGATTTCAGCACCCGTTAAGGACCTCATACCTCTGATGGTTGTCCAACCTACCTATCCCTTCAGGGCACAGATGAAGGAGATTGAGGGTTTTGTACTGGTCCAGTTCTCAGTAAGGGAAAACGGAACCGTCAAGAATCCCATCGTTATCGATTCCGAACCGGGTTCAATGTTTGATGAAGCTGCTTTGAGCGCGGTGAGTAAATTTAAATTCATACCGAGGCAAGTTGCGGGCGACCCTATTGGTGTGGAAAATATCAGGCTCAAATTCGCATTCAGATTAGACTCCTCGGCTTACGTTGATCAGAACTATGTGGACTAAAAGATGCTGGCTCATTATCCCGCTGCTTGTTACCGGCGATTGGTGCCTTGCGGCTGGTACTACCCTCGGTAGGACGGCTGCCTACCAGTGTTTTGAGGAAAGCCGAATGGTCCTCTCAAGTCAGGGTATCACCTATTGCGACGATGCGATTTCCGATAGCGAACTGCTGGCCAATAGAGATCTCGCAGCCACCTATTCCAACCGCGGTATTATTTACGCCGGTAATGGGAAATACGACCGGGCAATCAAGGATCATAGTCGAGCGATCCAGATTAAGCCCAACCTGGGTCAGGCCTATGTCAACAGAGGCAACGTCTACTACCGCACTCACGAATATGAGAAAGCAATTGCCGATTATGATCAGGCTCTAGAAATCGGCGGTTCAAGAACCTCCATCACCTATTTAAACAGAGGCCTCGCCCTGCTCAAGATGAATGAGATCGAAAAAGCAATTGAATCTCTGAATAAGGCGCTTGAGATTAACCCCGATTCCCACCGAATAAAAAAAATCCTGGCATCTGCCAAAGAGCTCTGAGCACCACCTCAAACCATCGCAACTGAATTTCATCCCGGTGGCTAACCTGTCTTGCCAAGCATCCCCCTGACTATGCTAACGTTAGGCTTCAATCATTGGAGCAAATCATGTCCCACCTGAATCGCGACGGCGTCAACATTTATTATGAAGACCACGGCAGTGGTGACAAGGCCATCATATTAAGCCACGGTTATAGCGCCACTTCTGATATGTGGCGTGGACAGGTTGATGCATTCAAAGACAACTACAGAATTATAACCTGGGATATGCGTGGCCACGGTCAGAGCGACAGTCCTGATGACCCTTCACTCTACTCCGAAGCCCATACCGTCGAAGACCTGATCGCAATTCTGGACACCTGCGGTATCAAACGTGCAATTGTCGGTGGTCTCTCACTTGGCGGCTATATCTCTCTCGCATTCAATGTTGCCCATGGTGACAGGGTCGAAGCTCTCCTGCTGTTTGATACCGGGCCCGGATATAAAAAGGACAGTGCGCGGGAAGGTTGGAACAAGATGGCTGCAGCACGAGCTGTTGAGCTTGAGGAAAAAGGTCTTGAAGCTCTCGGTGCCGGTAGCGAAGTTCGCATTGCAAGCCACCGATCGGCGCAGGGTCTGGCCCATGCGGCCAGAGGTATCCTCGCTCAGGTTGATGACAGGATTATTCAATCTTTGCCCGGGATTATACTGCCAACACTGGTGCTGGTTGGCGAGAAAGACGAAGCCTTTCTCACGCCAACAGATTACATGGCACTAAAAATACCCGGCGCCTCCAAAGTTATTATCAGAGATGCGGGACATGCATCGAATATTGATCAACCTGAAGCATTTAATCTTGCAATGAAAGAATTTCTTGATGCCTTATCCTGACTCGAAAGAGGGATAAATGCGACATAATATATTTGTTGGCAAACGCGGATTGAAACGGCACTGAAATGTCTTCCAATGATTAAGCAAAAACAGGTTGTAGTTGATCGGATTTGCGCAGATTCGCACAAACGGAAATTAGTCAGCCCCGAAGTTAATTACCAAAAGCAAAATCCAGATCGGCAATCAGATCATCTACGTCTTCGACACCAACTGACAATCTGATCAGAGTGTCATCAATACCAAGTTCCCTGCGCTGTTCTTCCGGTAGGCTTGCATGCGTCATTATGCCGGGATGCTCAATCAGGCTCTCAACTCCCCCCAGGCTTTCTGCGAGTTGAAATAGTTGGCATCGTTCAAGGAACTGCCTTGAGAAATCAAGTCCACCTTTCAACCGTGCCGTCACCATTCCCCCAAAGCCATTCATCTGCCTTTTTGCCAGCTCATGTTGCGGGTGGCTGGGTAGACCCGGATAGAATACCTCATCGACCTGGCTATGAGATTCAAGATATTCGGCTATTTTCATCCCGCTCTCGTTATGCCGTTGCATACGAAGGTGAAGCGTTTTCAAACCCCGCAGTGCCAGAAAGCTGTCGAAGGGACCCTGAATCGAACCAATAGAATTCTGCAGGTAGTACAGCTTCTCAGCAAGTTCACTATCGTCCCCAATTACCACGATTCCACCTACCATATCTGAATGGCCATTAACGTATTTAGTGGCCGAGTGCATAACGATATCAATCCCGAGATCCAGTGGTTGCTGGTTATAGGGAGAAGCGAAGGTATTGTCCATGACCGTCACTATTCTCCGGGATGATGCCAGATTCGAAACCGCTTCTATATCAACCAGCTTGAGCAATGGATTCGTTGGTGACTCAAACCAGATCATCCTGGTATTCGGGCGGATCGCTGCTTCTATTGACGAGATGTTCGTCATGTCAATAAAGCTGAATTCAAGCCCTGCGGATCGCTTTCTAACTCCGTCAAATAGGCGGTACGTACCGCCATAGAGGTCATCTACGCAAATGACATGATCACCGCTGTCCAGCAACTCAAGCAAAGTACCAATTGCCGCCATGCCCGATGCAAAAGCAAATCCATGCTGGCCATTTTCCAGCTCAGCCATACATTTTTCGTAGGCGATACGCGTGGGATTCTGCGTTCTCGAATATTCATAACCCTTGTGAACTCCAGGGCTTTCCTGGGCATAGGTGGAAGTCGCATAGATTGGCGGGATGACCGCTCCTGTCGATGGATCAGGTTCCTGACCGGCATGGACGGCGCGAGTTGCAAACTTGTGTTTTTCAGTCACTATGATGCCTTAGGTAATTAATCAGATCGATTCTGGTAATGATGCCCAGAAATTTCTCCTGGTCCATAACGATCGCGATCAGATCCTTGGAGAATATCGGCATCAACGATTCAATAGGTGAATCAACATTCACCACTTCCAGATCAGTGATCATATATTTTTCTACCTCAGCCATAAACGCCGATTTATCGCCTACTACTGCCTGCAACATATCCCATTCATCAATAATGCCGATGATATTCTCACCTTCCATTACGGGCAATTGCGAGATGCCATGCAGTTTTGCTCTTGTCAGTGCTGTGTTGAGCAAATCCTTGGGACCAACTGTTACTGTGGTCTGATCGTCAAAACGACGAACGATAAGGTCAAGCAAATTGTGCTCACTCGGGCGGCTGATGAGTCCCTGGTCAAGCATCCAGTCATCATTAAACACCTTGGATACATAACGGGCGCCGCTGTCAGGTAACAGGGTGACAACCTGCTTTGCTTCAGTCTGCTCTGTACAGTATTTAATTGCGGCACCCAGCAAAACACCTGACGAGGTGCCTGCGGAGATCCCTTCTTTTTTAAGCAGGTCCCTGACTGTCGCAAATGCTTCAGTATCTGTAATGGTATAGGCACAGTCTGCCAGAGAGATGTCCAGAATACTGGGAATAAAATCTTCGCCTATTCCTTCAACCAGCCACTTACCCGGTTCCTTCATTTCTCCGAGATTCACATAATCAGCCAGAATTGATCCGTTGGGATCTGCAAGGACGATGTCAAGATCCGGTTTCTTCGATTTGAGAAACGATCCGATACCCGTCAGGGTACCGCCAGTGCCGACACCACAAACAAAAGCGTCGATATCTCCTTCCATCTGTTCCCAGATTTCCGGCCCGGTACCTTCAAAATGAGCTTTTACATTGTCCTCGTTGCCGAACTGGTTGACATAATATCCCCCTCTTTCGTCGGCAATTGTCTTTGCAAGATCCTGATAATATTCAGGATGGCCCTTGTTCACATCTGATCGGGTCATGATGATCTCGACCCCCATTGCCCTCAGCGTCGCAATTTTCTCGATACTCATTTTATCCGGCATAACCAGCGTCAGCGGGTAGCCTTTCTGCTGACTCACCAGTGCCAGGCCAAAGCCTGTATTGCCCGCTGTTGCTTCAATCAGATGCATGCCGGGTGAGAGCCTTCCGTCTTTCTCCGCTTCGGTAATCATCGACAACGCGATTCGATCCTTGATTGAACCACCCGGATTCATGAATTCAAGCTTCGCAAACAACCGACAGGGTCCCGTATCAAATCCATTAAGTTCCAGCATGGGGGTTCCGCCAATCATATCCAGTACTTGATTAAAAACCTTCATGACATGCCTCTAATTCTCAATTCACGGACAGTAAAACCTGACTTCAATTCACAGAAAAGTGATTATATCTAACCGCCAGGTTAGAGCTTCAATTAACGCACGCCCGCGCGCATTCAGCAATCCAAATAGCGAAACAGCACCGGGGCAGGATAGAATACAGGACAAAGGAGATCCTTATGAGTCGACTGAGCAAGAAAACACGCGATGAACTCAACGAAAAGCAACAGGAGCAATTTGACCGAATCTGCAAATTCCGCGAACCCGGGGAAGACGGCCAGGTTGGCGGTCCATTTGATCCGTGGATTAGAAGCCCTGAGCTGGCGCGGAGAGCAACCAGCTTTGGTAATTTTATCTGGGAGCGAACTTCAGTGGACAGGGGAATTGTAGAGCTTGCAATTATTGTCACTGCCAAGTACTGGCGCAGCAATGTTGAATGGGTTGCTCATGCCGCTGCTGCAAAAAACTATGGCATACCCCAGGAAGTTATCGACAGTGTTTATAAAGGGCAAAGACCAGATACTAAATCGGCCGAGATCCTGGCTGCCTATGACTTCACCTATGCCCTTAATGTGGAAAAAGATGTACCTGGTGATATCTATGACGCCGCTGTCAGCGCCTTTGGCGAACAGGGTGTGGTAGAACTCATCGCCGCCACCGGTTACTACACGATGGTATCAATGACACTCAATACTTTTGAAATCATGCCTTCACCTGACGTTGAGCTGCCATTTCCGCGCGAATAAGAAGATGACAGAATGTTATATCAATCACGATGGCTGCAAATTATGGTCGATTAAAACTGGAATTGGCCTGCCAGTCATCATGTGCAATGGCGGTCCTGGCTGCGATGATTATCTGGGAGATGTCGCGTCGATGATTGAAAACACCTGCCAGGTCGTTAGATTCGAACCGAGAGGTTGCGGCCGGTCGGATTACGATGGTAACTATGACCTTGAGACTTCGATCAGCGACATTGAATTTATCAGAAAACACTATGGATTCGAAAAAGTACTGTTAATCGGACATTCATACGGACCGGACGTCGCACTTGCATACAGCCTTAGCTATCCAGCTAACACTCTCGGTATCATCGGAATCGCCGGTGGCAGAATTGTCAACGACAGGTCCTGGAGTGATACCTACCATAGAAATCTTGAAAGCAAAGGCGAGATTCAACCCAAAGTATATGAATCAGACCCTGAAGTGAACAGACTG
>CAZJRI010000065.1:20015-27613 GCA_964548025.1 uncultured Pseudomonadales bacterium
TCCTACACTGCTATCTGAGATTTCTCAAATTGATTTTCCCGTGAGTTATATCAGTGCCGGGGCTGATATTCGCCCAAACTGGCCGACCGAACAACTTGCCAATCTTATTGCTGAGGGTTCCTACACTGTAATTCCCAGTGCACCTCATTGCATCTGGTTAACGCATGCAGAAGAGTTAAAACAGGCGTTGAACACCGCCGTTTCGAGGGTCACCCGACCAAAGGGCTAAGACGGATTTAGGTATTTGTTAAACCATGCCAGCCTGGCATCACTAGCCTGTTTTATATGGGCCGGTTCCCTGAATCCATGTCCGGCACCTTTGATTATCAGTATGTCTGTATCAATCCCTTTTTCAAGCAGGGCTTTGTTGATCGTTCTGCTTGTTGTATCGGGCACCAGGGTATCCTCGTCACCATGAATTAACATCGTCGGTGGATCGTCTTCACTGACGAAGAGTATGGGTGAAATACCCGGTGCAAGTTCTTTGTCAAATCCCAGCGCCGGGAATCTTTTTAACCGTGTACCAACGGATGGCCTGAGGTCGACAGGTGGATAGTATGCAACGACAGCAGCGACACGATTACCGGTCTGTTTGACAGAATCCGCACTCTCGCTATCGCCTTCATCCGAATTGAGACCAACCATTAGAGATAGATGTCCACCGGCACTACCGCCGGTCACACCCAGACGTTCCGGATCTATCCGAAACTGACTGGCATTTGCTTTGATATGACGAACAGCGCGGCTGACGTCTGCATAAGCTTCCGGTACTTTGTATCTTGGTGCACTACCGTGGTAGACCAGAAATACCGTATACCCTTCGTTGAGTAATGATCCCAGTCTTGGTGCAATCTGGGCAGGATCAACTCGCCGGGAAAACCAGCCACCACTCATCATTCGAATGATACCTGCACCATTTGCTTTCTCTGGTATCAGTACGTCATAAACCAGGGCCATACCATCTTTGTGTCCATAGACAACATCAGTCTGAATCTCAGGTCCGGCAACCGCGATATGACAGACAAGGACGCCAAGAAATATAGCAATTGTTTTCTTCATCATAATTGGCCCTGCAGTTAAGAATCACTCATCTTGATGAGAATAGAACGAGATGTCCAGAGTATTGGCGGGGACCTGGTCGTTCGCATCTTTCTGCAGTCGTTGCAATTACTGCCCGTATGCCTGTGCTGGTAACCAGGTGACCAGTTCCGAGTAATTGAAAATAATAATCAATCCGAGAAGCTGCAGCAGGATGAAAGGAAATACCCCTTTATATATGGTTCTAACGTCCACCCCTTCCGGCGCTACGCCTTTCAGATAGAAGATTGCAAAACCGACTGGCGGTGTCAGAAAACTGGTCTGAAGACAAACCGCAAACAGGATCGTGAACCAGACGGGATCAAAACCGAGTGCGACCACGACCGGTGAGACGAGCGGCAGAATGATCAATGTCAGTTCGATCCAGTCGAGAAAGAAGCCCAGGAGAAAGGTTGCAAACAGTATGCTGAGCACAACACCCGTTGGGCCAAATGGCAATCCAAGCAAGGCGCGTTCAATCAGTTCATCGCCACCCAATCCCCTCAACACAAGAGAATAAGCCGTTGCACCCAGTAGTACGGCAAAGATAAAGGCAGTCGTCCGAGTCGTCTCGTATAAAACTTCCTTCATCACCTCGATATTAAGCGCTCTATTTATCAGGGCCAGAAGAAGCGCACCCGCTGCGCCAACACCTGCAGCTTCGGTTGGTGTGGCGAGTCCAAAAAATATACTGCCAAGTACAGCCAGGATAAGAAATGCCGCGGGTACAATCGCCTTAAACAGTTCCCAGACGGCCTTAAGATCAATTGGTTCGCCCCGGCTGGCTGGAGCCCCGGATGGGTTAATCAGTCCATAACCAACCAGGTAGACAATATACAATCCACCAAGCAGAGCGCCGGGAAATACAGCTCCCAGGAACAGATCTCCTACACTCATCGCCATCCTATCAGCCATAAGGACGAGCATGATGCTGGGCGGGATCAATATACCAAGGGTGCCTACCGCACAGACTGTACCGGCGGCAAGGCTCTTGTCATAACCCCGGTCCAGCATGACTGGCAGACCAAGTAAAGCCAGCAGAACCACTGATGCGCCGATAATACCTGTTGTCGCTGCAAGCAAAAGCCCGATTACGGTCACGGTAATGGCAAGCCCACCTCTAACTGGTCCAAATAGTCGCGCCATACTCGTCATCAATCGGTTGGCTATCCCCGAACGATCCAGCAGCAGTCCCATGAAGATAAACATGGGTAACGCCACCATTACCCAGTTTTCCATCACGTTCCAGATTCTGTCGATGGTGATGGATGTATAGTCCCAATCCACGCCGGTTGGAATGTGGAAATCGACTTCCAGCACTATCGCAAGTGCGGTGAAGAGAATGGACAGGCCGCCCAGAAGCCAGGCAACCGGATACCCAGTGAAAACAGAAACGATAAACCCCACGAACATCAGCAGGGCAAGTACTTCATTTGGACTCAAGTATCTGCCCCCATTTGGGAATCTGCCGGGTGGGATTTTTTACCCTGAGAAAAGAAGAGATAAGCCCATACACGGCTCAATCTCGATAACGCTGCCATCAGCAAGAGGCAGAATCCGACCGGAAGGGTTGCCTTGATCAGCCATCTATACGGCAAACCACCAGGCGACGGTGATACTTCCTTTAATTCATAACTGACGATGACAAATGGCACGCTAAAGATCAGTACCAGGGCCACAAAAGGCAATACACAGAGCATGATGCCGTATAATTCCAACCAGGCCTGTACCCTGGGTCTTAGTCGTTCATGAACCACGTCTACCCTGATATGCGCATCAGCCTGAAACGTATAGCCAACACCCAGCAGAAATCCCGTAGAATAGATATGCCATTGGATCTCCTCCATCTCGATGCTGCCTTCACCAAATGCATAGCGCATGATGACGTTAACAACGATGATTACGAGCAACAGGAGCCACAGCCAGGAAATTGATTTGCCAATAGAAATGAGCACTGGATCTACCAACCTGGACAAGCGTGTCTCGGGAAGTGAAAGTTGCGACATCAGAAATCTCTCGGCAGGTAGGCGAGTCTCTTCCAGTGTTCGTACTCTTTACGAAACTTGACCTGAGATGCCAGGATCGTTGCAAAATCCTCATCAACGCTGGCTTCCTCTTCCAGCACCTCGTGGGTTGCTTCACGTAATTCCCGAAGCAAATCAAGAGGCAGTGATTTCGCACTCACGCCAATGTCAGCAAAACCCTCTATCACAGCCCCCTGGACGGCTTCCGACATTGCCATATTCCGGGTAACCGCTGAGGTACAGGTCATTGTCAGCAATCCCTTGTCGGCTTCAGACAGCCTCCCCCACGAATCCAGATTAATTATCAGATGTGAAGCGGTAAATGGCTGATGCCAACCAGGATAATAGTTGATCTTCGCAACGCGACTGAAGCCAAGCGCCTGATCAACAATTGGCAGGGCATACTCCGTTGCATCAATCGCACCTTTCTCAAGCGCCTGGAAAATTTCCCCGGATGGTAACATGGTCACTGAGGCGCCCATTCTCTCCATTACCTTGCCACCAATGCCAGCAAACCGAATCTTAAGTCCAGACAGATCATCCGAGCTATTGATTTCATTTCTGAACCAGCCTGCTGTTTCCGGACCGGTCATACCACAATATATCGGGTGAACATTGTAGGATCGATACAGTTCCTCGGCCAACTCGCGGCCGCCGCCATGAAACCACCAGGCGGTATATTCCCAGGGTTCCATGCCAAAAGGTACGGCAGCAATCAATGCAGATGCCGGAGTCTTACCCTGGTCATATCCAAGCCAGGTATAACCAGCATCGACTTTCCCGTCTCGCACTGCATCAGTAATCGAGAATGCTGGGACAATTTCACCCGGATCAAACATCTGCAGTTCAACAGCTCCATTGCTGGCCCGAAGTATTGCCCTTGCGATGTAATTGGTATTATCTCCGCTAACCGGCAGGTTACCGGAAGAGGATATGGGTACACGCCAGCGGATTCGGGAGTCTTCCCCCTGGTGGTTATCCGAATTTGAGTTTGTACTGGCAATGTCCGTTGCTGATATGGCCTGCGGCCTCAATGCCAGACTACCGAGCAGTCCCACAATAAAAGCAATGACTACCGCCACCAGTGCCGATCTATTGGATATCATTGATCATCCTCCCCATTTGGAAATGCACTAACAATAATGCTGGTGCGAGCATAGCTGCCTTTAGATTAAATATCAGTGGTTCTGTTTAAATATCTCGTCAAACAGGTTCAGAGAATTAGCACGAGGATGAACACTGCTTGATACTGCTTTGCCATCCAGGATCTGAACTCTATCACTATCAGGGTCATAAACAGGCCACGAAGGTAGCCCTGCACCATTGGGATTACCCGACCGGGCAAAATTAACCCAGTAATCAACCATAATGCGTGATAATTCACGATCACTTTCATCCCATCCCATTCCGACGAGCCCAAGATTGCCAAATACATAGGCCAATTCACCCGAATGATAAGCGCCCATACTTCGAAGTCCGGCTTCGAGTTTCATATCCGGTTGTTCCGGCAGGTACAGATGAAACGCCGGAGGTATCTGCACGAAGTGATAGACAAACGCGGGTTGACCACTACGCCTCACATCTCGCGCCCAGGCTCTTGACTGCCAGAGAAAACTGGCATCGGTCAGTATTTCCCATTGGGCTTCCCTGGTTGATCGGGCAATGGTATTTCTATAGTACTTCTCTATTCTGGCTGCGTCAGGGCCAAAGTTATCAGATATGGATTTAGAGAATACCGCTCTTGAAACTTCCTTCGCGCCGGACATAAGTCCCTGCATTTCATTTGCTGCACCGCCGACCATCACAGGCACCAGATTCTGGCGCCCGTTCGCGAAGGTAATCCCCGGTGGTTCGGGCAGCACCCAGCCATCGACAATGAGGCCATGAGGTGACTCTGCAAATGCCTGGTTAATCTCATCAGGCTGAAGGGACCTCAGTTTTCCAAGTACCTCATCATCATCACCTGAAATGCCAAGTCGACTGGCCGTCGCTTCACCCATCTGCGCCGCGCCTTTCTCTCCCTCGAGTTGTGTATTCGTTCTCAGGCAACCGCCGGATTCACCTATCACGCCATGAAAAAGTCCCTTGCCAAGCGGCGATGCCATCAAAGCACAAACATCCAGGGCACCGGCTGACTGACCAAATATGGTGACGCGGTCCGGATCACCACCAAAGTTAACGATATTTTTCTGCACCCATCTTAGCGCTTCGAGTTGATCGAGCAATGTGTAGTTGCCTGATGAATGATGTGGCGATTCACCAGTTAACGAAGGATGTGCAAAAAGTCCGAGTGCACCCAACCGATAATTTGCTGTGACAACAATCACCCCTTTTCGGGCAAGGCTGGTGCCATCAAATATGAGTGCTGCGCCATGTCCCGCCCGGTTTCCACCGCCGTGAAACCAGACCATGACCGGCAAGGGTTCATCATATTTGGCGGATGGAGTAAATACATTCAGGAACAGGCAGTCTTCAGACCGTTCGATATTGCCTCTACTATATAGATTGGTGATGGGCACGTGTGGCTGCCAACACGCCGCACCAGCCTCGTTGGCGGGGACAATTCCAGGTCGTCGTCGGTATGGCACAGGTGGTTTGAATCGCAGATTTCCGATGGGTGGCTCTGCAAATCTTACGCCCCTGAATACCATTATCTGCTCGGCATATGCTGAAGAGACTCCCTGAAGCGTTCCGCTGGTTGTCTTCACCGTCGGCAATTTACCAGCAGATGCAACCAGGGGAAGCAGCATTGCAAACATACAGACCACCAGTGGTTCTACGATTCTGCCTTTCACCAATTGCGAAACCTTTTCTGTCAATCTCACCCTCTGCTCCTGAAATTCATTACTATCTATCAAATTCGGATTGTAAATCCTGGATATCGGCAATAGCCTCTGACGCTGCGGACCGGCTCAGCCAATTTCCGCTATCAGTTGTCGATTCATGTTCCTGAGGCATGACCAATCAAGGCAGGCTAAAGGCGAAATACTCCGATCCTGACGGCGGTCCCATGCGTCCTCCACCGGCGGCAATCACTACGTATTGCTTGTCGTTTACGCTATAGATGACAGGCGTTGAAAAACCGGCAGCACTTATATCAGCCTCCCAGAGCACCTTCCCATCCCGGGTATCAAATGCACGGATTTTCTTGTCAGGCGTCGCTGCGATAAATATTAACCCGGTAGCAGTAACGACAGGACCACCGTAATTCACGGCACCGAAACCCAGATCCGGATGAGACAGGTAGTTACCAAATGGCACTTTCCATTTAATGTCGCCGGTTTTCAGATCTATTGAATTGAGCGTGCCCCAGGGCGGTGTATTACCCGGCAGATTCTCGTGATCACGCAGGTAGACATATCCGCCAAGTGCGTAGGCAACTTCTGTCGAGGGCTCATCCACAACGGGTTCGGGCGAGAGCATATATCTCAGGATTCCCCTTCGCTCTGCATCATCCAGATGAGCGAATCCGGGCATTCGCCCATTACCTTCCTTGATAAGTTCTATGATTTTTTCATAGCCCAGACGATCAAGCACCCCGGTAAGTGCCGGTCCTGTCTCTGTCCCCTCAAGTTCAAGCCCATGACAACTGCCACAATTCAAAGCGTAGGTACCATAGTTGCTGAAGCCAACAGGCACCTCGGTAATCTTCAGAATACCTGCTGCGTCCTGAGCATTGAGAATCAGATGGTTATTACTCGGATCATAGGCAGAACCTCCCCATTCAGCGCCCCCGTCATACCATGGATAAAACAATACGGTACCTACCTTCGGTGGCGCCCAGGTTCGAAGATCCCAGTCTTTTATTTTCTCCCTGACAAATTCGGTCGCTTCTTCACTTCGATTGGTGATCTCAAATTTCTGTCGACTGAATGCTTTGGTTGAAACCGGTTGTTTGGCTGCGGGCACTTCACCGGGCAATGTGCTGGGGAGCGTATCCACCTCGATAATCGGGTACATCGATTCACCAGTATCCCTGTCAAATGCATAGAGATGGCCTGATTTGGTCGTTAGTGTCACCGCATCAACGATCCTGCCTTCATGCTCCAACTGTACCAACGTTGGTGGTGACGGATTATCCCGATCCCACAGGTCGTGGCGAACCACCTGGTAGTGCCACTTCAACTTTCCGTCTCTTGCATCTATTGCCAGCAGACTATTGGCGTAGAGGTTATCTCCCAGACGCCCTGCGCCGTAGAAATCCGGCGTCGCTGAACCGGTTGGTGCAAACAGGAGTCCACGTTCTTCATCAAGTGCCATGCCCGTCCAGACATTTGCGCCACCCGCTTTCTCGTAGGAGCCCTCTGCCCAGGTTTCAGAACCCGGCTCGCCAGGCGCAGGAATGGTATTAAACTGCCATACCAATTCACCATTGACCGCGCTGAATGCCCGCACGGAACCGGGGAATGCATCAGCATCTTCAGTCGTAGAAAACCCGAGGATGAGCTTGTCCTCAAAAACCACACCCGGCACGGTGACACCTATATAGCCTTTCTT
>CAZJRI010000066.1:0-7898 GCA_964548025.1 uncultured Pseudomonadales bacterium
TTTCCGGTGCCATTCATTCACCCTTTTATTTCATGGTAATCCCGCTGATCTACACCCAACTGGTTGCATCCCGATTGGCCTCAACCCAGTATTACAGCCTGGCATTTATGGCACCTGCCTATCGACGTATACATCTGAATACAGCAATTGGCATTATCCTCGTATTCTGCTGGATACCGCCACTGGCAGCCAATCCGGTGGACCTCTTTACTACATTTTCTGTAACGGTGGCTATTACAGGTGTTGTGCTCTCGTTCAGAGAGGATGCGCCATCCTGGCTTAAATACAGCTTGCCCCTTGTCGGATTTGTTTTCTTTATCGGAATGCTGTACGTGGGCACGAAAAATTCTCTGGAACCTCGCTGGAATGCACCGATCTGGTTGTCGACTCCGCTACTGGTTTCTGGTGTTATATTAATATTCAAATTCAGCAGACAATACCTGTCAGGCCATGAATACGATATCACTTCAACTGCAAGTTCATGGTGGGGACCGGGCCCGAGGGATATCTGGATCAAATTGAATCCCTACGGTCTGACGAATACGCTATCCCGTGATTACCCGCAATTTCTTGGGATTCGTGAGCGGGGTATACAAAACAGAATTGATCGCTATCGAAACAGTAACCGCAATGAACAGGCTGCCGGTTCGTTGATAGCATATGCTACTGGAGAAACACAGCACACCTGGTTCTATCTGCTGGGTACCGCGGCAACGATAATTCTACTGACAACCCTCTTTGTGTGGTCTGACAATGATGACCGGTTAATTCAGGCTATATTTTTTAGCTGCTTCACCAGCATGATTCTGATGGGTGGAATTGTACAGAGGACTTTTTTCCCCATCTGGCCAGTAGGAGATATCTGGCTGCGTACTCCTTTCTCAAACAGGAAAGCTGTCATTAATACAATGAGTGGACTAAGGAGAAGAGCCGCGTTGATTGCCCTGTTTCTGGCAGTTTCAATCGTCGCTGCAGCTATGGCGTATGAGTTGCAGGATTCACAGTTTTCAGAACGAATGTTCTCCAGTCGAATTGTGGCCACCAGTTTTCTATTTGGTACGATTGGTTATATAAGTCATGTCATTGCCATGGGTATGCTGTTTGAACGATTCGGGCGAACCGCGGCATCGACAGCCATGGGGGTTCTGCCTATTGCATGGGCGGTTGGCATGATCGCCCTGCAGAACTTCCTGGTTCCCGAGGAATTTCAACTCGCTCACCTGCCTGCTACGGGGATTGTATTCTTGACCGGCATCGTGCTACTCGGGGGTACCTACATCTGGTGGCACAATGGATACTTCAGAAGAAGGGAGTGGCAGGCAATCTGATCAACACGTTGCTCTCTTAACCATTAGCGTAGCGGTGTCAGATAGTGCTTCACCGACTCCGTTGGATCATTGTCTCTGACTTCCATTTTAGCTATGGCTTCCAGGTGCACCTCATTAGGGCCGTCGCCAATACTCATCACCCAGGCCCAGCTAAGGAGATCTGCAAGCGGAGTCTGATTGGAGAGCCCCATGGCGCCGTGAATTCTAATGGCTCGTTCGGTTACGTTTTTAACCAGCTCTGACCCTACAATTTTTATCATCGCAATCTCTTTGCGCGCACCTTTTGCACCGACTTCATCAATTACTTTTGCCGCATGCAGGCATAGTAATCTTGCCTGGTCTATCTCTATGCGCGAACGCGCGATCTCACCTGCTGTCATGCCGTGTTCATACAGGTGTTTGCCAAAAGCAACACGCTCCTTACTTCTGGATGTCATGATCTGCATCGCCACCTCTGCCATGCCAATGCATCGCATACCATAATGAATCCGTCCCGGCCCCATGCGACTTTGCATCACGGCAAAGCCTTCACCCTCCTCGCCAAGGCGGTTAGCTTCAGGTATACGAACATTCCGCAACAGTAATTCCGGGTGCCCTCCGCTATGGTGGCCATTCAAAACGGTGGTGTCGCGTATGACTTCAAGCCCGGGTGAATCCATGGGCACAATGATCATCGTCTGTTGCTTGTGCCGGTTGGGATTATCAGGGTCGGTCTTTCCCAGCAATATAGCGAAGCGACAGTCGGGATGCAGGGCGCGTGAGATGAACCACTTGCGACCGTTGATAACGTAGTCGTCACCATCCTTAACAATGCTGGTTTGAATATTGGTGGCATCAGAGGATGCTACATCTGGCTCTGTCATGGCAAAGCAGGAGGTACACTCACCTTCGAGCAGTGGTCGCAGCCATTTCTGGCGTTGCTCTTCGTTGGCAGCAAAGTGCAGCAGTTCCATATTGCCGGTATTCGGTGCATTACAGTTAAATACCTCAGGCGCCCAGAATACTTTCCCCATGACTTCAAATATCGGCGCGAACTCCAGATTGGATAGACCGTGACCTGGCTCATCATCACGCAGATGGGGGAAGAAGAGATTCCACAGACCTTCTGCCTTGGCCCGCATTCTCAATTCCTGGATAAAGGCGATAGCATCAGGGTCATTGATCTGGCCGGTGGCCTCCAACTCCGCATAGCGGCGGGTATGTTGATAGATGTGATCATCCATGAATTTTCCAACTCTTGCACGAATCTCTTCAACCTTGTCGCTGTGTTCAACTAACATGACCAATCCCTATATCTGAAAATCGATGAACATAGTCTACGCTTTTAAAATGCAAGCGTGCACCGACACTCAATGACTTTATGACTAAATGTGTAATACGTAGTCGGGAAATCAGGCGCTAATCTGTTTGATGAAAGACTTGCTTAGGATCGTTTTAATCTTGGTTAACCTAAATCACCTACCCGTATAGTAGGCCGCACTCATAGCGATGAAAACGTTCACTCGCTGGTACGGCGGGCTTTTCAACGGACGAGTTGAAAAACGATTGCGGTCAGAGAAGTATGGTTTGGCAGGTAAGAATCATCTACTGATTACGATGAACGGCCGAACAACCAAAAGGCAGATTACTTTGCGGCATCACGTGGCCCTGGTTCAAACAAACCCTGATGATCATGGATAATTTGCTAGATGGCCCTAGCCCCTGGAATGATAGTAAAAACTGGAACCCGCAGACTATCTGTCGAAGCTATTTAAGTCCCTGAACCACTGGTACCCTTTGGCCAATCGTTGGTGGCACCGAAGGAAACGACCGAGGTATATCGAGTCTAACAACCTCCTTGGTGTCAGGGTCAATACCCGAGAGCGTCAACCGCAGAAGCCCCCTGCCCTCAATCGGGGACGTCGAATTTGACTTTGGTATCATCCTTGCCCGGAACTCAAGTAATACTGATTCTTGAAATAAAGCCTGGCTGTCGTACAAGCCTGATCGATTCGTCTGAATGAACTTCAGGAGACTCCAAAATCCTTTCGATTCATATACCAACACATGACTCCCACCTCTTGTTCCAGAAATTGGCTCAACTATAAACGGCGATCCAGCCGCCCAATTAAGTGAGAGCTTAGTGGAATCCGCCATTCTGGTCAGCCAATACAAGGAGCTCGCGTTACCAGGATAATTCAGTTGCACTCCACCCACCTTCAATTCCCACTTGAAGATATGTCGCGTGAACTCAAGGTCTTCGCGGTCGTCCAGCAGCACGTTGAATTCAGGGTCGATTTCTATTGCCGGTTCTCCCTCTGCTGCTATCACAACGCTTAAGAAATTGAGGGCTTCATCAAGGCTCTCAACGAACCCATGTGCGTCCTTGAACGCAGAATCTTCATGGCTGAATAATGACAGGCGTTCAGCAAGACCGCTTTTCTCTCCAGGGTAGATGTTCAGAAAGAAACGCAGACCTGCAGGTGGTAATTCACGTGCGGGCTCCGACAGGTTGAAAGGATAATATCCCTGCAACCTCTCCTTATAGGCTTGAACAACTTTCTCGTATTCGATTCTAATATTGTCCGTTTCATTGCTGGCATAAGGAGGGTCCAACTTCTTCGCAGGTGTATTCTGTCGCAAATTCTTCTGCTGTATCTCTAGCATGGCTACACGACCAGCTAATCTATCGTAGCTGTCACTCCAATGAGCTGGCTTCTCGAATTCATGGCTGCCAGAACACGGGTTTCCACCCATCCACAATGAGTTGGACACATCACTCGGGAATTCATAACTGACAGTCATCAAGTCATCACTCAGGGATATGGAATGTGTATTCCGGGTTCCCAGGTAGAATTTGGCTGGACTGGTGGGGTGCTCTACGAACGCAAACAAGGCAAGCAAGTCGCGCCTGGGCGAAATATTAAAGTTGATCGGGTATCCTGGTACCACTTCAAATTGCCAGATATCGATCTCATCAGCGAATGCCCGACAGTAGTTCTGACGCTCGACGAACCAGTGCGCGGCGTCATCTTCATAGAGCAAAGACAGCAAGGCTTCATCATAGACTGACACCAGGTCGATCGATAACGCGTGCTCTGATTGTGGATCCGCGACAAAGCGGATGGTTCCCTCGCTGATACTGCACCCGCCAATGAGCAGTATCAACATCGCAAGAACGCATAGTTCACCACATGACTTCTTCATGCAGCCTCCTACCAGGGTAGTGTTCTTTATTGTTCTGTGAAGTATAAGTACAGGGTTTCTTATTTCCGAACAGTACCAGACGAATAGTACCGTAAAATCAGCAGTTTGTTTCGGTGACAATATCAAACGAAAAGGGGGACTGACTCGTCAAGATTGGATATTCAGTTATCAGCATCCGGTTGCTGTACAACATCTCTTATTTGTCGCAACAGCCATTCAACCCCTTCATCAGGCTTCTCCCTTCTCACTACTGATACTGTGAGGATATCCGGTTTAAAGTGCGGCTCAATGACCTGAAGCCCGAGGGGCAACGCAAAACGTTCGGCCATTTTTCGATGGCAGGTTGCAAGACAATCTGATTCCGACACCATGGACATTGCCGTCATCCAATTACCTACAACAACACCAGAGGGCATGCTGGGGTAGATCTTGCTTTCAGCACGGGTGACTTCACTTCGCGCGCTTGCGAGAACATGGGATTCCTGCTCAAACTGTTCCCGTGTGATCTTTCCCTTAATGCGGGGATGCCTTTTTCTTGCAACGATGCAGTATACGTCCTCGTAGAGTACCTCCTGAACCAGGTCCGAGGGTATAGGTTGTTCAATTCGACCGATTGCCAGGTCCAGAGTACCTTTTCTGATGTCATCGAAGGCTGCACCGGTTGCCAGTTGCCGGTACTCGATCGAAATGGACGGCGCTATTTTTTGCCATCTACTGACGAGTGAGGTCGCGATCACAGAAGTGAAAAATTCCGGGGCTGTTACTATAAACCAGCGTCTGGTGCTACCGGGAACGAATGTCTTATCGACATCCAGCAATTTCTCGGTGTGCAGGAGCAGTTCCCTCAATTCATCTCGAAGTGCGAGTGATCTCCGGGTTGGTTCAAGCCCGTGGGATTTGCGTATGAACAGGGGATCGTCAAATAACTCCCGCAACCTTGTCAGTGAGTGACTTATAGCCGATTGACTCAGACTGAGTCGTTCAGCCACCTGTCTCGCATTGCCACATTCAATCAATTCATGGAATACCAGTAGCAGGGCACCATCCATTTTTCTGATTTTACTAATATTGAATTCACTCATTAGGTGATATCAATACCACAAATTTCATCAAATGTTTAGACTTGCCGTAAATTGACGAACCGGGTGAGCAGATTAATACACGCAAATACTACCTGGACTGGCTGAGAGTCACTGCCTTTGGTCTTCTGATTTTATTCCATACCGGAATGCTCTACGTTACGTGGCACTACAACCTGAAGAGCCCACGCATCTACCCGACACTAGAGTTTGCGATGATCGCGCTTAATCCATGGCGACTGGCGTTGCTGTTCTTTGTCTCCGGTGTCGCATGCCGATTCCTCCTGCTGAAGCTCGGAAGAAGGAGATTTTCAGTTGACCGGCTCAGGCGCCTGCTGCCCGTGATCCTTTTCGGGATGCTGGTAATTATCCCGCCGCAAACCTATATCGAACTCTACCACCATGGTCTGGTTACCAGTGGATATATCGAGTTCTGGCTTAATGACTATCTGCAGGGGGCGGACTTTCCGGGGAAACAATTGCCGACATGGGATCATCTCTGGTTCCTGGTTTATCTGATGGTCTATTCAATACTGCTAGCGGTGGCCTTGCCGCTGATTCAACCTGACCGGGGAGACGGGTCGCGCACATTTTCTATCGTTCTTGTCGTTATACCGGGACTCTGGCTATGCCTAACCAATATTCTTGTTTCTGAGCTTAACCCGATCACACATGCCTTTGTCGATGACTGGGCGGCTCACCTTCGTTGGGGTGGTATGTTTGTAACCGGTGTACTTTGCGCCAGGAATCCCTATTTTTGGGGATATGTTAGAGACCAGCGTCGTCTTTTTGCCGTGCTGGCATTCGTTTTTCTCGTGCTCGAACTGGCATGCAATGCTTACTATCAGACTGGAAGAATGGACGCTTTCTGGGACGGCATTATCTACTCAGCGCTGAGTGGTATCTATGCATGGTGCGCCATATTAACATTGTCGGGGTACTCTGCTAAGTATCTGAATAGCCCATCCCGAACGCTGTCGTATCTCAATGTAGCCATATTGCCTGTTTATGTGTTGCATCAACCCATTCTGCTGCTAACAGCCTACGTGATCTTTCCAATGAAACTGCCAATCCTTGTAGAAGTGATAATCCTTATCGCTTCCACTGCATTCGTTTCCCTGGCTATCTATGAAGTATCTGTACGTCGATGGGATCTGCCAAGATTCCTGTTTGGCTTGAAGCGACTGTCAGCGGCGGGGATATCCAGTGACCCTCCTTATGTAAAGCAGAGTTCTTCTCTGTGAACTCAGGTGGATGATCAGAGCTTTAGGTCAACATATCCTGCAACAGAGATCCGCCGTTGAAGTTGGTTTAGGTAATTAATAAGATGATAAGGCTGAATACATCACCGAAAGGATTCGGATATGAAAAGATTCTTCATTGTTTTCACGCTGGTTATGTTGGCATCATCTTGCACGAACCCCACCTCAGTCGATACAGCATCTGATACCGGGGGACCAACAGGCTGTGCAAGCCAGGGTATTTGTGACCCCTGCACCGTCGGATGTACAGCCAACAGAGGCGCTGGTTGTATCAGTCAGGGTTGTTCGATAAATATTGTTTGTATCGATAATCCACCAAATTGCACCAAGAAATGCAGGGTCAACTGCCTTTGAGACTGGTTGTTTAGTCATTTCTTTTTAGCGGTTCAGATACCCGGAACACTCTGCACGAAGTCTGTTGCTAACTGATCTCAGATTGGTAGTGCAGTAGTAGACTCAGGGAAGAACCCGGTGCCCTTGTGCCCACGATGCAGCATCAGTAAAACAGACTTCGACTACAGGAAACGGATTGAATCCATCATCGAGTTGAATAATTTGGTAGATCTAAGAATGTCTTCAATGTTGTCTTCATAATCGAAGAACATCACTCTGTCCCTGCTTGAACGGCAGACAACCAGAATTCTCTGGGTTTGCAAATAACGCACTTCTCTTGGGGGTGTGAGACTTCTATTCTCACCTTCGGGCTCGAATACCGAATCAAGAGTTGCGGTCTGTTCTTCTTCTGAATAGAGACCATCGCCTGCCAGCGGATAATCATCAATCTGAACGTATAAGTTATAGTCACCGATCATGGTCGAATGTCTAAGTGTCAGCGTCAGGTAGTTCTCATTCTCGTGAAGGTATTTCGGAATTACTATTATTAACAGACCTTCGCTATTCAAGCTCGTTTCCAGCATTTCGCCCTTGCAGAACGCGGTGGTGTCTTCCTTGAATCCCGAACCACTGACTCTGACTGTGATTCGATCGCTTCGCTTGACCTGTCTATCGTAGTCGGCAACATCACCAACAAATTCGTCAGGCAT